>NZ_CP042829.1:610432-915649 GCF_008838325.1 Tepidiforma bonchosmolovskayae | reverse complement strand
AGCTCCTCATCGCCGATGAGCCCACCAGCGCCCTCGATGTCACCGTCCAGGCCCAGATCCTCTACCAGCTCGAACGCCTCCGCGCCGAGCGCGGCACCGCCGTCCTCCTCGTCACCCACGACTTCGGCGTCGTCGCCCAGGTCGCCGACCGCGTCGCCGTCATGTACGCCGGCCGCATCGTCGAAGAAGGCCCCGTGCGCGACATCCTGCGCCGCCCGCTCCATCCGTACAGCCACGGCCTCCTCGCCACGCTTCCCCGCGTCGACGGCGTCCGGGCCCATCTCCACCAGATCCCCGGCAGCCCGCCCGAGATGACCGCACCCGCCGCCCGCTGCCCCTTCCTTCCCCGCTGCAGCAAAGCGCTCAGCCGCTGCCGTGAAGCGCCCCCGCCGCCCCTCGAGCCGGCCGGGGAGGGCAACCGCCGCGTCGCCTGCTACAACCCCATCTGGCAGGACACCGCCGGCTAACGCCGCCGCCCCGCAGCCAGCGGCCCCCGCACCGGCGCCAGCCGCGCCAGCCGGGCAAACGCCACCTCCAGCGCCACGTCCTCGTCCATCTCGTTCGTCTTGTGCGCCCGGTCCGCCTCCACCAGGATGGCGAACGCCTCCCGCACCGCCGCCGTGCCGTGCCTCCGCGCCCGCTGCACGGCCGCCTGCTTCAGGTTCTGGTACCGCGCCACATTCCCCAGCTGGCGGTCGATCTCCTCCTCGCTTGCCCCTTCCTCCAGCAGCGCGGCCAGCGCCCCGAGCGACCGGTACCGCTCGAACACCGCCCCGAGAATCCCCTGCTGCGACTCCCCCAGGGCCAGCCGCCGCCGCAGCAGGTCGAGCGCCGTCCCCAGGTCGCCGTCCATCAGCGCATCCACCATCCGGAAGTGGTCCGGCTCCCGCTCGCCCGCGCACACCCGCATCACATCCAGCACCGAAACCTCCCGCCCCATCGCCCAGAGCGCGAGCTTGTCCAGCTCGTTCGCAATCAGCAGCGTGTTGCCGCCGAGCGTATTCGCTAGGTACGCCACCGGGTCGGTCTCGGGCGGCGGCTCCTCCCCGGGCTGCAACTCCTCCCGCGCCGGCGCGCCGCTCCGGAACCGGATCCCCCGGATGCTCGCCTCCTCCCGGATGTACCGCACCCGGTCCTGCTGCTTCGTGAGCGCCGGATAGTGCTCCGCCTGCACGCCCGGCACCTTCTTGATGAGCTGCACCAGCGGGTTCGCATCCGTCACCTGCCGCATCTGCTGCTCCGCAAGGAACGGCCGCCCGACGAATACCACCGCCGAGGACTCCGGCACCTTCTCCAGCAGCGCCGGCAGCTCCGCCCACGCGCCGGCTGAGCGCGAACCCCGTGCCCCGCCCCGCGGCTCGAACCGCGCCAGCAGGTTCTCCACCACCACCAGCCGCAGCGGCGCAAGAAAGGGCGGCGCCATCGCCGGCGCCGCCACGTCGGCCGGCTTCGCATCCCGCCCGTCGATCTCCGTGAAGTTATGGACGAGCATGCCCGTCCCGCCGTCGGCCTGCTCCTTCAGTTCGCGCAGCCGCCGGCGGATGGCCGCCTCGTCGCCTCCGTAGAGCAGCAGGATCACGCGCCTCAGCCTACCGCACCGGGCATCCCGCCGCTCACCCCTCGGTCGTCAGCGCGTACTCCAGCGCATCGGCCAGCGCGAGCCAGCTCGCCTCGATGATGTCCGTCGATGAGCCCACCGTCGTCCAGTGCCGCGTCCCGTCCGTGCTCTCAATGAGCACCCGCACGCGTGCCCCCGTCGCCGACTGGCTGTCGAGAATCCGCACCTTGTAGTCCACCAGCTTCACCCGCTCGAGCTGCGGAAAGAGCGGGTTCAGCGCCTTCCGCACCGCCCCGTCGAGCGCGTTCACCGGGCCGTTCCCCTCGTGCGCCGTGTGGACCGTCTCCCCGTTGATGTTCAGCTTCACCATCGCCTCGGCGAGCATCTCGTTCGCGCCGTCGCCCTTCCGCACCCGCCGCCGCTCCACAATCACGAAGTCCTCGAGTTCGAACGGCGCGCGGTAGCCCGGCAGACTCCGCCGCACCAGCATCTCGAAGCTCGCCTCCGCCCCCTCGTACTGGTAGCCCTGCGCCTCACGCTCCTTCACCAGTTCGAGCAGCTGCTTGATCTCGTCCTGCGACAGGAAGTCGAGCCCGACCTCCTTCAGCTTCATCAGCAGGTTCCGCTGGCCCGAAAGCTCCGAGACCAGCACCCGCGACCGGTTCCCCACCAGCGCCGGGTCCACGTGCTGGTACGCCCGCTCGTCCTTGATGATGCCCGCCACGTGGTAGCCCGCCTTGTGCGCGAACGCCGAGGCCCCCACGTACGGCGTCTGCGGGTTGAGCGCCATGTTCGCCAGCTCGGCCACGTAATTCGCCACCTCCGTCAGCCGCGCCAGCTGCTCGTCGTCCAGCACGTCGATGCCGTACTTCAGTTTCAGGTCCGCCGCCACCGTCAGGATGTCCGCGTTCCCGCACCGCTCCCCGTAGCCGTTCACGCACCCCTGCACCTGCCAGACCCCCGCCTCGACCGCGTGCAGCGAGTTCGCCACCGCCAGCCCCGCGTCGTTGTGCAGGTGGATGCCCAGCCGCACGTCCTTCACCCGCTGCTGCACCGCCTCGATCGCCTGCAGCATCCGCCGCGTCGTCATCCCCCCGTTCGTGTCGCACAGCACCAGCGCATCCGCCCCTGCCCGCGCCGCCGTCACGAGGCACTGGAGCGAATAGTCCGGGTCGCCGTAGAACCCGTCGAAGAAGTGCTCGGCATCGAAGAACACCGTCTTCCCGAGCTGCTTGAAGTAGCGGACCGTGTCCGCAATCATCGCCAGGTTCTCTTCCGGCGTCGTCTCCAGGATGTCCGTCACCTGGTAGAGGCTCGCCTTCCCCACCAGCGTCACGCCCGGCGTATCCGCCGCGACCATGCTCTGGATGTTCGCGTCCGTCTCGCACGTCGTGTTCGGCTTCCGCGTCCCGCCGAAGGCGCTAACCTTCGCGTGCCGCAGCTTCACGTCCCGCAGCCGCCGGAAGTACTCCGCGTCTTTCGGGTTCGAACCCGGGAAGCCGCCCTCGATCCACTCGAAGCCCAGCTCGTCGAGCTTCTTCGTAATCCGGATCTTGTCCTCGACCGACAGCGAGATTCCCTCCATCTGGGAACCGTCGCGGAGCGTCGTGTCATACAGCTGAACGCGGTCGGTGGGCATACGAATCCTTTCTCCAACTCAGGGGTTCGGCGGGAACGCTCAGGGGCAATCAGGGCAGGGGGTTGGGAAAGGCACTAAATCGCAACCCCGCGCGATGTACGCGGGGTGGCTCTCACCTTGGGCCGGCTGGCCAGTTTCATCAGTCCCATGCTAGCACGGCTCCCCGTTCGCCGGGCAATCACGCCACGAACGAATTCACCGCCCGCTCAAGTTCGTTCAGGTCGAACGGCTTCGGAAGGATGGTCGCCACCCGCCGCGTACGCGGGTCGTCCGCGTCCAGCACCCCTTCCCCCGTCATCAGCACCACCGGCGGACCCGGCTCCGAGGCCGCCTCGATCGCCGCGACCACCCGCATCCCGTCGCCGTCCGCAAGATGCAGGTCCAGCAGCACCAGGTCGAACCGCTCGCGCTCCAGCAGCTCCACCGCCTCCCGCCCCGAGGCGCACCACGTCACCTCATGCCCGTTATTCGTCAGCACCTGCCGAATCAGGCGAGAGATCGTCCGCTCGTCCTCCGCGAGCAGAATCTTCATCGGGTTCAGCCACCTCCACGGCCTCCGGGCCCGCCCAGCGGCAGCACTGCCGCTACCCTGGCGAATCGGTCGCGACGTTCGCAGTGTACGGAGCCGCCCATGGCCACGACAAGCTGTCGCGCCCGGAAAAACGCAAATCCTGCGTCCGCCGCGATCGGCCGCTCCTCGCCGCCCGGCCTGCCGCTCGCAAACTCCACCACCGCCTGCCCCGGCTCCACCCGGCAGGTCAGCCGCACCGTGCCGCTCCCGTCGCCCATCCGATTCGCTGAACGCGCCAGCCCCGCCAGCGCCCGCACCAGCCGCCCCGCATCCCACGGCCCCTCCACCGCCGGCGGCGCTTCGCCTTCGATTGCCGGCGAGCCGCCCAGCAGCTCCCCGGCCGCGCTCACCGCCGCCGCCAGGTCGCACGGCCCCGGCGCCAGCGCCAGCTTCCCCCGCTCCAGCCGCGACATCTCCTGCAGGTCATCCGCCAGCTGCTGCAGGTCGTCCACGGAGGCCGCCAGCATCTCCGCCAGCTCCCGGTCGAGGCGCAACCCGCCGTCCGCGTCGGCGCTCCGCTTCGCCAGCTCCATCACCATCCGGATCGACGTCAAGGGGGTCCGGATCTCATGCGCGAACGCGCCCATCGTCTCCCGGCGAAGCGTCTCGGCATCCGGCTCCGGCGGCCACTCCTCGGTCATCAAACCCCCCGCACTGCATGCCCGGGGGCGAAGCGGCCGTTACGCCGGCGCGTCCGCCCGCCGCACTGTCAGCGGAATCATACCGGCATCCGCGCCAGCGTCACGCGCCGCCACAGCCTGCTCTTCCGCGTGGTATGAGCTCCGCACCAGCGGCCCCGCCTCCACGTGCCGGAATCCCATCGCCAGCGCCTCCGCCTTCAGCTCCTCGAACTCCCGCGGCTCGTAGTACCGCACGATCGGCAGGTGGGCCGGCGTCGGCTGCAGGTACTGCCCGACCGTCAGGATGTCCACCCCGTTCGCTGCGAGGTCCCGGAAGACCGCCAGCAGCTCCTCCCGGGTTTCCCCCAGCCCGACCATCAGCCCGCTCTTCGTCAGCGCGCCCGGGTCGAGCTCCTTCGCCCGCCGCAGCACCCGCAGCGACCGCTCGTAGACCGCCTGCGGCCGCACCGTGCGGTACAGCCGCGGCACCGTCTCCGTGTTGTGGTTCAGGATCTCGGGCCGCGCAGCCATCACCGTCGCGAGCGCCGCCTCGTCCCCCTTGAAGTCCGGGATCAGCACCTCGAACGTCGTGCCCGGCGAGAGCCGCCGCCCCCACCGGATCGTCTCCGCGAACATCCGCGCGCCGCCGTCCGGCAGCTCATCCCGGTTCACGCTCGTGATGACGGCGTGTCGCAGGCCCATCCGCTGGATGGCGAGCGCCACCCTGCGCGGCTCGTCCGTGTCGAGCGTGCCCGGGCGGCCCGTCTTCACCGCGCAGAACCCGCAGGAGCGGGTGCACGTATCGCCGAGGATCATGAACGTCGCCGTCCCCCGGCCCCAGCACTCCCCGATGTTCGGGCAGCGCGCCTCCTCGCACACCGTGTGCAGTTCGCTCTCGCGCATCAGCGCCAGCAGCTCCCCGAACCGGCCCCCGGCCGGGAAGCGGACCTTTAGCCACGGCGGCCGCGCCGTCGCCCGTTCCATGCCTCCGAGCGTAGCACGCCCGCCGGCGCCCTGCCGCCGGCGCACTCACGGCGCCGCCGCCGCTGCAGTCTCCACCGCATCGATCCGTGCATCCGCTTCGCGGTACCACTCCCGGTACGCCGAAACGTTCCGCCGCCGCACCGCCTCCCGCCCCGCGGCCGTGTGCGCAATCAGCTCGTCCAGCGCCCCGTCGACCCGCGCCTTCCACGCCGCCAGCCGCTCGGTCGGCGCCTGCAGCGCCCGCAGCTCCTGCGCGAGGCAGAGCGTCCGGTCGGCATACGCCGCGAAATCCGGCCGGAACGCCTCGCGCCGGTAGAAGGTGTCATTCGGATACACCTCCCGCAGCTCCTCGCGCGCCCGGCGCAGCTCCGCTGCGCCCGCCCGGACGCGCCCCACGAACGCCTGCGGCGAGACCGCCCCCGGCGTCGCCCGGCTGGTCGGCACCGCCTGCGGCGAGGGGCAGACCGTCTCCGCCGGGAAGTTCGCATCCGCCGTGCCGCACGCCGCCAGCACCGCAGCCGCCCCTGCCAGCGCTGCCAGCATTGCCCCCCGCCTCACCCCTCGCCCTCCGCCTCCAGCCATGCGATGGCCGCCCGCACGGCCTTGCCCCGGTGGCTGATCGCGTCCTTCTCCTCGTCGGTCAGCTCTGCCTGCGTCCGCCCGTCCTCCACCAGGAAGACCGGGTCGTACCCAAACCCTCGCTCGCCCCGCGGCTCGAGGCCGATCCGGCCCTCCTCCACCCCCTCGAACGTGACCGGCGGCCTGCCCGCCGACCGCGGCCACGCCAGCGCCACCACCGCCCGGTAGCGCGCCGTCCGCTGCCCCTCCGGCACGCCCGCCAGCCGCTCGAGCAGCAGCCGCGTCCTGCCCGCATCGTCCAGCCCCGGCCCGCCGAACCGCGCCGAGTATATGCCCGGTCCGCCCCCGAGCGCGTCCACCTCGATGCCCGAGTCGTCCGCCAGCGCCAGCATCCCCGTCGCATCGGCGCACGCCTGGGCCTTCTTCGCCGCGTTCTCGGCGTAGCTCGTCCCGTCCTCCTCCACCGTGAACTCCACCCCGAGCTCCCGCGGCGTCAGCACCGCCCACCCGGCCGGCTCCAGCAGCCGCCGGAACTCCCGCACCTTCCCCGGGTTGTTCGTCGCCAGCACGATCCGTCGCGAACCTGGCTCCTTCGCCACGCAAAGAGTGTCCCCGACGGCACCGGCCCCGGGCAAACTCCCGGCGGCCTGTGGTACATTCCCGCCCGCGAAACTTCGCACGAGGCAAACCATCCCATGCGCGCCATGGTGCTCCGCGGCAGGCAGCTCGCCATCGAAACCGTCGACGTCCCCCGTCCCGGGCCCGGCCAGGTGCTCGCACGCGTCCGCGCCTGCGGTATCTGCGGTTCCGACCTCCACGCCGCGAAGTACCTCGACGACATGATCGAAGCTGCCCGCCGCTCCGGCTCCGCCCAGTGGGACGCAGCAGCCGAGGGCGCCGGCATCGTCATGGGCCATGAGTTCGTCGCCGAGGTCGTCGAAGCCGGCCCCGGCGCCGAAGCCTGGGCGCCGGGCACCCGCGTGACCTCCATCCCCGTCCTCCTCGACCCTGCCTCCCCCACCGGCATGTCCGCCATTGGCTACAGCGCGAAGTACCCCGGCGCCTACGGCGAATACGTGCTCATGAGCGCGCCGCTCCTGCTCCGGGTGCCCGATACCCTGCCCGACACCGTCGCCGCAACGACCGAACCGTGCGCCGTCGGCCTCCACGCCGTCCGCGAGGCCCGCATGCAGCCCGGCGAAACGGCCCTCGTCATGGGCGCCGGCCCAATCGGCCTGATGACCCTCCTCTGGCTCAAGCACGAAGGCGTCCAGCACGTCGCCGTCTCCGAGCTCTCCCCCGAGCGCCGCGCCCTCGCCGGCCGCCTCGGCGCCGACCTCGTCATCGACCCCCGCGAAACCCCGGCCCTCGAGGCGATCCAGGCCGCCACCGGCCGCCCGGCGCCGCCCGTCGCCTTCGAGTGCATCGGCGTCCAGGGCACCCTCCAGCAGGCCATGGACCTCGTCGACCGCATGGGCCGCGTCATCGTCGTCGGCGTCTGCATGCAGGAAGACCGCATCCTGCCCCTCGTCGGCATCAACAAGCAGCTCACCCTCAAGTTCGTCCTCGGCTACACCCCCGCCGAGTACGCCGAAGCGCTCCAGGCGCTCGGCAGCGGCGCCATCGATACCGCCCCGATGATCACCCGGACCGTCACCCTCGACGAGCTCCCCGCCGCCTTCGACGCCCTCGCCGACCCCCGCGACTGCAAGGTCGTCCTCGTCCCCGGCCAGTCCTGACTTCCCGCCCCGCCCGGGCGCGCCGGGCAGGCCCCGGCCTGCTAGGCTACGCATCCCCACGTGGACGACTTTTCGCTCATCACGTCCATCGCCATCGCCCTCGGCCTGGCCGCCGTGGGCGGCTTCGCCGCGCGCCTCCTCCGCCTCTCCCCCATCGTCGGCTACCTCGCGGCCGGCCTCGTCATCTCCCCCGCCACACCCGGCTACAGCGCCGATTCCGCCGCCATCCAGCAGCTCGCCAACATCGGCGTCATCTTCCTCATGTTCGGCGTCGGCCTCCACTTCAACCTCAGCGACCTCCTCTCGGTCCGCACCATCGCAATCCCCGGCGCAATCATCCAGGTCTTCGCCGCCACCGCCGTCGGAACCGGGATCGGCCTCGCCTTCGGCCTCCCCTGGCGCGAAGCCCTCGTCCTCGGCCTCGCCATCAGCATCGCCTCCACCGTCATCCTCATCCGCACCCTCGAAGACCGGGGCCTCATGGGCACCATCCATGCCCGCGTCGTCATCGGCTGGCTCATCGCCCAGGACATCATCACCGTCATCATCCTCGCGGTCCTTCCCACCCTCCAGCCCGGGGAGAACGGCGCCTTCTGGCAGGACCTCGCCCTCGCGCTCGGCCGTGCCGCGCTCTTCGTCGTCATCATGCTCGTGGTCGGCGCTCGCCTCCTGCCGCTGCTCCTCTCTGTCGTCGCGCGCACCGGCTCCCGCGAACTGTTCGTCCTCGCCTTCGTCGCCGCTGCCCTCGGCATCGCCGCCAGCGCCGCCGCCTTTGGCCTTTCGATCGCCCTGGGCGCCTTCATCGCCGGCGTCGCCGTCTCCGAAACCGAAACCTCCCACCAGGTCGCTGCCGACGTCGTCCCCCTCCGCGATGCCTTCGCCGTCCTCTTCTTCGTCTCCGTCGGCATCCTCCTCGACCCCGATGTCGTCCGCGCCAATAAACCCCTCTTCCTCGCCATCCTCCTCTCCGTCCTCTTCGTCAACGCCGCTATCGCCTTCGTCACCGCTGCCATCTTCCCCTTCTCCGGCCGGACCGCGCTGGTCGTCGGCGCCGGCCTCGCCCAGCTCGGCGAGTTCACCTTTATCGTCGGGTCCGAAGGCATGCGCGAGGGCCTCATGACCGAGGAGACCTACGCCATCATCCTCGCCGTCGCAGCCATCTCCATCGTCGTCAACCCGCTCGCCTTCCGCACCCTCGACCCCATCGAAGCCGTCCTCCGCCGCCTCGGCCCCATCTGGCGCTTCGTCGACCGCCAGGGCGAAATCCCCGAGCCCCGGCTCCCGCGCTCCGGCCACGTCGTCATCGTCGGCTATGGCCGCGTCGGCGAACTCACCGGCCACGCCCTCAGCCAGCTCGGCATCCCCTTCGCCGTCGTCGAAATCAACCTGGAGCGTGCCCGAACCCTCAACGCCGCCGGCATCCCCACCATCTGGGGCGATGCCGGCACCCGCGAAGTCCTCGAACGGACCGGCATCGAACACGCCCGCGCCGTCGTCATCACCGTCCCTGAAGAAAGCTCAGCCTTCGTCGCGACCGCCGCAGCCCGCGCCCTCAACCCCGCCGTCCCGATCCTCGTCCGCGCCCGCACGGGCGGCGAAATCCGCCCACTCTGCGAACTCGGCGCCAACGAGGTCATCGTCCCCGAGTACGAAGGCGGCCTCGAAATCATGCGCCAGACCCTCGTCTACCTCGGCTTCGATGCGCAGGAAGCGCTCCACCTCTCCAACGCCGTCCGCGATATCCACTACCAGGCCGAGGCCTTCGACCACCCGATCTGAACCGGCGCGGCGCCAGCCGCACAGCACGAGAAACGGGCCCGGCATCTGCCGGGCCCGCTGCGTTCTCCCCCTGCCGGGGCCGCTACTCGATTTCGACGACCGCGCCGGCTTCGGTCAGCTTCTTCTTGATCGTCTCCGCCTCTTCCTTGCCGATGCCTTCCTTCACCTTCGTCGGCGCCGCCTCCACGAGGTCCTTCGCCTCCTTCAGGCCGAGGCCGCTGATCACTTCGCGGATCGCCTTGATCACGTTGATCTTGTTGTCGCCGAAGCTCTTGAGGATGACGTTGAACTCCGTCTTCTCCTCCTCGGCCGCAGCCGCCGGGGCCGCACCAGCCGCCGGCGCCGCGCCAGCCGCAACCACCATCGGCGCCGCCGCGGTGATGCCGAACTCCTCCTCGATCGCCTTGTTCAGGTCGCGCAGCTCGAGGATCGTCATCCCCTTGATGATTTCCAGCACTTCTTCGACTTTCGAAGCCATCTGTTTCTCCTTTGGTATCCGTGTACAGGATTGCTGGCGGCCCTAGGCCGATTCCAGCTGCTTGGCCCGGGCATCGATCAGCCCGGCGAAGTTCCGAATCGTCGACTGCAGCAGCCCCGAGAACTGGTAGAGCGGCGACTGCAGCTTGCTCACCACGTCCGCAATGAGCTGCTCCTTCGGCGGCATCGTCGCGAGGCTCTCCACCTCGGCCCGGCTCAGCACCCGGCCTTCCAGCCAGCCGCCGTGCACCTCGATGTTCAGCCGCTTGCTGCGCAGGTGCTCCGTGAACGCCTTCACCGGCCCGATCGGGTCCTCGAAGCCGAAGACAATCGCCGTCGGCCCCTTCACGATCTCCGCCATCTCGGCCCGGCCGGCTTCCTTCGCCGCCATCGCCGCAAGCGTGTTCTTCACGACCTTCACTTCTGCGCCCGTCGGGCGGAGCGCCCGGCGCAACTCCGTGATCTGCGCGACCGTCAGCCCACGATAGTCGGCGCTCACCGCAACCGAGGCCCGCGCCATGCGGTCCTTCACCTCGGCGAGCATCGCGACCTTCCGTGGAGTCGGCATACCGACCTCCTTCCTGTCTGGCGGCGGGGTCTCCCCCGCACATGGCTGCGCCCGATCCCGCAGAAACGAAAAAATCCCTGCCGCCGCGGCAGGGACGCCCCACGCACATGCTGGCACCGTCGCGCCGGCATGCGCATCGCATCTCCGCCTCGGCAGGCGCCTCTCGGCATTCTCCCCGCGCCCCGGCCGGGACGCGTCGCATTGGGACCTGCGGTCTCAGGCTCTTCGACTGTCTTCCATACCCTATCCGCATCACCCCCAACGGACAAGCACAGGCCCGCCCGCCGGCCTGTACACTCCTTCCGCACACTCCCGCTTCCGAGGCACCCATGTTCCCCACCGGCTCCTTCCGCGGTTTCGATATCCGGCTCGAACCGCCCGGCATCGCCGTTATCACCTTCAACCAGCCCGAACGCCTCAACGGCCTCGCCCAGCCGATCAAACGCGACCTCATCGAAGCCATCACGCAGGCCCAGATGGATGACCGCGTCCGCGTCCTCCTCTTCACCGGCAGCGGCCGCGCCTTCTGTGCCGGCGACGATATCACCGGCCGGCCCCTGCCCGAGGGGCCCGCCCTCGTCCCCGATATCTTCCCCGGCCACCGCGAGGAGATCGGCACCTACAACGGCCTCCGCGTCCTCTCCCAGTCCCTCAATACCGCCATCCGCAATCTCGACAAGCTCACCATCGCCGCCATCAACGGCGTCGCCATCCAGTCCGGCCTCTCCCTCGCCCTCGCCTGCGATTTCCGCATCGCCTCCACCGAAGCCCGCCTCGGCAGCGCCACCCTCCGCTTCGGCCTCCTCCCCGATGAAGGCGGCCACGCCCTCCTCGTCCAGCTCCTCGGCGTCGCACGGGCCATGGACTTCCTCATGCGCAAGCGCATCGTCTCCGGTGCCGAAGCCCTCGAACTCGGCCTCGTCCACGAACTCTGCGAGCCCGCCGAACTCATGGACCGCGCCATGGCCCTTGCCCGCGAACTCGCCGAAGGCCCGCAGGTCGCCATGCGCCTCCTCAAGCGCTCCCTCTACCTCGCCGCCGAAAGCACCTGGGCCCAGGCCCTCGAAGATATCGCCGCCCGAACCGCCATCAGCGACCACCACCCCGACGCCCGGGAGGGTGTCGCCGCCTTCCGCGAGCGCCGCACCCCCCGCTTCAATGCCTGGCTCGAAGGCCGCTGAACCCGCTCCCCGGCGAACATTCCGGCCCGGGCGATCTGCGCCCCGGCGGTCGCGGTGCCGAACCATCTGGTGAAAGGGTCGGTCACATCCCGTTGACAGCCGGGGTGGCCGGGTGTGGTCCGATGTGGCGTAATGTGACCATGGGCGACGCCCCGCAGCCCCAGCGGCGCCTCAGCTGGCCTTCGCTCCGCGTCGCCGGCGACGATGAACCCGCCGCCGACCCCTCCGGCAACTGGCTCCCCTCCGCTGCGCCGCGCGACGCCGACCCCGGCGGCCTGCCGCCCCCCACCTTCGACTGGCTCTACCGCGACCCCCGCCGCTGGGCGCCCCAGCACGGCCCCCGCGGCCGCGACCCCTCCGCCCTTCCCGGACCCTTCCTCCCTCCCGGCCCGGCCGATGCTCCGCACGGCGCACACGCGTCTCCGGCGCCCGCGCTCGAACCCGCCCCCGCGGTCTCGCCCGCCGCCGGCAGCCGCGCCCTGCCCCTCGTCCGCGAAATCGTCGAGACCATCCTCCTCGCCGTCCTCGTCTTCCTGGCCGTCCGCGCCAGCGTCCAGCACTACCGCGTCGACGGCACCTCCATGTATCCCACCCTCGAAGACGGCGAGTTCCTCCTCGTTAACTCCCTCGTCTACACCCGCGTCGACGTCGAGGCCCTCGCCCGCTACGTCCCCGGCTGGGACCCCGGCCCGCCGGCCCGCCGCTACCTCTTCCACGCCCCCGAACGCGGCGACATCGTCGTCTTCCACCACCCCTCCGGCGTCCATCGCGACCTCGTCAAGCGCGTCATCGGCCTCCCCGGCGAAACCGTCGAAATGCGCGGCGGCGTGGTCTACATCAACGGCCGCCGCCTGATCGAGCCGTACCTCGCCGATGGCGACGTGCCGCTCGGCGACATGGCGCCCGTTGTCGTACCCCCGGACAGCTACTTCGTCATGGGCGACAACCGCAACCATTCCCAGGACAGCCGCGTCCTTGGCCCCATCCCCATCGACGACATTGTTGGAAAGGCCTTTCTCACCTGGTGGCCGCGCGAAAAGTTCGGCCTCGCCCCGAACCAGGCGCCCCGCCTGGCCGGCGCCGAAGACTGACGCCCACGGCCTCAGACGGTCAGCAGCTCCCGCACCCGGTCGATCGTCGCCTCGCTCACACCCTGCTTCCGGAAGAACGCCTCCGCGCCGCCGTGCTCCTTATGCAGCAGCTCGATGAACCCCGCCATCCGCTCCGGCGGCGTCGAAAGCCGCGCCCGGATCTCCTCCTCCGTCCCCTCGAGCTGCCGGCCGCTCGCACGCAGGTACGCCAGCAGCCGGTCGATGCTCGCATCGCTCAGCCCGTACTCGTACGCAATATCGGCCGGGTCGGCCCCCAGCACGTCCATGATCATCCCGATCAGCACCCCGGTCCGGTCCTTGCCCGCCGTGCAGTGCACCAGGAACGGGTAGCGCGGCTCCTCCGCGAACAGCTCGAACGCCCGCGCCAGCCGGTCGCCGCCGATCTCCAGGTAGTGCAGGTACCGGCGCGGCGATGGCCCCAGCCCGTACAGCCCGTTCAGTTCGGCGATAAGGTCCTCCTGCCGCCACTCCTCCCGGAAGATCGAAAGCCAGACCACCCGGTCGCTCAGCGGGTGCGGGCCGTTCGCCATCGCCAGCTCATCCGGGTGGCGCAGGTCCAGGATCGTCCGCACCCCGATGACCCGCTCCAGGACCTCCCGGTCCCGCGGCGTCATCGGTTCGAGCGCGCCCGAGCGAAAGAGCCGCCCCGGCCGCATCGTCCGCCCGCCTGCCACGCGGTACGGTCCCACCGGCCGGAAATTGTGAACGCCTTCGAGGTCGCCGGGAATCGTCGTATCGTGCATGCCCACAATCTACGCGATCCGCGCTGCCCGGTCGTTTACGGGCCGTTCACATCCGGCCGCCGCACCCGTCAGCCGCCGCAGGTCGCGCCGCCCACCGCCACGTTCACCACCGCCGTCCGCGTCACCCCGTCGGGGAACACCGCCTCCATCGTCACCGCGAAACACCCCTCCGACGGGAACGTCACCGTCACCCCGTGCACGTCCCGCACCGTCCCGGAGGGCGTCACCCACGTCACCCGCAGCGGCACCGGCCGCGAGGCATCGAAGTACGTTGCCGATTCGCCCACCCCAACCCGGAGCGGCCCCGCAATCGCCGCGTACGGACCCGCCGGCGTGGCCGTCGCCGTCGGCGTCGGCGAAGGGGCCAGCGTCGCGGTCGGTGTGGGCGTGGCAGCCGCGCCTGCCGCCCGCGGTGTGGCCGTCGGCGTGGGCGAAGGCGGCACCGCTGCCCCTGCCGCCGGTGTCGAACCCGAAACGGTCGCAGCTGGCGTCAGCGTCGCAACCCCGCCCGCCGGCAGCGGAATCGCCGTCCGCGTCCCCGCTACCGCCGTCACCGGCGTGAACCCCGCCGTCGGCGTCGCCTCCGGCTCGGCCGCCACGAAGCTCCGCCCGCCGTCCTTCCCGAGCTGTGCCACCACCAGCGCCGCCGCGAGCATCCCCAGCCCCGCCGCCACCAGCAGCCCGCCCAGCACATTCAGCGTGCTCGACCCCGCCGCATGCCGCGGCGCCGTGCCGTCCGCCGCCGGCAGGTAGCCGATCTCCCGTGCGAAGTCGATAACCGCCGCCTCGAACTCGCGTGGCTGCTCGAGGTTGGCGGCGTGCCCCGCTTCCGGCAGCTCCACGACCCGCGCCAGCCCGTGCGGCAGCTGCGCCAGGAATCCCGGCAGCACCTCCATAAAGTCCCGGTCCCGCTGCCCGGCCACGACCAGCACCGGCACCTGCAGCTCCGGCAGCCGCTCGAACGCATTAACGAACGGAATCAGCCCTTCCGCCGTCCCGGCCAGCCCCGCCGGCGTCAGCCGGTCGAAGTCCCGCGTCAGCAGCTCGCGCGACCGCTCGTCCAGCCGGCGGCTGTGCGCAGGGTAGAGCCGTGTCCGCTTCAGGAAGCCGGTGCCTTCAGCCCGGACCCGTGCCGCCAGCTCGGCCATCCCCGCCCGCGCCGCCTCGGCCCATGCCGGCGTCCCGGCCGCCGACGCCGAGTTGATGATCACGAGCCCCGCGAACCGCTCCGGCGCCGCCAGCGCGCACTGCACCGCCACCGCGCCGCCGAGCGAATGTCCGCAAAGCAGCCCCCGCTCGTCGCCAAGCGCATCCATCAGCCCCAGGATTCGCTCCACCGCCGGGCCGGGCCCGTAGAGGGCGGGGTCGTCCGGCGCATCCGAGCCGCCGTGTCCCAGCAGCTCCACGGTCACCACCGTGAAGTGCTCCCGCAGCGGGGCAATATTCGCCGCGAACGATGCAGCGCTCGCCGTGAAACCGTGGATGAGGTACAGGGGCGGCCCGCCGCCTGCGTGCGGATACCGCTCATACGCGATGCGCTGCCCCGGCTCCCCGAAGAGCGGCATGCCCCGACTCTAGGGGCTGCCCGCTCCCGGGGCAACCGACTGCGGCCGGCCGCTACCTCCGGTCGTACTCGGCCAGGTACGGCTTCACGTCCAGCACGGGCGTCCGATCGATCGCATCCAGCCCCCGCACCCGCAGCTCCAGCCCCTCCCGGCCCAGCAGCTCCGCCACCGAGACACCCAGGTGGTTCGGCCGCAGCTGGCTTCTCGTCGCGAAGATCCCAGCCATGCGCCCCCCTGCCAGCTCCAGCTGCTCAGGCTTCTCCGGCGCCCCCTCCGCCACGTCGAGGTAGAACACCACGATCACGTGGCCGAACCGCTCGATCCCCTCCAGCCGCGCCGCGTGCTCCGGCTCGAACACGATGCTGCTCTCGACCGTCGCCCAGCCGTGCGGCCGCGGCTTCGCCACCGGGCTGCGCACGAATGCCACCGCCCGCAGCGTCACCTCCCGCGGCGGTTCCGGCCGCACCCAGCCGTAATCCCTGCGCCCGAAAAACCTGGAGAGCCGCATCTCCCCAGTTTCGCCCTGGGGCCGGCTCCGCCGCCACTCCCCCGCCGCGCGCCGCACGTCACGGCCAGGGAAAGCCCCGCCCCCGCCTCCCCCGCTCCCCTTGCCGCTGCGCGATATACTTGCCGCTGCCAACCGCAGCAATAGGAGGCATCGATATCATGGCACTCGGAGGCTACGCCGGCCGCGTCGGCACCGTCGACCTCACCAGCGGCACCGTCAGCTATGCGCCCATCCCCGAAGAATGGGCCCGCAAATACATCGGCGCCCGCGGCGTCGGCGTCCGCTACGTCTTCGAAGCCGGCCCCCGCGTCGACCCGCTCGGCCCCGACAACGTCCTCTGCTTTATGAACGGGCCCCTCACCGGCACCGAAGCCTCGATGAGCGGCCGCCTCGCCATCGTTACCAAGAGCCCGCTCACCGGCACCGTCACCGACAGCCACCAGGGAGGCTGGAGCGCCGCCCGCCTCCGCTGGGCCGGCTTCGACGGCCTCGTCTTCAAAGGCATCTCCCCAAAGCCCGTCTACGCCTACGTCCACGATGGCCAGGTCGAACTCCGTGATGCCTCCGACCTCTGGGGCAAGGGCGTCCACGAAACCCGCGACATCCTCCGCGAGCGCCACGGCACCGACGACCTGAGCGTCATCGCCATCGGCCAGGCCGGCGAAAACACCGTCCGCTTCGCCAGCTGGATCAACGAAAACGACCGCGCCTCCGGCCGCGGCGGCACCGGCTGCGTCGGCGGCGCCAAGAAGCTCAAGGCCGTCGTCATCAAGGCCGCCCGCAACTACCCCCGCGCCGCCGACCGCGACGCCTGGCGCACCGCCCATAGCAACGCCCTCAAGAAAATCATGGACGAGGCGAACATCACCTCCCCCCGCAAGGGCGGCCTCTCCGTCTATGGCACCAACGTCCTCATGAACGTCACCAACACCATCGGCGCACTCGGCGCCCGCAACAGCCAGGAGACCCACTTCGACGGCGCCGAAAAGCTCTCCGGCGAGTACGTCAAAGAGCACTACCTCATCGACGACCCCACCTGCCACGCCTGCCCCGTCGCCTGCAAGAAGGAGGTCGAAATCAAAGAAGGCCCCTACAGGGTCAAGATGGAGTCCGTCGAATATGAGCCCGCCTGGTCGCTCGGCGCCAACTGCGGCAACGACGACGTCGCCTCCGTCGCCTTCATGATCGACCGCGCCAACGACTGGGGCTACGACGCCATCGAGATCGGCCAGGTCCTCTCCTGCCTCATGGAAGCCACCCAGCGCGAGTACATCCCCGCCGGCGAAGGGCTCGCCTGGGGCGACCGCGACGGCATGATCGAGGTCATGCGCAAGGTCGCCTTCCGTGAGGGCATCGGCAACCGCCTCGCCGACGGCATCGAGCCGTTCGCCCGCTCCATCGGCCACCTCGAAATCGCCATGACCGTCAAAGGCCAGGCCACCCCCGCCTACGACCCCCGCGGCCTCAAAGGCATGGGCCTCGGCTACGCCACCTCCAACCGCGGCGCCTGCCACCTCCGCGGCTACAGCCCCGCCTCCGAGCTCGGCGTCATCGGCCTCAAGACCGACCCCCTCGCCTGGCAGGGCAAGGGCGAGCTCCTCAAGCTCCTCCAGGACATCCACGCCTTCTCCGATTCCCTCGACCTCTGCAAGTTCTCCGCCTTCGCCGAAGGCCCCGAAGAGTACGCCGAACAGTACCGCGTCATGGTCGGCATCGACAGCTTCGGCCCCGACGACGTCCTCAAGGCCGGCGAACGGATCTACAACCTCGAGCGGTACTACAACAACCTCGCCGGCTTCCGCGAAGGCTCCGATACCCTCCCCAGGCGGTTCCTCGAAGAGCCCTCCAACTCCAAAGGCTCCCAGGGCCAGGTCTGCGAGCTCGACCGGATGCTCGACGAGTACTACCGCGTCCGCGGCTGGAAGGACGGCGTCGTCACCGAAGAGAAGCTCCGCGAGCTCGAGATCGTCTAGCCGCCGCCAGGGGGCCGGCCGCCGGGCCGGCCCCGGCTGCCCGTGCCCGCGCACAGCTGCCCCGCGTAGAATCCTGATGTGGTCGCCGCCAGGAGATCCTCCCTCGCGGGGAGGCGCCGTCTCACCCAATCACGGCGCATCTCCCGCGCCGTCTGGCTCGGAGTCCTCATCGGCCTCGCGGCCGGCGCTGGGTCGATCGCCTTCCACGAGCTGATCGGACTCTTCGACCGGCTCCTCCTCGGCGGCCTTGCTGGGTACCACCCCCCCATGCCCCTGGGAGATGGCGGCAGCGCCGGCAGCGGCCCCGACCGCGCCTGGGCCCTCCCCCTCGTCATCGCCTTCGGCGGCCTCGCCAGCGGCCTTCTCACCACCTTCCTCGCCCCCGAGGCCGCGGGGCACGGCACCGACAACGGTATCCGCACCTTTCACTGGAACAGCGGACGTGTCCGCTGGCCGGTCATCCCGGTCAAGCTGCTCGCCTCTGCGATCACCATCGGCAGCGGCGGTGCTGCCGGGCCCGAGGGCCCCAATGCCCAGGTCGGCGGCGGCCTCGGCTCGCTCATCGCCGACCGCCTCGGCCTCGAGCCAGCGGAACGGCGGCGCGCCCTCGCAGCCGGTATCGGCGCCGGCATCGGCGCCATCTTCCGCGCGCCGCTGGGCGGCGCCATGATGGCCGCCGAGGTCCTCTACAAGCACGACCTCGAAGCCGACGTCATCCTCCTCGCCCTCATCAGCTCCATCACCGCCTACGCCCTCTTCGGCGCCTATACCGACTTCACCCCCATCTTCGGCAACGCCGGCGGTTTCGCCTTCTCTCACCCCGGCGAACTCCCCTACTACGCCCTCCTCGGCCTGCTCGCCGGGCTCGCCGGGCTCCTCTTCGCCCGCGTCTTCTACGGCACCGAGGCCGCCTTCCACCGCCTGCCGCTGCCTACCTGGGCGAAGCCTGCCCTTGGCGGGGCGGCCGTCGGCGCCATCGGCATCGCCTTCCCCGAGGCGATCCACGTCGGCTACGGCTGGGTCCAGCAGGCCTTCACCCCGGCGGGCGCCCTCGCCTTTTCGCCCTGGCTTCTCCTCGCGCTCCCCTTCCTCCGCATCCTCACCACCTCGCTCACCGTCGGCTCCGGCGGCTCCGGCGGCATCTTCGGCCCCGGCATGGTGATTGGCGGCCTCCTCGGCGCCGCCTACTGGCGGCTCGGCCACACCCTCCCCGGCTTCCCGCAAGAGCCCGGTCCCGTCGTCATCATCGGCATGACCGCCCTCTTCGGCGCCATCGCCCACGTCCCGCTCTCCATGCTCCTGATGGTCGCCGAGATGACCGGCAACCTCTCCCTCCTGGCCCCCGCCATGGCCGCCGTCGCCATCGCGACCCTCGTCGTCGGCGACGAAACCATCTACCGCCAGCAGCCTCCCACGCGCGCCGACTCCCCAGCTCACCGCCATCGGTTCGCCTTCCCGCTACTCTCAGCCCTGCCCGCGCGACAGGCTGCCATTCCGCTCATCACCCTCGACCCGAGCCTCCCCGCCGCCGACGCCCTCGCCCGTCTCCGGGAAGCCGGCGCCCGTTACGCGGTCACCATCCTCGATGGTGGCGCGCCCGCCGAGGTGCTCGCCGGCCGCCTCGAGGGAAGCCCCGACGGCACCGTGGCCAGGATCGCCGTCCCGCTCCCGGCCGTCGTCCAGGCCGAATGGCCGCTCGACCGCGCCCTCGACGCCCTCGCCGAGCACGAGCGCCGCTGGCTTCCCGTCGTCGATACCGCCGTCGAAGGCGCACCCATCATCGGCCAGGTCGACGCACGGGCCCTCCTCAGGGCCTACCGCCGCGCCGCCTCCCAGCAGCTCCGGCCGCTCAATCCCCTCTCCGAGAACATCGACGCCCTCGATGTCACGCTCACGCCCGCATCACCCCTTGCGCACCGCCGGCTCGCCGACGTCCCCTTTCCCCCGGGCGCACGCGTCGCGGCTGTCGAGCGCGGCGGCCAGGCGTTCGTCCCTCGCGGTGAGCTCATCCTCCTCCCCGGGGACCGCGTTACCGTCACCTTCCTCCCCCGCGCCCGCAGCGCCGTCATCGACCTGCTCGCCCCGCCCGCCGGCGAACCGCCCGGTCAGTCCCGCGCGTAGCCGCCTTCGCGCAGCCGCCGCCACACCTCGCCGCTCGAGGAGTACCGCTCCATCAGGTACGGGTACACCGCCGGGATGTTGAACAGCTGCTCCATGCACAGCTGCGAAAGATAGCGGTCCAGCAGTACCGGGTGCTCGTCCGGGTCCACCAGGTCAATCTGCAGCCCCGTTTCGTAGCCCCCGGCCGCGGCGGGCATGCCCGCTGCCTGCTGGATGACCAGCCCTTTCTCCACCAGCGATTCCACCGCTGCCCGCAGCCGCGCCCGGAACGCCGCCGTCACCCGGATGCCGTCCTCGGCAAGGTGCGCGCCCCGTTCGCCGGTCTCCGCCAGGCTCACCACCACCGCCGTCACATGGTCGACCCTGAACGTATCGCTCCCTGCCGCTTTGGATGGCGGCAGCCCCACTGAGAGCACGCCCAGCAGCGCGCGCTCGACCGGGTCGAGGTCCTCGGGCTGGTACGCCGGCATGCCACCAGCGTAGCGCACCGCGCCCCGCCGTTCAGGTCAGCGCTCTTGCCGCCTGCCGCAGCACCCCGTGGAAGAGGCTAGAAGTTCAGGTAGAGCGCCGGGTCGACGAAGCCGCCGTTGTACCGGATTTCGAAGTGCAGGTGGTGGCCCGTCGTGAAGCCCGTCAGCCCCGTCAGGCCGATCGTCTGCCCTGCGCTTACCGCCTGGCCCGGCACCACGTCGATCTGGCTCATGTGCGCGTAGAGCGTCGTCCACCCGCCGCCGCAGTCGATCACCACGTAGTAGCCGTAGCTGTAGGTCAGGTACTCTGTCCGGCTCACCACGCCGTCGCAGACCGCGAACAGGGGCGAGGGACCGAAGCCGTACAGGTCGAGGTCGATGCCCGTGTGGTACGACGAACCGCCCCGCGGCGTGCCGAACGGGTCGCTGATACCGCGCCATGCCGCCAGCGGGAAGTTCTTGAAGATGCCGCCCGAGCTCGGCGCAGGCGCACCGCCCGCCGACGGGCCCGACGGCACCCCCGGCTGCGAGGGCCGCTGCGGCGGCGGAGGAGGCGGTGGCGGTGGCTTAATCTTCGCCCCCACCAGGAGCAGCATCTTGCCCGCCTCCAGGTTGTTCGGGTCCGTAATGTTGTTCGGCTTGTACTCGATCACCTGCGCCGCTGTGATGTTGTCGTACTGCTTCACGATCGAGTCGACCGTCTCTCCGTACGCCACCTTGTGCAGGATGCCGTCCTTCCGCGGGATGATGAGAATCAGCCCCTTCGGCAGCAGGTTCGGGTTCCGCACCGTCGGGTTGTTGTCCAGCAGCGTCTGCATCGAAATCCCGAACTTCGCCGCCACGCCCGACACCGTGTCGCCCGCCTGCGTCTCGTACTCCACAATCGGGCTCCGCGGGTCGATGATGTCCGCCAGCGGCTTGATGCCGGCGCCCACCTCGCCCGAGGTCGCCGCCGCTGCCGTCACCCCTGCCGAAAGCGAGTGCACCGGCGAAACGCCGCCCACCGCCCTCGCGTCGAGCGCCTCCGTGCGGGACGCCACCGCCACCACCGAGCCGAGGGTCTGCGTTGTTGCTGCCGGCCGGAAAACGGCCTGGCCCGGGCGCTGCGCCGCACCTGCGACGCCCGAGAATGCGAACTGGGGAACCGGTGCCTGTGCCGATGCCGAGGAGCGGGCCGGGAATCGCGTGGCCGAAACAACGGCGACGAGTGCCAGCGCCACGATCAGGACGTGGACCGTAAGTCGCCCGTGGCGCCGTGCATGCGCGTGAGAACGCGCGCGGGTTCCTTCGATTCCCATAAGCAAATGTGCTGGCGCGTCGCGGAAGCGAACCGCTGACGCGGGCTGAGCACAGCCGTAGCCTGCTCCTCTCCTCCTTTCCTGGCTATCCCGGCGGCCTCTGAATGCCGGGGGGCAGGACCCGTAGGGGAACCCCCTAGAGGTCCGACTTCAGGCTGGCGAGAAACTCCTCGTTGTTGTTCGTCCTCGCAAGCCGCTCGAGCAGCCTCTCGGTCGCCTCGAGCTGGTTCGGCGAGTTCTGCGAAATCATAGCGGTCATCCGCCGCACAAGCCAGACGCCCTTGAGCGTTTTCTCGTCGAGCAGCAGCTCTTCCCGCCGCGTCCCCGACGCCTGGATGTCGATCGCCGGGTAGTACCGCCGCTCCGCCAGCCGCCGGTCGAGCCGCAGCTCCATGTTGCCTGTGCCCTTGAACTCCTCGAACACCACCTCATCCATCCGCGAGCCGGTGTCCACCAGGCAGGTCGCCAGGATCGTCAGCGAACCGCCCTCCTCGCACTTCCGCGCCGCGCCGAACAGCCGCTTCGGCGGGTAGAGCGCGATCGGGTCCACGCCGCCGGAGAGCGTCCGGCCGCTCGGCGGCAGCGCAAGGTTGTACGCCCGCGTCAGCCGCGTGATCGAATCCAGCAGGATCACCACGTCCTTCCCGCCTTCCACCAGCCGCTTCGCCCGCTCCAGCGCCATCTCGGCCACCCGGGTGTGGTCCTCCACCGGCTCGTCGAACGTCGAGCTCACCACCTCGCCCCGGACGCTCCGCTGCATGTCCGTCACCTCTTCGGGCCGCTCGCCGATGAGCAGCACCATCAGGTGCACGTCCGGGTAGTTCGTGGAGATGCCGTTCGCGATGTTCTTCAGCAGCATCGTCTTGCCGGCCTTCGGCGGCGAAACGATCAGCCCGCGCTGCCCGCGCCCGATCGGCGCAATCAGGTCGATGATCCGGTGCGTCAGGTTGTCCGGCGTCGTCTCCAGCTTCAGCTGCTGGTACGGGAAGATCGCCGTCAGGTTCTCGAAGTGCGGCCGCCGCTTCGCCGTCTCCGGGTCCATCCCGTTCACGGCTTCCACCTTCAGCAGCCCGTAGAACTTCTCGTTGTCCTTCGGGTGCCGAACCTGCCCGGTCACGTAGTCGCCCGGCCGCAGCGCAAACCGCCGCAGCTGCGACTGCGACACATAGATGTCGTTCGGCCCCGGCAGCATCGAAGGCCCGCGCAGGAACCCGTAGTTCCCGTCGTCGCTCACTTCCAGGAAGCCGCCGCTGAACACGTTCCCCCGGGCCTCCGCCTGCGCCTGCAGCAGCCGGAAGATCAGGTCGCTCTTCCGCAGCGCGTACACATCCTCGAGGCCCATTTCCTGGGCGATGGCGATCAGCTCCTCGCGGCTCTTCTGCTCCAGCTCAGCGATATTCAGCGGCGGAGCCCCGGCCTGGGCCCGCTCCTCCCGCGCGATCTCGCGCTCCAGTTCGCGCTCCAGCCGCTCCCGGGCGAACTCCCGCTCGCGGAACTCCCGGTCCCGCCAGCCGCGGTCATTCCGGTTCTCCCGGTCCCGCCAGCGCCGCTCCCGCCGTGCAGCCTCGCGCTCTGCCCGCGATTGTCCCTGCGGCTGCGGCGGGGGCGTCGGCTCGCGCCGGACGATGACCTCCGGCACTGCCGGCCGTTCGCGGTCGCTCTGTCCCTCACGCCGGAAGATGCGGGTCCGCTGTGGCTCGGCCGCAGCCTCGCCCTCGGCATCGGCGGCCTCCGGCTCCTGCGCGGCCGCCTGGGTCGCCTCCGGTTCGCCGGCCATGCGCCCGCCGGTCCGGCGGATGGCGCCCGGCCGCTCAGGCCGCTCCGGGGCCGCCGCTTCGGCCGCGCCGGCCTCCGGAGCTGCTGCCGCGGCCGCAGGGGACGCGCCGGCGGCTTCAACCGGGTCCTGCTGTGCTGCCGCCCCCGCAGCCTCGCCACCGTCGGCGGGCTGCCCGGCAGCAGCCGAACGGCTCCGCACCCGCCGCCGCGGCGCAGCCGCCTCGTGCTCTGCTGCCTGGCTGCCGTTCGGCGACGGCGGGGCGTCGGACGCGGCCTGGGCGGCCACGTCCACTGCGCTTTCCAGCACCTCGGGAGGCGGCAGCTCCGCCTTCCGCGTGCGGCTCACCCGCCGGCGAGCCGCCGGCGCCTCCGCGGTGTGGCCGTTTTCGCTGGCAGGTGCATCGGTCGTAGGGATCAGGTTGTTGGCTTCGGTCTCTTGCAAGGGTCTTCCCGTGTGCGTGTCTGATGGCGCCCGAGGACGTGTGGGGTGGGCTGACGCTGCGGTTCGTGTCGCTGGTCTTCCGCGAATGGGCTCGTGCTGAAGCCTGGACGTGTGGGGAGCTGGAGTACGCCACCCTCCGTGGCGCCGTCCCTTCCAGCACCTCCAACATACGACGACCCCCGGCAACCTTGCAACAGGATGCCGCCCCGCCCCGCTACCGCCCCGCCCCTCAGGCCGTGACGGCCGCCCCGAGGAACTCCGCAAACGCCGTGCAGTGCTCCACCGGGTACTCGGTTACCCCCGCATGCGCCCCGTCGAGCGAACGGTGCTGCGCCCCGGGGATCCCCTTCGCCAGCGCTTCGCCGTGCCGCGGCGGAATCAGGATGTCGTCCCGGTTCGTCACCACCAGCGTCGGCGCCTTGATGCTCCCCAGCCGCCCGCTCGTATCGTGCGCCAGGATCGCCTGCGCCTGCCGGATGAACGCATGGTCCTGCTGCGCGTACGGGTTCTGCACGCTCACGAGAATCGCGCGCTCGTACCGCTCCTCGTCGTCGAACAGCTCCGCCGTGTACAGGTACGGCGCCAGCGTCCGCACAAACCCCTCACGCGAAATGTTCGTCCGCCGCACCGTGATGAACGACTGGACCACCGCCCGCACATAGCCGTCCGGCTTCGCCGTCGTCGCCAGCAGGATGAGCTTCTCGAGCCGCCCCGGGTGCCGCAGCGCAAACTCCTGCGCAATCATCCCGCCCATTGAATACCCGAGGACGTGCGCCTTCTCCACCTTCAGCTCGTCCAGCAGCGCCGCCAGGTCGTCCGCCATCCCCGCAATGCTGTACGGCCGGTCCGGCGCCCCCGTGCGCCCCGCGCCGCGGTTGTCGTACGTAATCACGCGGAAGTGCTTCGCCAGCAGCGGCACCTGCGGCGCCCACGCCTGCAGGTCGCTCCCGAGGCCCCGGATGAGCACCAGCGGCTCACCCGAACCGGCTTCCTCGTAGTAGGTGATGATGTCGCGCGTGGGAACGTACGGCATACGCGGTCCAACCTCGGGCGCAGGGAATTTCGGCAGCATCATAGGGCGAACCGCCCCAACGCGCCTTCCCGCGTAGAATCCGCCCCATGGCATGGCTCGAACGCCCCGGGGCCCGCATCTACTACGACCTCCACGGCCCCGCCGATGCTCCGCTCGTCGTCTTCGCCCACGGCCTCGGCGGTAACCACCTCTCCTGGTGGCAGCAAATCCCCGCCTTCTCCCGCGACTTCCGCTGCCTGGTCTTCGCCCACCGCGGTTTCGCGCCCTCCACCCAGGACGCGCCCGAGCCCGGCGCCCGCGCCTTCGCCGACGACCTCGCCGCGCTGATCGATGCCGCCGCCCCCGGGCAGCCCGTCCGCCTGGTCGCCCAGTCGATGGGCGGCTGGTCCTGCCTCGCGTACGCCCTCGCCAACCCCGGCCGGGTCCGCGCGCTGGTGATGTGCGACACCCACGGCGGCTTCTGGTCGCCCGAAACCGCCGCAGCGTGGGCCGCCAAACCCCCCGGCCTCGAGGCCGACCTCTTCGCCCGCGGCATCCACCCCGCCGCCGGCGAGCGGATGGCCCGCGAACAGCCCGAACTCCACTGGCTCTACCGCGGCATCGATGCCCTCGCCGTCGCCCTCGAAAAGGACGCTCTCCGCCGCCAGCTCGGCGAACTCTGGACCATCACCCCCGCCGACGTTGCCGCCCTCGACCTGCCCGTCCTCTGCATCGCCGGCGAAGAGGACATCGTCGTCCCGCCTGCCGCCGTCGAAGCGTTCGCCCGCGCCCTGCCCCGCGGCGAGTACGTCGCCGTCCCCGCCGCCGGCCATTCCGTCTATTTCGAACGCGCCGACGCGTTCAACGCGCTCGTCCTCGACTTCCTGCGCCGCACAGCCTGACCCTTTCGCCCGGAGGCTCCCCCCAATGATTGGAACACCCGAACAGGATGCGCTTCTCCGCCAGCTCCGCTGGGCGGTCGTAACCACCCTCCGCGCCGACGGCTCGCCCTCCAGCTCCGTCGTCTTCTACGCCGTCGGCGGCGACACCATCATCTTCAGCACCACCGCCGACCGCCTCAAAGCCCGTACCCTCGCCCGCGACCCCCGCATCGCCGTCACCGCCCTCGATGAGGGGCCGCCCCACCGCTTCGTCACCGTCGAAGGCCGCGCCGTCATCGAACGCGACGGCATCGTCCCCGGCCACGTCCTCGTTAACCGCGCCATGCGCCGCGACCCGGCGTGGGAGCCGCCCGCCGGCTTCGAGGAGCGCCTCCGCCGCGACGGCCGCGTCATCATCCGCGTCTACCCCCAGCGCGTCTCCGGCGTCACCGCCCGCGGCTGACCTCCAATCCCTTCCTGCCACCTGCTACCATGGAATCTGAGACCCGCATGGTGCGGAATTCAGGAGTTCAGCTTGGCGTTTGCCGATAAGCAGATCAGCTGCCGCGACTGCGGCACCGTCTTTGTGTTCACCGCCGGTGAGCAGGAGTTCTACGCGAACAAGGGGCTCATGAACGAGCCGACCCGCTGCCCCTCCTGCCGGACCGCCCGCCGCTCCAGCCAGAACTCGCTCGAGCAGGCCGATGGCTACGTCCGCTACGGCAACTTCGCCAGCTTCGGCGGCAAAACCCCCCGGCAGATGCACCCCGCATCCTGCGCTGAGTGCGGCCAGATGACGGAAGTCCCCTTCGTCCCCCGCGGCGAGCGCCCCGTCTACTGCTCCACCTGCTACAGCAAGCTCAAGCCCCCGCGCGAAGAAGTCGCACGCCAGTAGCGCCGCGCAGGCGGCCGCCGCCGGGAGGCACGGCCCATGCTCGCTGACCCCCTCCTCCGCCAGCTCTCCCGCATCTACCAGCGGCCCCTCGAAACCCCGGAGGCCGCCAGGGAAGCCGTCCGCGCCGACCCCGGCATCCTCGCCTCCGCCCTCTTCCTCGAAGCCGCCGAAAACGACGACGTTACCAGCGTTGAATCCGCCATCGCCTACTGCGATGCCCGCCTCGCCGAGCTCGCCCCCTTCGTCGGCGACCTCGCCCCCGCCATCCGCGAGCGCTTCGCCGAAAAGGTTGCCGCCTGGTCGGCGGTCGGCTAGGCCCCCGCGCCTCCCGCAGCGGGTCTACAATCGCGCCCGACCCCTACACTGCGGAGGCTTCTCATGCCGACCTTCGAAACCGTCATCTACGAAATCCCGGCGCCCGGCGTTGCCCGCATCACCCAGAACCGCCCCGAAGCCCGCAACGCCCAGAACTACCAGCTCACCTACGACCTGAACGCCGCCTTCGATGAGGCTGCCGCCGACGAGTCGGTCAAGGTCATCATCCTCGCCGGCGCCGGCCCCCACTTCTCCGCCGGCCACGACCTCCGCGGCGGCGGCCCGCCCCTCTCCAGCTATCCCACCGTCGGCACCTGGCGCGAGTTCAACAAAAAGGGCGCCGAAGGCTACATGGCCGTCGAAGAGGAGATCTACCTCGGCATGTGCCGCCGCTGGCGCAACATCCTCAAGCCCACCATCGCCCAGGTCCAGGGCAAGTGCATCGCCGGCGGCCTCATGCTCGCCTGGGTCTGCGACCTCATTGTCGCCAGCGACGACGCCATGTTCTCCGACCCCGTCGTCCAGATGGGCGTCTGCGGCGTCGAATACTTCGCCCACCCCTGGGAGCTCGGCGCCCGCAAGGCCAAGGAGATGCTCTTCACCGCCGACTGGGTCACTGCCCAGGACGCCTACCGCCTCGGCATGGTCAACCACGTCGTCCCGCGCGAAGAGCTCGAATCCTTCACCCTCGCCCTCGCCGAGAAGATCGCCCAGAAACCCTCCTTCGCCCTGAAGCTCGCCAAGGAGGCCGTCAACCAGACCCTCGAAGCCCAGGGCCAGTGGCAGGCGATGCTCGCTGTCTTCAACCTCCACCAGCTCGCCCACAGCCACAACCAGGAGCTCTACGGCATGCGGATCGACCCCAGCGGCATCCCCGGAGCCGTCCGGCGGCAGTAGCCGCTCAGCCCGCCGGCCCCGGCCGCTGGCCCGCCAGCCCGGCGAGGATCGCCACCTGCGCGCTCTCCTCCAGCGCCGTCAGCCAGTGCAGCGTCTCCCAGAGGTTCGCGCCGCGGGCGTACGCCCCGTGCCCGCGCAGCAGCACCGCCACCGCCTCCTGGAGCGCCGCAGCAATCTGCGCCGCCTGGTTCGGCCCCTGCTCCACCACCGGCACCGCCTTCAAAAAGTGCTGCCCCTCGAAGTCGATCGGCACGAACCGGTCCGTCCCGAAGCTCAGCGCGATGGCGTGCCGCGGGTGGGCATGCGCAACCGCCCCCGCGCCCGTCATCGCGTAAATCGTCGAATGCAGCACCGTGTCGCTCGACGGCGGCGGGCCCACGTACGTCCCGTCCGGCCGGACGTGCGCGATGTGTCGCTCCCGCAGCCGCCCCAGCATCGTGCCCGTCCCGGTGATCCACATCCCGGCTCCTTCGCGGATGCTCAGGTTCCCGCCGTGGCTCGAAACCAGCCCCAGCTGGTAGAGGTCCCGCCCCACCTCCTGCATCGTCGCCAGCACCTTCTCCGGCACGCCCGTCATCCGGCGGCACCTCAGAACAGGTTCGGCAGCGCCGCCGTGCCCCCGCCGTCCACCTCGATCCGCTGCCCGGTCAGGTAGAACGCGTCATCGCTCACCAGGAAGCGCACCACTTTCGCCACATCCTCCGGCTGGCACACCCGCCCGAACGGCGACCGCTGGTCGATCTCCCGCAGGCTCTGCACCCCCTGCGTCGCCCGCGCCAGCCGGCTCCCCATCTCCGTCTCCGTCAGGCCCGGCGCCACGATGTTCACCCGGATGTTGTGCCGGCGCTCCTCCTTGTAGAGCGTCATCGCCAGCGCCTCCATCGCCGCCTTCCCCATGTTGTACGGCCCGCCGTTCGCGCTCAGCATCCGCGCCGCCACGCTCGAAATCATGATGATGTCGCCCCGCGGCCGCGTCCGCATGCTCGGCAGCACCAGCTTCGAAAGGTAGTGCGGCCCGAACGCATGCGTTCGCACCACCCGCTCCAGCTCCGCCGGGTCCGTGTCCGCCACGCTCAGCCCCCGGCTCGCAATCCCCGCGTTGTTCACGAGGATGTCGATGTACCCGAAATCGGCGATGACCTGCTCCACCATCGCCCGGTCCTGCTCGAAATCATCCACCGAGGCCATGTACATCTTCGCCCGGCCGCCCATCCGCTCGATCTCCGCCACCGTCTCCCGGGCGGCCTCTTCGTCCCGCCGGTAGTTCACCGCTACCGCCGCGCCGTCCGCCGCAAGCGCCAGCGAAATCGCCCGCCCAATCCCCCGGCCCCCGCCGGTCACGAGCGCAACCCGTCCTTCCAGTCCCATGCCGCAGAGCTCCCCCTTCGAAGTACAGTCTGCCGCCGATTCTACGGGCCGCCTCCCCTTCCCGCTTCCTCACCCTCCCCCTTGACACCATCGCGTATACTCCCACCAACCTGTTCAAACATTTGAATAGGATTCCGCCCGGCAGCGAGGTGCTCACCCCATGGTCATGGCCGAAGAACGCGTCACCAGCCCCTTCCTCGAAGGCAACTTCGCGCCCGTCCGCGAAGAGGTCACCGCCGAAGACCTCCCAGTGATCGGCGAACTCCCCGAGGGCCTCGAAGGCATGTTCGTCCGCAACGGCCCCAACCCCCAGTTCGATGTCATCAAGAACTACCACTGGTTCGGTGGCGACGGCATGCTCCACGGCGTCCGCATCAAGGACGGCCGCGTCTCCTACCGCAACCGTTACGTCCAGACCGAAGCCTACAAGCGCGAAAAGGCCGCCGGCCGCGCGCTCTGGGGCAGCGGCCTCGGCGAGCCCGAGTTCGATAACCCCAACGGCCCCTCCCGCGGCAACACCGGCAACACCGCCCTCGTCTGGCACGATGGCCGCCTCTTCGCCCTCTGGGAAGCCGGCGACCCCCACCACATCAAGCTTCCCGGCCTCGAAACCCTCGGCACCTACAACTACAACGGCCGCCTGCTCCACGCCTTCACCGCCCACCCCAAGGTCGACGAGCGCACCGGCGAGATGCTCTTCTTCGGCTACAACATGATGGGCTTCGACCTCGCCAGGCAGGGCGCCAAAGTCCCCTACCTCCAGTACTCCGTCGTCAGCCCCGAAGGCGAAATCGTCCTCACCACGCCCATCGACCTCCCCCGCGGCGTCATGATGCACGACTTCGCCGTCACCGAGCACTACTCCATCTTCATGGACCTCCCCCTCGTCTTCGATATGCAGCGCGCCATGCGCGGCGAGTCGCCTCTCTACTTCAACAAAGACCTCCCCGCCCGCTTCGGCATCCTCCCCCGCCACGCCACCGGCGACCAGGTCCGCTGGTTCGAAGCCCCGCCCTGCTACGTCTTCCACACCCTCAACGCCTTCGAACAGGGCGACGAAGTCGTCCTCGACGCCTGCCGCATGAAGGACGTCGACCTCGGCGCCCTCGACTCCTCCATCGCCCCAACCCCCGAAGACCGCCGCCTCGTCCGCGAAGACGGCAATCAGGTCCTCTACCGCTGGCGCTTTAACCTCCGCACCGGCGCCCTCAAGGAGGAAGCCCTCGACGACCAGACCTCCGACTTCCCCCGCGTCAACGACTCCCTTATCGCCTACCCCGCCCGCTACGGCTACACCGCCCGCTTCGAAGCCGGCAACGGCATGCCCGAGTCCGACGCCATCATCAAATACGACCTCCACACCGGCCGCCACTGGGTCCACTATCACGGCAAGGGCCGCTACGGCGGCGAAGGCGTCTTCGTCCCGCGCCCCGGCGCGACCGCCGAGGACGACGGCTTCGTCGTGACCTACGTCTACGACCACAACACCGGCGGCTCCGAATTCGTCGTTATCAATGCCCAGGACATGGAGGCCCCGCCCGTCGCCCGCGTGCCGCTTCCCCAGCGCGTCCCCTACGGCTTCCACGGCGCCTGGATCAGCGAGCAGCGCATCCAGGCCCAGAAGTAGCCGCCCGCACGGCGCCCCCTCCCCCTCCCGGCCCGGCCCCCGCGGCGTCTCCTCCCCGCGGCGGAGCCGGGCCGGACCGTGTCTACCAGTCGTCCCAGTCCCAGGCCCGCCGCGGCCCTCGCGCCCGCTGCAGCAGCAGGTCCGGGTCCTCCAGCTCCGACAGGCTGATCCGCCGCCCCACCAGCTCCTCAATCCGCCGGTAGAGCAGCTCCGCCGGCACCGAAAGCCGCGCCGCCAGCCATTGCTCCAGCTCCTCCAGCCGCGCCCCTTCCGTCATCGCCGACCCCGGCGGCGCATCCGCCAGGAACCGCCGGCAGTACACGCACCCCTCCGCGCTCACGATCGGCACCAGGTGCACGTCGCACTCGTCCGCCATCCGTCCCCACGGCCAGCTGCCCATCGCCCACATTCTGCCCGACCCGCCGCCGCTCCCGCGCGTCCTTACGAAAGGTTGCCGGCTAAGCAGAAGTTGCTGTAGGCTCGAAGTTGCGATCGCAACGACATCCCACGGAACGAGGTGCATCCCATGTCCGCTTCTCCCGCAACCAGCACCTGGGTCATCGACCCCGCCCACTCCTCCATCGAGTTCGCCGTCAAGCACATGGTCATCACCACCGTGCGCGGCACCTTCTCCCGGTTCGAAGCCGACCTCGATATCGACGAGACCGACCTCGCCCGCTCCCGGGCCGCCTTCCGCATCGATGCCGCCAGCATCGATACCCGCCAGCCCGACCGGGACAACCACCTCCGCTCCGCCGACTTCTTCGACGTCGCGAACCATCCGACCATCACGTTCACAACCACGAACATCGAGCGCACCGGCGCCGGCACGTTCCGCATCACCGGCGACCTCACCATTCGTGGCACCACCCGCCCGGTGACCTTTGACGCCGAAGTCCACGGCCCCGCAAAGAACCCCTTCGGCAAAACCGTGGTCGCCCTCAGCGTCACCGGCAAAATCAACCGCAAGGACTTCGGCCTCACCTGGAACGCGCCGCTCGAAGCCGGCGGCTGGCTCGTCGGCGATGAAGTCCGCATCAACGCCGACTTCGAGCTCGTCAAGAACGGCTGACCCGCCGCCTCAGCCGCTCCCGCCGAACTCCGCGAACGAACCGTGCCGCCCGGCGCCCCCCGCGAACCGGGCGGCACCCTCCTGCGTCTCGCCCGAGGCGATCACGGCCATCCCCAGCCGAGTCTCATTCCGCATCGCCTCCTCGAACGCCAGGTCCCACTGCTCCCGCGCCGATTGGCGGTCGCTCCGCAGGCACCGCTGCGGGAACGCCGCCAGCTGGCGCGCCAGCTCCTTCGCCGCCTCCAGCGCCTGCCCCGGCTCCACCAGCCGGTTCGCGAGTCCCATCATCCGCGCCTCCTCCCCGCTCACGCCCCGCCCCGTCAGGATCAGGTCCATCGCATGGCTCTCGCCGATGAGCCGCGGCAGCCGCACCGTTCCCCCGTCGATGAGCGGCACGCCCCACCGCCTGCAGTACACCCCGAAAACCGCGTCCCGGGCCGCCACCCGCAGGTCGCACCAGAGCGCCAGCTCCAGCCCCCCGGCCACCGCGTGCCCCTCCACCGCTGCAATCACCGGCTTCGAAAGGCGCATCCGCGTCGGTCCCATCGGCCCGTCGCCCTCCTCCCGTACCACGTTCCCGCCGCCCGACGCCACCGCCTTCAGGTCTGCTCCCGCGCAGAACGTGCCGCCCGCCCCGGTCAGGATCGCGACCGCCAGCGCATCATCCGCCTCGAACCGCCGGAACGCCGCGGCGAGCTCCGCCGCCGTCGCCCGGTCGACCGCATTCCGCACCTCCGGCCGGTCAATCGTCACGACCACAATCGGCCCGTCAGTCTCGTAGTGGACAGACATGCGCATCACCTCCGCCCTGCATCCTACCGCCCGCCCGGCCCTTGCGGGCGCACCCCGGCCGCACTACGCTCCCGCCGCAATGACCCTCCCGGCCGACCTCCGGATCGCCGTCATCCCTACCGCCGACCTCGGCCCGCTCGACCGCGACGCCATCCTTGCCCTCTTCCGCCAGAACTACCGCGAGGCGAACGCCGCCTACCTCGAAAAATCGCTCCACGTCCTCGCCTTCGCCGCCATCGCCCGCGACCCCGAAGGCCGGCCCGCGGGCTTCGCCCTCGGCGAGCCCCGCGTCATCGACCTCCCCCGCCTCCCGGCCCAGCCGGTCCGGCTCGCCGGCCTCTGCTGCGTCGACCCCGCCTTCCGCCGCCAGGGCCTCTTCCGCCGCCTCGAGCACGACGTCCTCTCCGCCCGGCCCCTGCCGGCAGCCCCGCGCTACCTCTCGGCCGGCCGCATGGCCCACCCGGCCAGCTTCCGCACCATGTCCGCCAATCCCACCGTCGTCCCCCGGCGCGGCATGACCCCCACGCCGTGGCAGCAGGCCGTCGGCGCCGCCATCGCCGCTGCCTACGGCACCAGGGAGTTCGACGCCGAAACCTTTGTCTGCCGCGGCACCGGCGCGCCCATCGGCTGGCCCATCATCGAAATCGAGGCCGCGCCCGAGGAATGGGAGCTCTTCCGTCCCGTCGACCGCACCCGCGGCGATTCGCTCCTCGGCATCGCCTGGAGCCCCGATGCGCCGCCCGGCTGGGACGACCCCGCCGCGCCAGCCTCGTGACCCCGGTTACGAATCGAGCCCCGGCGGAAAATCGAAGTCGCCCCGCTCCCGCAGCTGCTCCAGGATCTTCCGCGCCATCTCGTCCATCTGCTCCGGCGTAATCCCCATCCGTTCCAGCGTCTGCCGCATCAGCCGCTGCACCTCCTCCATGTCCTGCCGGATGAGCGCATCCGCCAGCTCCAGCTGCGTCTCAATCGCGATGAACCGCTCCCGCCGCTCCGTCTCGTTCGGCGTCGAAAGGATCGTCGACATCAGCCGCGTGAACAGCGTCGTCGTCCGCGCAATCCGGATCCGGTCGTCCGGGTGCGCCGGGAACTCCCCCGTCACCGCGACCTCCAGCCCCGTCCGCGTATCACGCGCTGCGTACTGCTCAGCCATGCCTCCTAGCCTACACCACCCCCGGCCTTCCCTCCCCTCCACCACCGGCCTTCGGTATCCTCGAACCGTGCCCGCCGCCCATCCGGCCCTCCAGCGCCTCGCCGACGACTACGCCGCCTGGTGGATCGACCTCCTCGGCGAGCACAACCACGTCGGCGGCATCGAAACCACCCGCTGGCTCCTCCAGCGCTCCGGCCTCGGCCCCGGCAGGCGGATGCTCGATGCCGGCGCCTTCGTCGGCGCAACCGCCCGCCTTGCCGCCGAACAGACCGGCTGCATCGCCATCGCAACCGACATCAACCCCGATTTCCTCGCCGCCGGCCGCGACCTCCCCGGCGGCAGCGCCGTCCGCTGGGTCGCCGCCGATAACCGCCGCCTGCCCTTCCGCGACGCCGCCTTCGACAGCATCTGGGCGCTCGACACCGAAATCGCCTACCACGAGTTCAACCGCGTCGCCGCGCCCGGCGCCACCCTCTGCCTCTGCTGCGAAGCCCCCTCCGATTCCCGCGGCGGCCTCGATGCCTTCATTGAAGACTGGGAGCGGGCCGGCTGGCAGCTCGCCGCCCACCGCCCCCTGAGCGCCGAGGCCGCCCACACCTGGCGCGTCGCCGAAGCCGAGCTCGTCCGCCGCCGCCCCTACTTCGAAGAGCGCTACGGCACCCGCACCTACCTCCGCCAGCTCGATGCTGTCGCCTACCTCGTCCAGGCCTACGAACGCGGCGAGCAGGGCCACGCCCTCTTCGTCTTCCGCCGGGCCCGCTAACTCCCCGCTCCCTGCTCCCCGCTCCCTGCTCCCCGCTCCCTGCTCCCCGCTCCCTGCTCCCCGCTCCCTGCTCCCCGCTCCCCGCTCCCTGCTCCCTGCTCCCTGCTCCCTGCTCCCTGCTCCCCGCTCCCCGCACCCTGCTCCCCGCTCCCCGCTCACCCTGCTACCCTTGCTCTACGACACCCAGCACCACCGCACCACCCGGGAGCCGCCATGTCCATCCTCCACCGCGCCGATCCCGAAGTTGCCGCCATCATCGACGACGAGCGCACCCGCCAAATCGAATCCCTCGAAATGATCGCGAGCGAGAACTACGCCTCCGCCGCCGTCCTCGAGGCCACCGGCTCCGTCTTTACCAACAAGTACGCCGAAGGCTACCCCGGCAAGCGCTACTACGCCGGCAATCAGCACAGCGACCGCCTCGAACAGCTCGCCATCGACCGCGCAAAGCAGCTCTTCGGCGCCGAGCACGCCAACGTCCAGCCTACCTCCGGCGCCGAGGCCAACATGGCCGCCTACCTCGCCTTCGCCAACCCCGGCGACACCATCATGGGCATGGAGCTCTCCCAGGGCGGCCACCTCACCCACGGCTCGCCCGTCAACTTCTCCGGCCGCCTCTACCGCTTCGTCCCCTACACCGTCGACCGCGAAACCGAAACCATCGACATGGCCGAAGTTCGCCGCCTCGCCCTCGAACACCGGCCGCGCATCATCGTCTCCGGCGCCACCGCCTACCCCCGCACCATCGACTTCGCCGCCTTCGCCGAAATCGCCCGCGAGGCCGGCGCCATCCTCATGTCTGACATCTCCCACATCGCCGGGCTTGTCGCGGGCGGCGTCCACCCCAGCCCCGTTCCCTACGCCGATATCGTGACCACCACCACCCACAAGACCCTTCGCGGCCCCCGCGGCGCCCTCGCGCTCTGCAAGGCCGAGCACGCCGATGCCCTCGACCGCGGCGTCTTCCCCGGCACCCAGGGCGGCCCCCACCTCCACTCCATCGCCGCCAAGGCCGTCGCCTTCGGCGAAGCCCTTCGGCCCGAGTTCAAAGCCTACGCCGCCCAGGTCGTCCGGAACGCCGCCGTCCTCGCCGAAGAGCTCATGCGCGCAGGCATCCGCCTCGTCTCCGGCGGCACCGACAACCACCTCATCCTCGTCGATTGCAACTCCGTCGGCATCAGCGGCCTCAAGGCCCAGAACGCCCTCCAGGGCGCCGGCATCATCACCAACCGCAACACCATCCCCTACGACCAGCGCTCCGCCTACGTCACCAGCGGCCTCCGCCTCGGCACCCCGGCCCTCACCAGCCGTGGCATGAAGGAAGACGAAATGCGCCGCGTCGCCGCCTGGATCATCCGCGTCCTCAAGGACCCCGACGGCGAAGGCGTCCGCGAAGCCGTCCGCGCCGAAGTCGCCGAGTTCGCCCGCGCCTACCCCGTCCCCGGCATTACCGACGCCGAACCGGTCGCGGCTACCGCCTAGCCCGGCGCGGTGGTACCCTCACTCGTTGACCCGGGAGCCCGGTTCTTCCCCGCGAAGGACAATCCCATCGCCCGGGCAGAGGTTCCATGAGGGAATACGAACTCACGGTCGTCTACGACCTCGCCCTGCAGGAGGCCGGCGGCCCCGACGCCTCCGCCGAGCGGCTCCGGCAAACTGTCGAATCGCGCGGCGCCCGCGTCCTCAAAATCGACCACTGGGGCCGCCGCCGGATGGCCTACCCCATCCGCCACGCCATCGATGCCGACTACGTCGTCAGCCGCATCGAAGCCGAGCCCTCCGACGTCAGCGCCATTGAAACGGCCCTCCGCATCGATGAGCGCGTCTACCGCCACCTGATCGTCCGCGCCGACGAACTGCCCGCGCCGCCGCCGCCGCGCGAACCGCGCGAAACCCGCAGCGAAGCCCCGGCGCCTGCCCCTGCCGCCGAACCTGCACCCGCTGCCGAAGCCTCCGCCGAAGCCCCGGCCGCGGCGTCAGCCGATGACGCGCCGGCCGCCGAAACTCCCGGCGAAGCCGACGCGCCCGCGGCCGAAGCCGCCCAGCCCTAGCGAAAGGTCCGTACCATGGCGGGACTGAACAAAATCCTCCTCATCGGGAATGCCGGCCGCGATGCCGAGCTCCGCTACCTCGCCTCCGGCACGCCGCAGGCCCAGTTCAGCCTCGCCGTGAACAACCGCCGCAAGAACCAGCAGACCGGCGACTGGGAAGACCAGACCGAATGGTTCAACATCGTCGTCTGGGGCGATACCGCCGAGCGCATCTCCCAGTACATCACCAAGGGCAAGCAGGTCTTCGTCGAAGGCCGCGTCCAGACCCGCACCTGGGAAGATGACCAGGGCCAGAAGCACTACCGCACCGAGGTCATCGCCCAGTCCATCCAGCTCCTCGGCGGCCCCCGCGACCAGGCCGGCGACGAATGGAGCAACGGCGGCTCCGCCCGCGGCCGCGGCACCGGCTTCGAACCCGGCTACGACCGCCCCCGCGGCGGCTCCGCCCGCGAGGACATCGACGTCGACGACCTGCCGTTCGAATGACCATCCGCTGGCTGCGGCCAGCCCGCCCGCGGCCGGATAGCCGCGAACACCCGGTCCCCGCAGCCGCGGAGACAAACCCATCGGGAAGGATGAACCGCTATGACTTCTGAAGAACGCACCGCCAATCCCGCACCCGCCGAAGGCGAGCGCCCCGCCCGCCAGCAGCGCCCCCGCTACGGCAGCCGGCGCAAGGTCTGCCGCTTCTGCGTCGAAAAGATGGACGGCGTCGACTACAAGGACATCGCCCGCCTCCGCATGTACATCTCCGACCGCGGCAAGATCGAACCGCGCCGCAAGACCGGCACCTGCCTCAAGCACCAGCGCCTCGTTGCGACTGCCATCAAGCGCGCGCGGCACCTCGCCCTCCTGCCCTACACCCTCGAACACATCCGCAAGACGGGCATCTTCCCCATCCGCGGGTAATCCGCACCGCGAGCGCCGCCACCGGAGCACCACATGGCCCGACGCGAACGTACCACCGCACTCCCCCGCCCGCGGCCCCGCGAATCCCGGGCCCACGCCCGCGGAGGGTTCTACCTCACCAGCGAGGAAACCCTCCGCCTCGCCATCCTCGGCGGCGCCTCCCTCCTCCTCGTCATCGTCCTCGCCCTCATCGGCTGGCGCTGGTACGACCAGAACTTCCGCGTCCCCGAGAAAGTCATCCTCCAGGTCGGCGATGAGCGCTTCAAACTCAAGTACTACGCCGACCGCCTCTTCCCCTACGCCCAGTCCGTCTCCAGCTCCGGCATCAACCTCGGACTCGCCGAGCAGCAGCTCCTCACCCAGCTCGAAACCGAAGCGATCGTCAATGCCATCGCCCGCGAGCGCGGCATCACCGTCACCCCCGACGACGTGACCAACGAGATCGCCAGCCAGCTCGGCGTGCCGGCCGGCGGCGCCGGCACCACCTTCGATACCCTCTATCGCCAGCGCCTCCAGTCGCTCACCATGAGCGACGCCAACTACCGCCGCTGGATCGAAGCGCAGGTCTACCGCAAGAAACTGAAGGACGCCATCCTCGCCGATATCGGCGATACCACCGAGATGGTCACCCTGCGCACCATCATCACCACCACCGAAGACGAGGCCAAAGCCGTACTCAACCGCATCCAGGCCGGCGAAGACATGGGTACCGTCGCCCAGACCGCCTCCAAAGACCTCAACTCCCGCCAGAAAGACGGCATCATGGACCCCGAGCCCCCCGCGCTCCTTCCCGAGGCCGTCCGCGCTGCCATCGAAGGCAAGAGCGCCGGCGCCGATATCATCGGCCCCGTCCAGCTCGCCAACGGCGACTGGTGGATCTTCCGCATCGAAAAGCGCGACCCCAGCGCCACTCCTTCGGAAACCCAGAAGTCCCAGCTCGCCGACCTCCGCATCAACGAGCTCATCAAAGAAAAGCGCGCCGCAATCCCCATCAAGCGCAGCCTTTCCAGCAGCGACATCAAGTGGGCGGAGGACCATGCCAACTGACGGCGCCCGCCGGCAGATCGGCGTCGGCCTCATCGGCCTCGGGGTCGTCGGCTCCGGCGTCGCCCGCGCCCTCATCGAGCGCCGCGACTACTTCGCCCGCCAGGTCGGCGCCGAGATCGTCGTCCGCCGCGCCGCCGTCCGCGACCTCGCCAAGCCCCGCGCCGTCGAACTCCCGCCCGGCACCCTCACCGACGACGTCGGCGCCGTGCTCGACGACCCGTCCATCGACATCATCGTCGAGGTCATCGGCGGCGAAGAGCCCGCGGGGACATACATCCGCCGCGCTATCCAGGCCGGCAAGCACGTCGTCACCGCCAACAAGGAGCTCATCGCCAAGTCCGGCCCCGAGCTCCTCGCCGAAGCCCACAGCCGCGGCCTCGACATCATGTTCGAAGCCAGCGTCGGCGGCGGCATCCCCCTCATCGCGCCCCTCCGCCGCGACCTCCTCGCCAACAAAATCACCTCCATCCGCGCCATCATCAACGGCACCACCAACTACATCCTCACCAGCATGGCGAACAACGCCGCCGTCGCCGAAGCCCTCCACCGCCAGGGCCTCGAACCTCCGCCCGGCGGCTACGCCGAAGCCCTCCGCGCCGCCCAGGAGCTCGGCTACGCCGAACCCGACCCCACGAACGACGTCGAAGGCTACGACGCGGCCTACAAGCTCGCTATCATGGCCACCCTCGGCTTCCGCACCCGCGTCCACCCCCGCCAGGTCCACACCGAGGGCATCACCAAACTCTCCGCCAGCGACTTCGAAGCCGCCCGCGAGCTCGGCTACGCCATCAAGCTCCTCGCCATCGCCGAGCGCACCCCGGCCGGCATCATCGCCCGCGTCGCCCCTGCCTTCATCCCGATGCATGAGCCCCTCGCCCGCGTCGACGGCGTCTACAACGCCGTGCAGATCCATGGCGACCTCACTGGCACCGTCCTCTTCCAGGGCCGCGGCGCCGGCTCCGAGCCCACCTCCTCTGCCGTCGTCGCCGACCTTCTCGACCTCGCCCACGCCATCGTCCTTGGCACCCGCGAACGGAAATACTGGGGCCCCGAAGGCGATATCCCCGTCCTTGGCCTCGAACACCTCGAAACCCGCTACTATCTCCGCGTGAAGGTCACCGACCGCCCCGGCGTCCTCGCCCAGATCGCACGCACCCTCGGCGACCACGAGGTCAGCATCGCCGCCGTCAGCCAGAAAGAAACCGACACCGACGCCCAGACGGCCGACCTCGTCATCATGACCCACCGCGCCCGCGAAGGCGCCGTCCAGGCCGCCCTCCGCGAAATGGCCACGCTCCCCGTTGTCGTCCAGGTTTCAGCCTTCCTCCGCGTGGAGGGCTGACATGCCCGGCGAACCCCAGGCCCAGGCCATCACCGAACTCCTCACCTGGCTCGAGGGCCAGCTCCGCGCCGCGCGTGAAGAACAGGCCCGCACCGTCGCCTACCTCGACCAGCTCCGCCGCCAGGTCCACGACCTCTCCGAACAGCTCGACGCCGCCGAGCGCGCCATCCGCGACATGGAGCCGCGCTTCCTCCCCTTCCGTGGCCTCCCCGAAAAGCTCAACGCCATCGACCAGGCCATGGAAGACCTCCGCCAGGCCGTCAGCACCGTCCGCGCCGAAGCCGAGCATCAGTCCCGCCTTCTCCGCGCCGAATCCGAGTACGACCGCCAGGAGCGCAGCGAGGCCATCCGCCGGATCGATACCGCCACCCACCAGCTCGGCCTCGTCCTCGCCGATGTCGCCCAGGTCCAGCAGCAAACCTCCCAGGTCGCCCAGCAGCTCCAGACCCTCCTCGAACGCCAGCGCGAGGTCGAGCAGCAGGTCCAGCAGTTCGGCCTCCGCCTCGAACGCACCATCGAGGTCAACCGCGACCTCGAAGAGCGCGTCAAGCAGGTCGTGCTCGGCGACCTCGATGACCGCTTCGAGGTCGTCTTCGAGCGCCTCCAGGTCGTCGGCGAAATGGTCCGCCGCAACGAAGAGCTCATCTCCGCCGTCGCCCACGAGCGCGACTACCGCCAGGAGCTCATCGACGAAATCGCCCTCTGGCGCGAAGAGCACCACCGCATCGACAATCGCCTCAACCAGCTCGAGGCGCTCACCGACCGGCTCGTCGGCACCGTCGATAAGCTCCAGGGCGAAATTACCCTCCTGGAAGGCCGCCACTCCGGCCTCGGCGAACGGGTCGCCACCATGCGCCGCGATATCGCAGAGGTCGTCGACCACGTCCGCGAAGAGTTCGCCAAGTTCAACGCCATGTACGAAAAACAGCGCCGCAAGCAGATCCAGGTGCTCGAACAGGAGCTCCGGGAGATGAAATTCCACGCCTTCCGCCCCCCGGAGGAACCGTGACCGCAGCCACCATCCGCCCCCGCGGCGTCCTCTACCGCTGGGCCGACGTCCTGCCCCTCACCGACCGCACCCCCCGCATCTCTCTCGGCGAAGGCGAAACCCCCCTCGTCCGCGCAGCCAGCCTCGCCGCCGAATGCGGCCTCGATGAGCTCTGGTTCAAGCTTGAAGCCTGCAACCCCACCGGCTCCTTCAAAGACCGCGGCATGGTCGTCGCCGTCGCCAAAGCCCTCGAATCCGGCGCCCGCGCCATCATGTGCGCCTCCACCGGCAACACCAGCGCCAGCGCCGCCGCTTACGCCGCCCACACCGGCATCGACTGCTACGTCCTCGTCCCGGGGGGCAAGGTCGCAGCCGGCAAAATGGCCCAGGCCTTCGCCTACGGCGCCCGCATCATCGAAATCGACGGCAACTTCGACGACGCCCTCCGCGCCGCCCGCGAACTCACCGCCCGCCACCCCATCGCCCTCGTCAACTCCGTCAACCCCCACCGCATCGAAGGCCAGAAGACCGCCGCCTACGAAATCTGCGATGCCCTCGGCGATGCCCCCGACGTCCTCGCCATCCCCGTCGGCAACGCCGGCAACATCACCGCCTGCTGGAAAGGCTTCCGCGAGTGCGCGGAGCGCGGCCTCGCCGCCCGCCACCCCCGCATGCTCGGCTTCCAGGCCGCCGGCGCCGCCCCGCTCGTTTCCGGCCAGCCCGTACCCAACCCCCAGACCATCGCCACCGCCATCCGCATCGGCAACCCGGCCAGCTGGAAAACCGCCATCGCCGCCCGCGACGAATCCGAAGGCCTCATCGAAGCCGTCACCGACGACGACATCCTCGAGGCCTACCGCCTCCTTGCCCGCCGCGAAGGCCTCTTCGTCGAACCGGCCAGCGCCGCCTCCGTCGCCGGCCTCCTCAAGCTCGGCCGCAGCGGCAGGCTCCGCGGCGGACGGGCCGTCGCCATCCTCACCGGCCACGGCCTCAAAGACCCCGACACCGCGGTCGCCCACTGCACGCCCGACATCACCCGGGCCCCCGCCACCATCGAGGGGATCGAAGCCGCCCTCGGCTGGTAGCCGCCTACTCCACCTTCAGGCCCAGCACCGCCGGGTCCGCCGGCGGATACCGCAGCCCGAGCGACTCCAGCTTCTCCACCAGCGCCCGCGCGACCACGACGTCCCGGTACCACTTCCGGTTCGCCGGCACCACATGCCACGGCGCGTGCTTCGTATTGCACCGCTCCAGCATGTCCTCGAACGCCTCAAGGTACGCGTCCCAGTACTTCCGCTCCTCCAGGTCCTGCAGCCGGAACTTCCACTGCTTCTTCGGGTTGTCGATCCGCTCCTGCAGCCGCTCCCGCTGCTCCTCCTTCGAAATCGCCAGGAAGAACTTCATCACCACCGTACCGTTCCGAAGCAGGTACTCCTCCAGCCGGTTGATGTCTTCGTACCGCTGCTCCCAGGTTGTCTTCGGAACGATCTCCTTCACCCGCTCCACCAGCACCGCCTCGTAGTACGACCTGTTGAAAATCGTGATGTGCCCGCGCTCCGGCATCACCTTGTGGTAACGCCAGAGGTAGTCGTGCGCCAGCTCTTCCGGTGTCGGCGCCTTGAAGCTCACCACCGAACAGCCGATCGGCCCGACCTGCTCAAATACCGAATTGATCGTGCTGTCCTTCCCCGCTGCATCAATCCCCTGGAGCACCACCAGCAGCCCATACCGTGCATCCGCATACAGCACGTTCTGCAGTTCGTTCAGCCGCAGCCGCAGGCCGACGATCTCCGCCTCAGCCTCCTCCCTGGTCATCCCGTTCGTCGCTGCCGGGTCGAACTTCCGCAGGTCAACCTTCGTGTGGGGCGGATAGACGATGGGCTGGCGGGTTCCGTTGCTCATCCGGCCATTATCCGCCCGCCATGCCTCCGCGGCCACGCTGCGCGCCTTGCCCTCAGCCCGCATGGTGCGGTCTACTGAGCCGGCAACCACACTCCAGCCGCGGATACACGCCCCTATGCCAAGCCGACGCGCCGAAATTGCCCTCACCCCCGAAGAGCAGCAGCAGTTCCTCCAGCAGGGCTGGACCCTCCAGGTCGCCTCCATCGGGCCGAAGGGCTACCCCCACCTCGTCGCCATGTGGTACGTCGTCATCGACGGCCTCATCCACTTCACCACCTTCGCCAAGAGCCAGAAGGTCCTGAACCTCCGCCGCAATCCGAAAATCACCGTCATGCTCGAATCCGGCAAGCTCTACCACGAGCTCAAAGGCCTCGTCATCGAAGGCGACGCCGAAATCATCGAAGACACCCCCTTCACCGCCCGCGTCATGGCCCTCGTCGGCGAAAAGTACAACGGCATCCCCGCGCCGATGGAAACCCCCGAGGCCGCCCTCAAGGTCGCATCCAAGCGCGTCACGGTGCGCGTGAAGCCGGTCGATACCTACTCCTGGGACCACGCCAAGCTCGGCGGCCGCTACTGACCCGCCCGGCCGCGCCTACCCCTGCGGCTTCCGCGCCGCCCGCCTGATCGCGAACCCCGCCGCCTCCACCCGCCGCGTCATCCCCAGCTTGCTCAGGATGTCGCTCACGTGGTGCTTCACCGTCTTCTCCGAGAGGTAGAGCTGCTCGCCGATCTCCCGGTTCGTCAGCCCCTCGGCGATCAGGTCCAGGATCTTCAGCTCCCGCTCCGTGAGCTGCGCCGCCAGCCGGTCCTCCTCGGTCACGATGTTCCCCCGCCGGATCTGCTCAATGACCGCCGCCGAGCTCGCCGGGTCCAGCGTCTTCCCGCCCCGGCCCACAATCCGCATCGCCGCAATCAGGTCGTCGGTCTTCACGTCCTTCAGCATGAACCCGCTTGCCCCGGCCACGATCGCCTGCATCACCGCCTCCTCGTCGCTGTACGAGGTCAGCATCAGCACGTTCGCGCCCGGCACCGCCGACCGGATCTCCCGGCATGCCTCGATGCCGTTCAGCTTCGGCATCCGCACATCCAGAACCACCAGGTCCGGGTTCGTCCGCTTCGCCTCCCGCACAGCCTCCTGCCCGTCGCGCGCCTCGGCCACCACCGAAAACTCCGGGTGCCCCCGCAGCGCCGCCTTCAGCCCCTGCCGCACGAGGTCGTGGTCGTCCGCAAGCAGGACATGGATGGTGCCGTCTGCGCTCGCCGTCATACGTCCTCCTCATCGTCGCGGTGCCGCGGGATTGTGACCCGCACCGTCGTGCCCATCCCCGGGATCGGGATAATCGTCAGCTCCGCTCCCAGCCGCTCGGCCCGCGTCCGCATCGTGACCGTGCCGAGCCCCTTGCGGGTGGTCGCCTCGTCGAACCCGACGCCGTTGTCCTGGATCGTCAGCACTGTCGCGTCATCAGTCTGCCGCAGGTCGACCGCGATCTTCGTCGGCGCCCCGTGGCGCACCGCGTTCGAAAGCGCCTCCCGCGCAATGTACAGCAGGTCCTCCGATTCGCGCGTCGTCAGCTCCTGCAGCGCCGCCGCCGAGATGTTCACCACCGTCGCAATCGACCCCGGCACCAGCTGCCGGATCACGAACCCGAGGTCGCGCGTCAGCTCCGGCTGCTCCACCGGCGTCGCCGCTTCCAGCATCGTGATATAGCTGCGGATATCCGCGATGATCTCGTTGATCCGGCTCACCGCGTTCGCCAGTGCCTCCCGCGCCTCCGGCGGGTAATCCTCCCGGTTCGCCATCGCATCGCACTCGAGCCCGAGGGCGTAGAGCGCCTGGATCGTCCCGTCGTGCAGGTCGTGCGCAATCCGCTCCCGCTCCTCCAGCAGGAAGATCCGCCCGCGCCGCTCCCGCGCCAGCGCGTACGAAACGCTCACCGCCGCCTGCAGCGAAAGCACCGCCGCCGCGACCTCGTCCTCCGCCGTGAACGGCGGCCGGTCGGCTCCGCGCGCCATGTAGAGCGACCCAATCGCCCGTCCGCCCGCCCGGATCGGTACCCCGAGGAACCGCGTCATATCCGGATGGCCCGGCGGCCACCCGGTGAAGTGCGGGCTCGCCCGCAGGTCATCGAGCCGGATCGGCCGGTCGCACGTCGCAAGGTGGCCGAGCAGCCCGCGCCCGCGCGGCGGGTCGCCCAGCCGGCGCGCCTGTTCGTCGCTGATCCCGCTGTAGATGAACCGGGTCAGCACCCCCTCTTCGTCGAACGTCGAAATCGCCGCGTATTCCGCTCCCGTCACCTCCCGGGCGCGGTCCGCCAGCCGATGCAGGATCTCCGAGAGGTCCTCGCTCGACGCCAGCAGTTCGCTGGTGACGGCCATCTCCGAGAGTCGCTCGAAACTGCCGGGCCCTGTGGCCGGCCCTTCTGCTGCTGTCCCCATTGCTGCGCATGGTAACGCATCCCTAACCGCGAACGAGAATCCGGGACACTCGGCCCACCCCTCGGGCCCGTTCGGCCCTCACACCCCCGCCGTCCGCCTGCCGACACTGGCGGGCATGGAGGGCAGCCCGATCCACGTCGTCTCTGCCGACGGCGCACTGCGCCGCGCGCTCGTCGCCCGCCTCGAACGCGCCCCCGAGCTCCACGTACACACGGAGGGCGCCGCCGGTTTCGAGGGCATCGGCCCCGGCGACGTGGTCGTCTCCACCCCCGCCGATTGCCCGCCCGAGCGCGCCCACGAGCTCGTCCGCGCCGGCGCCGCCGTCATCATCCTCGCACCCATCCCACGCCCCGAGGAGCGTGCCCGCTACGAACGGGCCGGCGCCGCCGCCTACATCCCCATGCTCATCGATGGCGTCGACCTCGTCCGCGCCATTGCCCGCAGCCTCGAGCGCGCGAGGCAGCCCTCCCGCTGCCGCACCGCCTGACGCTCACTCCGCCGCGCCGGCCGCTGCCGCCCGCGCCGCCTCCAGCCACCGGCCGTCGCCGAACCGGTGCTCCTGGTACAACCACCACTCTGCGCCCCACAGGTAGATCCGCTCGGCGCCCGTCCTCCGCGCGTACGCCACGTTCTTCAGCATCGTCTCCGGCGAGAGGTTCCTCGAAGGCCGCTCCGGCGAAATCAGCCGCGCGTCCCCGTCCGTCCACGGCTCCGCCTGGAGCTCCGTCACCCAGAACTGCTTCCCCGCCTTCCGGGCTTCTCGCGCCTGGTAGGCATAGTTCGGCATCAGCCACCCCAGCTGCATGATGTCCACCACCACCGGCCGCCCCAGCACCGAGCCGTTTCGCCGCGGGTACATGCTCTGCGCCAGCACGTCCGCATCGGCCAGCGCATCCCGCCATCGCCGGTCATAGACATAATGCTGGGCGTGGTTAATCGCCACCGGCCGTCCCTGCGGGTCGGCCCGCCGGATCGTCTCCGCAACCTCCGCCACGTACGCCCGGCCCAGGTGGTAGTGGTGGGCCCGGTGCGAAGCGATGTACCCCTCGTTCTCCGCCGTCCATGAATCGATCTCCGGCCGCCCGGCAAGGTGAGCCGCCACCGTCGACACCATCCTCAGCGCCCGCTCGCGGAGCACCGGCACGCTCGAGAGGTCCATCCACTCCCGCAGCTCCACCCCCTCCAGCGCCCACGCCGGGATGTAGAACTCCGGGTGGCGCTGCGCCTTCATCCCGATGGAGACGTTCGCCGTCGCCCCGGCGGCCCGCACCGCATCGAGCTGCGCCTCGATGACGGAAAAGTCGTACCGTCCCTCCTCCGGTTCCACCTCGTCCCACTGCACGCTCAGCCGCACCAGCCGGATGCCCGTCCGCTCGATCAGCTCGCGAAGCACCTCCGCGCACCACTCCGCCCGCCCCGGCCGCCCGTCCGGCGCGTGGCCATCCGGGCCGGCGCCCGGCTCCTCCAGCAGCAGGTACTCCGCCTGGTCGCAGCTGAAGTTGAACCCGATCGCCGAATCAGCCAGCGGCTCCCGGTTCGTCCACTGCAGGTGCAGCGTCAGCCAGAGCTGCCCCGCCAGCAGCCCGAGCGCAAGCACCGCGCCGCCGAGGATCCCCGCCGCCTGCCAGCGCCGCCGGTGCCCCATCGGCACCATTCTCCCCGCCCGCGCCGCTTAGCTCACCATCCGCCGCACAATCTCGTACATCAGCTCGCAGCCGAGGTTCAGGTTCTCCACCGTCAGGAACTCGTCGTTCCCGTGGAACCCGCGCCGCTCCTCCGGCGAGAGCAGGCACGGGATGAACCCGTACGCCGGGATCCCCCGCTCCCGCAGAAACCGGTTGTCCGTCCCGCCGATCGTCATCCCCGGGACCACCACCGCATCCTCCATCGCCTCCTTCACCACCGACGTGATCGTCCGGAACAGTTCCGTATCCCACGGCACCGCCTCCGGCTCGCCGTGGTCCGGCGAGAGCAGCTCCACCGAGACCCGCTCGTCGCCGATCCGTTCCCGCACCTGCCGGATCCAGTCCCGCTTCGACTGCCCCGGTAGCAGGCGGCAGTCGATCACCGCTTCGCTCCGCGCCGGGATGACGTTCGCCTTGATGCCCGCCTGCAGCATCGTCAGGTTCAGCGTGTTCTGGAACATCGCCAGCAGCTCCGGCGACCGCCGGATCCGCTCCTCCACCGCCTTCCGGTCCGACCGCGGCGGCATCAGCCCCGCCTCGGCCAGCCGGTCGAGGTAGGCCTCCGTGTCGGGCGTAAACACCAGCGGCCGCTCCCAGTCCACGAGCCGCTTGAGCGCCCGCACGAGGTACACCGCCGAGTTGTCCTCGTGCGGCACGCTCCCGTGCCCCGGCCGCCCGACCGCCGTCAGCTTCAGCCAGCAGATGTCCTTCTCGTTCGTCGCCACGCTGAACAGCCGCGTCTCCTGCCGCCCGAACCGGGTCGTCCCGCCTGCACCCTCGCTCAGCTCGTACTCCACATCCACGATGTCCGGCCGGTGCTCGCACAGCCACGCCATGCCGTAATCGCTGCCGGCCTCCTCGTCAGGCACCGCGCAGAACACCACATCCCGCTTCAGCGGCACCCCCTCCCGCTTCAGCAGCAGCATCGCCATCAGCTGCATCACCCCGCACCCCTTCATATCCACCGCCCCGCGGCCGTACACCCGCCCATCCTGCACCAGCCCCGCGAACGCCGGCACGCTCCAGTACTGCTCCTCCACCGGAACCACATCCGTGTGGTTGCACAGCATGATCGGCCGCTTCGAACCGTCCCCCCGCAGCCGCGCCACCAGCACCTCCCGGTTCGGCGCCGTCTCGATGTACTCCACCGGGATGCCCTCCGCCTCGGAGATCGCACCGAGAAAGCGCGCTGCCGGTTTCTCGTTCCCCGGCGGGTTCGAGGTGTCGATCTGCAGGTACTGCACCAGGATCTCGAGCGCCTCGCGGTGCACCGCCGGCCAGTCAATCGCCATCGAACGCCTCCGAGCGCAGGGGTGGGCCGGATTCTCCCCCGGCCGGGCCGGCCGCTGCAACTCAGTTGCAATTCGCAACCCTGCCCGGCATCATCTCCCAATCCGCCCGCAGGGAGCCCGGCCATGTCCCCCGACGCCGACGACCCAACCACGATCGCGTACTGGGCCGAACGCTCCCGCGGGCGCCTGCCGGGCCGCCTCGGCGTTGAGGTTACCGCCATCAGCCGCGGCGTCGCCGAGGGTCGCCTCGTCATCCAGCCCGACCACCTCGCGCCGAACGGCTACCTCCACGCCGCCACCATCGTCGCCCTCGCCGATACCCTCTGCGGCTACGGCTGCACCGTCAGCCTGCCGGACGGCGCCGCCGGCTTTACGACCATTGAGCTGAAGGCGAACTTCCTCGGCACCGCCACCGACGGCGTCATAGCAGCCCGCGCCGCGATGCTCCACGGCGGCCGCACCACCCAGGTCTGGGATGCCGCCGTCACCCACGTCGAGACCGGCCGCACGCTCGCCGTCTTCCGCTGCACCCAGGCCGTCCTCTGGCCCCGGCCGTAGCCCCGCCCCTGAACTCGCCCGAAACCCCAAAACCTGCTAAACTGCGAAGGTGAGCGAACAAATCCCCGGGCCGCCGCCCCAGCTGGCTCGTACGCTGCGAGGCTGACACCCACCCCCATGGCCACCCAGGCAACCTCCTCTACCTCCGCTCCCGGCGCAACCTACACCGCCGAAAACATCCAGGTCCTCGAAGGCCTCGAAGCCGTCCGCAAGCGGCCCGGCATGTACATCGGCACCACCGATAAGGCCGGCCTCCACCACCTCATCAAAGAGCTCGTCGATAACGCCGTCGACGAAGCCATGGCCGGCTTCTGCGACCGCATCGAAGTCATCCTCCACCGCGACGGCTGGTGCACCGTCAAAGACAACGGCCGCGGCATCCCCGTCGACATCCAGAAGCAAACCGGCAAATCCGCCGTCGAAACCGTCATGACCGTGCTCCATGCCGGCGGCAAATTCGGCGGCGGCGGCTACAAGGTCTCCGGCGGCCTCCACGGCGTCGGCGCCTCCGTCGTCAACGCCCTCAGCGAAGCCATGTGGGTCGAAGTCGTCCCCGACCCCGCCGCCCAGGGCCCCGATAAAGCCGGCAAGCTCTTTCGCCAGGAGTACGCCCGCGGCGTCCCCCAGACCCCCCTCCTCACCCTCCCCCTCGAAGACCCCGCCCGCTCGCACGGCACCACCGTCAGCTTCAAGCCCGACCCCGACATCTTCGAAAGCACCGACTTCGACTTCAAAGTCGAAGCCGAGCGCCTCCGCATGTACGCCTTCCTCACCAAGGGCGTCTGGTTCCGCCTCGTCGACGAGCGCACCGACCAGGAGGTCAACTACTACTTCGAAGGGGGCATCAAGAGCTTCGTCCGCTACATCAACCGCGACCGCGAAGCGCTCAACCCCGACCCCATCTACGTCGAACGCGAGGTCGACCGCAACGTCATCGAGTGCGCCATCCAGTACAACGACGGCTTCAACGAAACCGTCTACACCTTCGCTAACTCGATCAACACCATAGACGGCGGCTCCCACCTCACCGGCTTCCGCCAGGCCCTCACCCGCGTCCTCAACGATTACGCCCGCAAGCAGAAGATCCTCAAAGACGCCGACCCCAACCTCACCGGCGACGACGTCCGCGAGGGGCTCGTCGCCGTCATCTCCGTCAAACTCCCCGAACCCCAGTTCGAAGGCCAGACCAAAACCCGCCTCGGCAACCTCGAAGTCGCCAGCCAGGTCCAGGCCGTCGTCGCCGACGCCCTCTCCACCTACCTCGAAGAGCACCCCTCCGAGGCCCGCCGCATCGTCGAGAAGTGCCTCCTTGCCAGCCGCGCCCGCGAAGCCGCCCGCAAGGCCCGCGACCTCGTCCAGCGCAAGAGCGCCCTCGAAAGCGGCTCCCTCCCGGGCAAACTCGCCGATTGCTCCTCCCGCGACCCCGAAGAGTCCGAGCTCTTCATCGTCGAGGGCGACTCGGCAGGCGGCTCCGCCAAGCAGGGCCGCGACCGCCGCTTCCAGGCGATCCTGCCCCTCCGCGGCAAGATCCTGAACGTCGAACGCACCCGCCCCGATAAGATGCTCGGCCACGAGGCGATCCGCCTCATCATCTCCGCCCTCGGCACCGGCATCCGCGAAACGTTCGACGTCTCCAAGCTCCGCTACCACAAAATCATCATCATGACCGACGCCGACGTCGACGGCGCCCATATCCGCACCCTCCTCCTCACCTTCTTCTTCCGCAACATGCCCGAGCTCATCGAGCACGGCCACCTCTTCATCGCCCAGCCCCCCCTCTACCGCGCCCAGCACGGCAAAGAGGTCCGCTACTTCTACTCCGACCAGCAGCTCGAGGAGTACCGGAAGCAGAACCGCCGCGCCAACCTCAACGTCCAGCGGTTCAAGGGTCTCGGCGAAATGAACGCCGAGCAGCTCTGGGAGACCACCATGAACCCGGCCAACCGCACCCTCCTCCAGGTCACCATCCACGACGCGGCCACCGCCGACGCCCTCTTCTACGAACTCATGGGCGACGACGTCTCCCACCGCCGCAAGTTCATCCAGGCCAACGCCAGCCAGGTCCGCAACCTCGATATCTGACGCGGCGGCCCGGCCCCCGCCTCACCCGGCGCTGCGCGGCGGCTCCCAGCTCACGATGCCGATGAACCGGCGGAATGCCGGCATCCGGATCCCTTCCGGCGACCCCCACCACGCCTCCATCAGCTCCCGCATCCGCACATCCTTCGCGCTGCCCGGCGCCAGCCAGAGCATCCGCCGCGCCATCTCGAACGCCTGCTCCCGCTCCATCAGCTCATACGCACGCCCGCTGCTCACCGTCCGCACCTCGTACCTCCGGTTCCGCGCACCGAGCAGCGCGACAAACTCCTTCAGGGCCGGCAGGGCCTGGAGCGGCTCCCCGTGCACCGCCTCGAACAGCGGTGCAAGGTTCGCCCCCCGCGCGAACTGCCCGAACATCGCCACGCACAGCCGCCGCGTGTGCCGCTCCATCGCATCGAGGAAGGGCCCAATCTCAGCGATGTCGTAGCACGCGTGCGCCGCCAGGCTCACATCCGCCTCCTCCGTCCACCCGGCCGCCGGCCAGCGCAGGTCGTGCACCTCAACGGTCACGCCGGCCTCGGCCGCTGCCGCTGCCAGCGTCTCCCGCATCGCCCCGCTCGGCTCAATGGCGATCACCCGGCAGCCCTTCTGCGCGAGCGGCACCGCAAACCGGCCGCCGCCCGCGCCGATATCCAGCACCGTCTCCCCCGGCGCAACGAGCGTGTCCAGCACCGGCCACTCCAGCGACTCGAACGCTCCCGGCCGGAAGCGGCCCGCCACTGCCGCGTAGTGGTCGGCCGGCGGCTCCGGCTCCCGCACGCGGGCCACCTGGGCGGCGTCAGCCGCCACCAGCTCCCTCCACGCAGCCAGCGCCTCTTCCTCGGTCGGCCTCAGGACGTTCGTCGGCATCGCGCAGCTCCAGCACAGACGTCGCCGCTGAGCCTACGCCTCCTGAGACGCTGTTTCAATCGCCGTCGTCGAACCGCTGCACCAGCCGGCCCGTGCAGTCGTAGAGCAGCGCGTCGTCATCCTGCGTATTGTTCCAGAGCGGCTCCGACGACCACCACAGCCGCGTCGCCGTATTCGGGAACTGCGGCACCCCGCTCCACACCTCCACCCGGCCGCTCAGCACGAACCCGTTCGGGAACGCGAACTGCTGGTTGCCGCGCTCGCTCACCAGCCGCCACCCGGTGAGGTCGCCGCTCCCCTCGATGACGACCACCTCCGCGGCCTTGTTCAGCGACACAATCCGCGCCGTCGCCGCCGCGCAGTTCCCGCCGGGCGTCGGCGTCGCCGGCGGGGTTGGCGTCGCGCTCCGTGTCGGAGTCGCCGTCGGCGTGCCGGCCGCTGTTGGTGTCGGCGTCGCCGGCGTGTTCAGCCCGCCGCAGGCCCCCCAGAGACCCCGGTTCGCCGCCTTTGCTTCCGCCTCTGCCGCCGCAATCCGGTCCCGATACTTCACATCCGGCGGGTAGACCGCCAGCGCTGCATACCCGTCCCGCACCATCCGCTCATTGAACAGCTCGCCATCGACCCACACATACCGCAGGTAGCGGTCGTACCGGTCCCGGTTCGAAACATCCCGCTCCAGCTCGACCGTCCGCCCCAGCAGCCGGGCTTTCACGTAGTCGGTGGCCTCCTTGCTGAAGCAGCGGGCCCCGCCCGAGCTCTCCGGAGCATCAATCAGGATTAGCCGGACCCGCCCCGCGTCTGCGCAGCCGCCCACATCGATGGTGTCGCCATCCACCACATTCGTAACCACGCACTGCACCAACCCCGCCGGCGCCGGCGCGGAGTCGGCCGCCAGCATCGGCACTATCGCCCGCGGCGTCGTCGCCGAAGGCTCGGCGGCGGCCCGGCAGGCGGCTGCCCCGCCCAGGACCAGCAACATCACCCCGGCAACGAACGCCCAGCCCTTCAGCACGGCACTCCTCCGCCTTCTATTGAGTCCCCTCTTCTACCAGATTGGCGCGACATCCCCCGTCGCGGCGCCGGGCTGGCCCGTCAGCCAGCCTACTTTGACGTTCGCGTCAACGTATGATACCGTCCTTCCCCGAGGAGGGACACCGCCGGGTGCGCTGGCTTCTGCGTCTGCTTCCCTATCTGAAGGCCTACCGCGGCCAGTTCATCCTCGCCTGGGTCTGCGTCATCCTCGCCGGCGCCTTCGTCATGATCAGCCCCCTGCTGATTAAGTTCGCCATCGACTTCGGCCTCCAGCCTGTCCGCGATGCGAACGGCCGCCTCATCGGCCTCGAAGGCAACGAGCGGCTCCTCATCCTCGGCGCCTCCGCCATCGTCGCCTTTGCCATCGCCCGCGGCGCCGCCGCCTTTGGCCAGCAGTACCTCGGCGAAACCATCGGCCAGAACGTCGCCTACGACATCCGCAACCGCATCTACGACAACCTCCAGCGCCTCAGCTTCGCCTACCACGACAAAGTCCAGACCGGCCAGATCATGAGCCGCGCCACCCAGGACGTGGAGAACATCCGCATCTTCTTCTCCATGGGCCTGCTCCGCCTCTCCTACATCATCCTCATGATCCTCATCTCCATCGTGGGCATGCTCGTCATCAACTGGCAGCTCGCCCTCGTCTCCTTCATCTCCCTCCCGATCCTCGCCTGGCGCTCCATCGTCACCAGCCGCCGCCTCCGCCCCATGTGGCTCCAGATCCAGCAGAACCAGGCCGAAATGACCCAGATCGCCGAGGAGGCGCTCACCGGCATCCGCGTCGTCAAGGCCTTCGCCCGGGAAGACTACGAAAGCAAAAAGTTTGCCGACGCGGCCAAACGCCAGGCCGACCTCTCCTACCAGGCCGCCCTCATCCAGGCGAACAACCAGCCCCTCCTCCAGGGCATCTCCGCCGCCCAGATCGCCCTCACCGTCGGCTTCGGCTCCTGGCTCGTCTCCCGCGGCTCCCTCCAGGCCCAGGATGTCCTCACCTTCACCCTCTGGCTCAACCTCCTCCAGCTCCCTGTCCGCACCCTCGGCTTCATGATCAACATCATCGCCCGCGCCATCAGCTCCGCAGAGCGCGTCTTCGAACTCATCGATGCCCAGTCCGCCGTCCAGGAAAAGCCCGGCGCCATCCCGCTCACCGACGTCAAGGGCCACGTCGTCTTCGAAAACGTCAGCTTCAGCTACGACAACCTCAGCCCCGTCCTCTCCGGCATCAACATCGATGCGAAGCCCGGCCAGGTTATCGCCCTGCTCGGCCCAACCGGCTCCGGCAAGTCCACCATCGTCAACCTCATCCCCCGCTTCTACGACGTCACCGAAGGCCGCATCCTCATCGACGGCATCGACATCCGCGACGTCACCATCGACTCCCTCCGCCGCAACATCGGCATCGTCCAGCAGGACGTCTTCCTCTTCATCGGCACCATCCGCGACAACATCGCCTACGGCAAACCCGATGCCAGCCAGGAAGAGATCGAGCGCGCCGCCAAAGCCGCCCGCATCCACGACTTCATCGTCTCCCTCCCCTACGGCTACGACGAATGGGTCGGCGAACGCGGCGTCACCCTCTCCGGCGGCCAGAAACAGCGCATCGCCATCGCCCGCACCCTCCTCCTCGACCCCAAAATCCTCATCTTCGATGACTCCACCGCCAGCGTGGACACCCAGACCGAGTTCCTCATCCAGCAGGCCCTCCAGGAGCTCATGAAGGGCCGCACCACCTTCGTCATCGCCCAGCGCCTCCGCACCGTCATGCGCGCCGACCAGATCATCGTGCTCGACCGGGGCCGCATCATCCAGCGCGGCACCCACCAGGAGCTCATCCAGCAGGAAGGCCTCTACCGCCGCATCTTCGAACTCGAACTAAAGGACCAGGAAGAGGCCCTCGGCCGGCCCGTGGCCCCCGTGCCCGGCCCTGGCGGCGCCGAACGCCCCCGCCCGCGCGTCCGCGGCGAATCCGAAGCCCTGCCCGCCGAGCGCGCGCGCCTCCTCGCCGAAGGCCAGGCCGGGGGAGGCGCCTGATGGGCATGTGGGGCGGTGCAGGCGCCGGCGGCTGGAGCTCCGGCATCGGCGGCCAGCCGGGCGGCCCCCTCGGCCGCGCCATGATGGGCCGCGGCGCCGACGGCTGGGACGACGAGTACCTCGGCAAGGTCTACGACGCCAAAGTCGTCCGCCGCATCCTCCCCTACCTCGCCGAATACAAACTGCAGGCCGTCACCGCCGTCGCCTGCATGGTCCTCTCCGCCCTCGCCAGCTTCTTCCAGCCGCTCCTCATCGGCCTCACCGTCCAGGCCGGCATCAACCACGATACCCGGCGGCTGTTCACCATCCTCGGCGTCATGCTCGGCCTCGCCGTCGTCCAGTGGCTCGCCGCCTATGGCCAGCAGCGCACCACCGCCTGGATGGGCAACCGCATCCTCATGAAGCTCCGCACCCAGATGTACGACCACATGCAGGGCCTCTCCCTCTCCTTCTACGACGAGATGGAAGTCGGCCGCATGATCTCCCGCCTCACCAGCGACGTCACCGTCATGCAGGAGCTCCTCACCAGCGGCTCCCTCACCTTCTTCGCCGACATCATCGGCCTCACCATCATCGTCGTCGTCCTGGTGAACATCGACCTCACCCTCGCCCTCGTCACCTTCGCCATCGTCCCGCCCCTCGTCCTCGTCATGGTCTTCTGGGCCCGCCACGCCCGCCAGGCCTTCATCAACGTCCGCATCAAGGTCTCTACGCTCTACGGCACCCTCGCCGAGAACGTCTCCGGCGTCAAAGCCGTCCAGTCCATGTCCCGCGAGGACGAAAACGCCCGCCGCTTCGACCGCCTCAACCAGGACAACCGGCGCGCCAACATCTGGGCCGGCATGCTCAGCGCCGCCATCATGCCCGTCATCGAACTCTCCGTCGCCATCGCCACCGCCTCCGTCGTCATCGTCGGCGGCCTCCGCGCACTCCACGCCGCCGACGTCGACGTCGCCCACTTCTTCTTCGTCCTCACCTCCTTCACCCTCTACGTCGGCCGCTTCTTCGACCCCATCCGCGACCTCGTCCTCCAGTACACCATGCTCCAGCGCGCCATGGCCGGCGGCGAACGCATCTTCCAGGTCCTCGATACCGTCCCCCGCGTCCAGGACCGGCCCGATGCCATCGAACTCGACCACGTCGAAGGCCGCGTCGACTTCGAAGACGTCCACTTCCACTACGTCGAAGGCGTCCCCATCCTCCGCGGCATCACCCTCCACGTCGAACCCGGCGAAACCATCGCCCTCGTCGGCGCCACCGGCGCCGGCAAGACCACCATCACCTCCCTCCTGATGCGCGGCTACGACGTCACCGCCGGCGCCATCAAAATCGACGGCCACGACATCCGCGATATCAAGCGCCGCTCCCTCACCCGCCACATGGGCGTCGTCCTCCAGAACCCCTACCTCTTCTCCGGCACTGTCCGCGAAAACATCGCCTACGGCCGGCCCGAAGCCACCCAGGAAGAGATTGAGCGCGCCGCCAAAGCCGTCGGCGCCCACGACTTCATCATGCGCCTCGAGCACGGCTACGATACCGTCCTCCAGCAGCGCGGCCAGAACCTCTCCGTCGGCCAGCGGCAGCTGATCAGCTTCGCCCGCGCCATCCTCGCCTCGCCCCGCATCCTCATCCTCGACGAAGCCACCGCCTACGTGGATACCCAGACCGAGGTCATCATCCAGCGGGCCCTCCGCGAGCTCCTCAAGAACCGAACATCCTTCGTCATCGCCCACCGCCTCTCCACCATCCGCGAAGCCTCCCGCATCGTCGTCCTCGACAAAGGCCAGATCGCCGAGATCGGCACCCACGAGGAGCTCCTCGCCCGCGGCGGCATCTACGCCAACCTCTACCGCATGACGTACGAGCAGGAGCAGGCCCGCCAGGCCGCCGCCAGCGTCAGCGAAGACGAGGCGTTCGCCTCCCGCCGCCGCGGAGAAGTCTTCGGCGGCGCAGCACCCCAGCCTGCCGCAGGCGGCCAGTAACCCGCTCCGGCCGTCGGGCGCTCGCTCCGCCGGTGCTCCCTGTGCCATCCCCGGCCGCCCCTCCGGCGGGCCGCGCCGCAGCAAGCCCCAGCTCGCCGCCGAATTTCTGCGGTTCCGATCAGCAAGCCCGGGACGTCTCGCCCCCGCGGAGCCCCGCCCGGTTCACACCCCCGCGTTTCGGCCGCCTTCGCCCCCTCCATGAGAGGCTGCGCCATTGCCGCTTCCCACCCTGGTCACCAGCACCCGGTCCACCCGGCGGCCGTCCATCGCCATCACCCGGAACTGGTACCCCGGTACCTCCACCCGGTCGCCCACCCGTGGAATCCGTCCCAGCCGCGCCATGATGAACCCGCCGACCGTGTCGTAGTCCTCGTCCGCAAGCTCCGCGCCCGTCGCGTCCTCCACATCCGCAATGAGCGCCAGCCCCGACACCAGCAGATTGCCCGACGGCAGCGTCCGCAGCGTCTCGCCCCCCTGCGCGCGCCCGCCCAGCCAGCGCCCCAGCAGCCGGTAGGGCACCTCGTCCGCCGTCAGAATCCCGCTCGTCCCCCCGTGTTCGTCCACCAGCACCACAATCTGCACCTGCTTTGCCCGCATCGCCTGCACCGCCACCTCCACGCTCACCGACTCCGGGATCGCCACCGCCGGCCGAATCAGCGGCCGCCACTCCGTCTCCCCCCGGCGCACCAGCGCCACGAGGTCCTTCACCTCGAGGATGCCGACGATGTGGTCCAGGCTCTCCTCGTACACGGGGTAGCGCGAGTGGTGGTGCCGCTCCACCAGCTCCAGCACCTCGTCCAGCGTCGCCCCTGCCTCCACCGCCACGACCTCCGTCCGCGGCACCATGATCTGGTCGGCCTGGATCGCGCTGAACTCCAGCGCCCGTCGCGCCAGCATCAGCTCGCTCGTCGACAGGAGCCCGGCCCGCGCCGACGCCTCGATCACCAGCTCCAGCTCCTCCGGGTCGAGCGACTCCTCCGCCGGCGACCGCTGCCGAATCCCCAGGGCCCGCACCACCAGCGCCCCCGACCGGTGCAGGAACCAGACGAACGGCCGGAACACCCGCGCGAACACCAGCACCGGCGGCGCCACCAGGAGCCCCACCTGCTCCGTCCGCGCCAGCGCAATCGACTTCGGCGCCAGCTCCGCGAAGATAATCACCAGCGCCGTCACCAGTAGAAACGCAACCGCCGTGGCGGCGATGCCGGCCGTCCGCGCCGGCGCCCAGGCCAGCGCTTCCGCCAGCCCGGGCTCGATGAGGCCCGCCAGGACCGGCTCCCCCAGCCAGCCGAGCGCCAGCCCGCACATCGTAATGCCGAGCTGCGTCGCCGCAATCGTCGCATCCAGCTGCCGCAGCGCCCCCAGCAGCAGCCGCGCCCGCGCCTGCCCCGAAGCCGCCAGCTGCTCCACTCGGGTCCGCCGCACCCCCACGAAGGCGAACTCCGCCGCCACGAACAGCGCGTTCAGCCCGATGAGGACCACCAGGCCCCCGAGGCCCAGACCGATCAGTGCAGGGTCATCCATGCCCGCATTGTAGTCGCCATGCGGGCAGGCTCTGGGTCACTCCTCTCCTGCCATACGTCGAGACCCGGCAATGCGATTCGTCGCCCACATGCCTGGCGACTCCGGACTCTCTGGAGCGCATAGCAAAGGCGGGCGGGAATCAACTCCGCCCGCCTCTGGACCTGTACCGCCGAGGTCAGCGCTTGCGCGAACGTCCGAGCGACAGCAACCCGAGACCGGCGCTGAGGAATACGGCCCCGGTCGCGAGCAGACCCAGGAACTGCGGCCCGCCGGCCTCTTCCGGGCTGCTGGCCCCTGTCGCCGGGGGCCGCGGCGTCGGGGAGGCGCCGGCCGGCGTCGGCACGCCCGGGTCGTTCGTAGCGGGCAACGTCGTTGGCGCCGCCGGGGGCTGGGTCGCCGTTGCAGCAGGGGCCGCAGGCGTCGGGGCCGGTGCCGCAGGCGTTGGGGTCGGCGTGGCCGCCGGAACTGCCGGAGCAGGGGTGCCGCCGGCGATGGCCGGCGGCGGCGTGCACCGGGGGTCGTTCGGCTCCACACACGGCGGGTTGTAGTCTCGAATCGCCAGGAATTCGAGTTCGCTGACACTGTCCGCTGCAAAGGGCGCAGTCGTAGCGCTCGATGGGGCGAGCGTCCACCCGGCCTGCCCGGCCACACTAACCGTGTAGCTGCAGTTTACCGCTGGCGGAAGCGCGACAAACGATGCTTCCCCGCTGGAGTCCGTCGTCTGGGTTATCGGGCCGACGCCGCAGCCTGTCAGCGTCACCTGCCAGCCATCGCCGGGAGCCTCGAAACCGAGGACGTTCTCGGTCAGCCTGACCCGGACCGTCACCTCCGGTTCGAAGTCGTACACCGTGTCGTTCAGCCAGACACCATCCGCCCGCACGAGGTAGCCGGGATTATAGGTCCCCACGTTCACGGCCAGGCCCTGCAGCCGCGCATTTGGACACGCCGCCTGGACGGCCGGAATGTTATAGAACGGCGGGCCACCGTAGTCGGCAGTAAAGCTGCAGCTCCCGCCGGCACTCACGGTCTGGGTCGACCACAGCTTCGCGGCCGGCGAGCCGACGTTCCACTGCTGCCAGGCCCCGCTGAGGTTCACCGTGCCGTTCCAGTACGGTTCATAGACGAGGATGGTTGCCCCGCCCGGGGCGCTTCCATTGATGTCGATGACCACGTTCAGGCCCGGTCCGGCGTACGGCGGACCTGCCAGGTATTTCGTCCAGTACCCCAGCGTCGTGACCTGGCTCAGGGGGATATCCATCGCGATTCCCCAGGTCGCCTTGGCCGGATTGGTGTTCGGCGTCTCGAGTTCCATGGCCCCGATGCCGAAGGGGCTGGTCGCGTCATGCACGAACCTGACCTGCCCCCCGTTCGCTGTCCACCAGTTCCCCCAGCCCTGCCCGGCGGAGTAGCGCACCACCACTGTCGTCGCCGCCGTAGCCGTGGCAACTGCCAGCAGGCCGGCAATGGCGCAAACTGCTGCAACAAGCCGTTTGATGCTCATAGCTCTTCTCTCCCCTCGCGGTTGTTTCTCCTGCTCCAGTCTCGGCCCGCCTTCTCCGGAAGCGGGCGCCTCCATTGGAGAGATGCCCGGGCCGTACCTCCTGTTTCCGTCCCCCAGCTGCGATTGAACCGGCGAGCGCCCCGCCCACGTGCAGGGGGTTAACCTCCGCTGACTGATCCTGCCGTCACTGGCGGCGGGCAAACCCCGGATGCAATCAGGCAGTTCGGTGACGGATGGGTGAAGAATAGCGGAAAATCCGGGACAACGCCGTAGAAAAAGTGTTAGAGCGGAGGCAGCAGACCCGGTGCGCGCTGCCGAGTGAAAGATGTCGCGTTTGTGTCGCAATGTCCGGGATCAACGGCTGTCGGACACGGCCATTCTGACGGCGTGACTGTCAACGATGTCGCCGTAGTGTCGCAATGTCCGAACCTGAGAACGCAAACGCCGGCCCCTCCGCCCCAAAACAAAAGCCCGGCCGCCTGGCCGGGCTCGCGTCCGCTTCCTGGCGGAGAGGGGGAGATTCGAACTCCCGGTGGGTTGCCCCACACCGCTTTTCGAGAGCGGCACCATAAACCACTCGGACACCTCTCCGCCATCCAGTCTACCAGCACCGCCCGCTTCGAGGTATCCGCCCGGCCATCCGCCACGCCGCCCTCAGTTCAGCCGGAACGTGTCGTCCTCATCCTCGTCGTCGTCCAGCTCGTTGTCGCTGTACACCCCCGCCGGCGACCCCCGCCACACCGTCACGATGAAGTCCTCCCGGTACGGGTCCGCCGTCATCACCAGCTGCTCGTCCGTCGCATCGATCAGCTGCTGGATCCGCTCCTCGTCCGCGTCCGCCGTCGTGCAGAGCGTCGCATACACGTTCGTCCCCTGGTAGTGCAGGTCTACCCGCCCCACGATGCTGCCGTCTTCGAAAATTGTGTACGACTCCGAGTGCGGAGTCCTGCATTCCCGTTCGAACGTAATCACAGCGGTCGCACCTGCCCTCTGCCGATGATGGTCCACTTGTAGCTCGTCAGCTCGCGCAGGCCCATCGGACCCCGCGCATGCATCTTCTGCGTCGAAATCCCGACCTCCGCCCCCAGCCCGAACTGCGCGCCGTCCGTGAACTGCGTGCTCGCGTTCACGTACACCGCCGCCGAATCCACCACGTCGAGGAACTCCAGCGCCCGGCTGTAGTTCTCCGTCAGGATCGCGTCCGAATGGTGGCTCCCGTACTGCTCGATGTGCTCCGTCGCCTCCTCCATCGCGTCGACGACCCGCACCCCCACCCGCAGCGCAAGGTGCTCCGTCCGCCACGTCGCCTCCGTCGCCCGCTCCACCGGCGCCCCGGCCGCCGCCAGCACCGGGTACGCCCGCTCGTCAGCAATGAACGTGACCTTCCCGTTCCACCGCGCCGCCATCCGCCGCAGGAACGGCTCCGCAATCGCCCGGTGCACCAGCAGCGTGTCCACCGCGTTGCAGATGCTGTACCGCCGCGTCTTCGCGTTGTCCACCACCTTCTCGGCAAGGTCCAGGTCGGCAAACTCATCGACATAAATTTGGACGACCGCATCCCCGTGGGCGATGACCGGCATCGTCGCCTTCCGCCGCACGTAGTCGATGAGCTGCGCCCCGCCCCGCGGCACCACCACATCCACCAGGTCGTTCATCTCCAGCAGCTCGTCGACGTGCGCCCGGTCCGGGTCGCTGATCACCTGCACCGCGTCCGCCGGCACCGACGTCCCTGCCAGCGCCCGCTGCACCAGCTCGCCCAGCGCCGCATTGCTGTTCCGGGCCTCCTTGCCGCCCCGCAAAATCGCCGCATTCCCGCTCTTCAGTGCCAGCGCCGCGATGTCGATCGTCACGTTCGGCCGCGACTCGTAGATGCACGCCACGACCCCCAGCGGCACCCGCCGCCGCCCGATCCACAGCCCGTTCGGCAGCGTCCGCGAATCGAACACCTCCCCCACCGGGTCCGGCAGCTGCATCACGCTCCGCGTATCGTTCGCGATGCCGCGCAGCCGCTCCGGCGTCAGCGTCAGCCGCTCCACGAACGCATCCTCCAGCCCCGCTTCCTTCGCGGCGGCGAGGTCCTTTGCGTTCGCCTCCAGCACGGCCGCCTGCTCCTGCTCGAGCAGCGCCGCAATCCGCTCCAGCGCCGCATTCTTCTCTGCCGTCGAAAGGCGCGCGAGCACCCGCGACGCTTTCCGCGCGGCCATGGCCCGTTCCCGCAACAGTGAAACCGTGGATGTCATGCGCGCAAGTGTACCAGCAGCGCGCCCGGCGAACCGCCCGGTTTCCGCCCTTCGGCCGGTGTACCGCGGCCCCGCGGGCCTGTTTCCCCCGCCCGCCGGCCGCGTACACTGCTGTCATGTCCAGCGAAACCTCACTGTTCGAAACCGAACTCTCCGAACTCCTCCGCCGCGTCGCCCGCTGGGAAGCCCCCGAGGGCGTTGGCATCCTCTCCGTCTACCTCGACCGCCGGCCCCAGGCCACCGGCGAGCGCCCCGAACACCGCACCGGCGACACCGTCCTCAAGGACCGTCTCCGCCAGATCGAGCACAGCCTCGGCGTCCGCGGCCCGGCCCTCGAATCCTTCCGGGGCGACGCTGAGCGCGTCCACGCCGCCGTCGCCGCTGCCAGCCCCGCGGCCGAAGGGCTCGCCATATTCTCCTGCTCCGCCGCCGGCCTCTTCGAATCGATCGAAGCCCCCGCGCCCTTCGAAAACCAGGTCGTCTACGACCGCTACCCCCGCCTCTACCAGCTCGCCCGGCTCCTCGACGAGTACGAGACCGCCGTCGTCGCCGTCGCCGATACCAACACCCTCCGCCTCTTCGTCGTCCGCGGCGAACGGATCGCCGAAATGCCCGGCAAAGACGAAGACCCCTACAACTACCAGATGCGCTCCACCAGCGGCATGAACGAGCACCGCTTCCGCCGCCACGTCGAAAACCACCGCCGCGAGTTCGCCGAAGAAGCCGCAAAGCTCATCGAGCAGCTCTGCGAGCAGGAGCGCGCGACCCGCCTCATCATCGCCGGCGACGAAGTCGCCCTCCACCACCTCCGCGAAGCCCTCCCCGAATCGCTGACCCGCCGGGTCACCGAGGGTGAATTCCACATCGACATCCGCGCCGGCCTCGAACACGTCCGCCGCACCGTCGAGCACTTCCTCCTCCAGACCGAAGACGACCAGTCGCAGCACACCGCCGACATCCTCGTCGGCGAGGTCGAAGAGGGTGACCTCGGCGTCGCCGGCTACGACCGGACGAAAGCCGCCCTCGAACTCGGCGCCGCCGATGTCGTCGTCATCGACGACGCCTACGAGCCCGCCGAGCGGAAGGACGAGCTCGCCCGGCTCGCTGCAGCGACCGGCGCCCGGGTCGAAGTCGTCCGCGAGCACCACGGCCTGCGCGCCCTCGGCGGCGTCGGCGCCATCCTCCGCTACCGCCTCGCGCTGCCGGAATAGCCGGCAGCTGACGGCCGCCCCCGCCACCGCACTCGCGCCGCACAGCAAACGGGGGCCGGTCACATGACCGGCCCCCGTGAAGCGTGCGCCCCCGGAGCTCCTCACCCCACCTTCGCCGCCAGCGCCCGCCGCACCTCCGCTGCGCCGCCCGCGATGAACGGCCGCGCGCTCACGCCCAGCCGCTCCAGGTAGCTCGCCGCCATCGCCGCCCGCTGCCCGCTCGCGCACGACACCAGCACCGGGCCCTCCACCTCCGGCGCCCACTCCGGCATCCGGTCGAACGGCAGCGGCCGCGCCCCCGGCACCGGCTCGTCGCGCAGCTCCTGCGCATACCGCACGTCCAGCACCGGCACCCGCCCGCTCCGCAGCGCCTCCGCAACCTCCTCCGCGCTCACCGCCTCCGTCCGCGCCGTCAGCGGCAGCTCGCGGGCCGCCGCATAGCCGACCACATGCTCGTACCCAATCCGGAACAGGTCGACCGTCACCCGCTCCGCCTGGAGCCCGTCGTAGGCCACCAGCGCAATCGGCGCGTCGAACGGGATGAGCCACCCCACGTACGCCAGCATCGACGTGCTCTCTTCGATCTCCAGCGAACCCGGCAGGTGCCCTGCGGCGTAATCCGCCCGCGTCCGAACGTCCACCACCCACGTCTCGCGGCCGAGCCCGAGCAGCTCGCCGGCGCTCAGCCGCTGCGGGCGCGGCGGCTCGCCGTACACCTTCGGCCCCTTCCGGTTGATCGGCGCCATGTACCGGTAATACCCCGGGATCGGCATCTCGCTCGCCAGGTGCAGCGCCCGGAACTCCTCGTACGTCTTGGCGATGAGCGCCGGGTTGCGCAGCAGCTCCGCCGCCATCGGCCCGCACCGTCCGAGGTCCGTCCCCGTCGCGCTGCAGAACGACCCCGCCCCGTGCGTCGGCAGCACATCGGCCGTCGCCGGCACCAGCTTCCGCAGCTTCTGCGCCGTCTCCCACTGGAGGCGGGTCAGCGTCTCCGTATGGTCCGGCCCCAGCAGGTCCGTCCGGCCCGCCGCAGCCATCAGCAGCGCACCGCCCGTAAACGCGCCGCGCACCTCGCCCGAGGGCGTTACCCCGAGGTACGCGACGTGCTCATACGTGTGCCCCGGCGCAGCCGTCACGAGCAGCTTCGCCCCGCCGAGGTCGATGACGTCGCCGTCCTCCACCGGCCGGTGCGGGAACTCCAGCTTCCCGGCCGCCGGCGCGATCACCTCCGCGCCCAGCGCCGCCAGCTCCCGCCCGCCCGACACGTAGTCGTTGTGGACATGCGTCTCCACCACATACCGGATCGTCGCGCCGTGCTCCCGCGACGCCTTCACGAACGGCCGAATGTCCCGCTGCGGGTCGATGACCGCCGCCTCCTCGCCGTGCACGACGAGGTACGACGCATCGCCCAGCGCCTCTGCCACGAACTGGACCGTCTTCATTGCTGCCCTCCCGGGGTAAGCCCCACCAGTGCTGCCTCTTCCGCGACCTGCCGCCGGATCCCCCCGCAGACGATGTCGCACAGCTCTTCCACGCTCGGGTCAACGACGCGGTAGAACGCCATCGTCCCCTCCGCGCGCCGGCGAACCACCCGCGCATCGTGCAGCAGGCGGAGGTGCTTGCTGACGTTCGCCTGCGAACAGCCCGTCGCCGCCGCAATCTCCCCCACCGGGGCTTCGCCGCGCGCGAGCAGGAAGCGGATGATGCGCAGCCGCGTCCCGTCGCCCAGCAGCCGGAACCGCTCGGCCACGAGCCCCATCAGGTCGTCTGGCAGGTCGTTCATGTTCGTAACTCTATAACCAACTACTCATGAATGCAAGCGTTGCGCCCCGCCCTCCCCTGCCCCACGATCCTTCCACCCCATCGCCCGGAGGCCCGCTGTGTCCGATGTCCTCCTCGAGCGCCGCGACGGCGTTGCGCTCATCACCCTCAACCGCCCCGAAACGCTCAACGCCATGGGCGGCGACCTCGTGCCCCGCTTCGCCGAGGCCCTCGCCGAGGTCGAAGCCGACCCCGCCGTCCGCTGCGTCGCCATCACCGGCGCAGGCCGCGCCTTCTGCGCCGGCGGCGACATCCGTGCCATGCAGGAGCGGAACGACCGCATCGCCGCCGCAGCCGCCAGCGAAGGCCCCGCCGCCGTCATCGCCGAACTCGACCGTCTCGTCGCCGAGCTCCGCCGCCGCCACGACGAGGTCTCCCTCCGCCTCCACACCATGCCGAAGCCCGTGGTTGCCCTCGTGAACGGCCCGGCCGTCGGCGCCGGCTTCAGCATCGCCCTCGCCTGCGACATCCGCCTCGCCTCCGACCGCGCCCGCTTCGGCGCCGCCTTCCGCAACGTCGGCCTCCCCGGCGATTTCGGCGGCTCCTACTTCCTCCAGCGCCTCTGCGGCGCCGGCATCGCCCGCGAACTCTACTTCACCGCCGAAATCATCGACGCTGCCCGCGCCCTCGAGCTCCGCATCGTCAACCGCGTCATCCCCCACGACGAACTCCTCGCGCAGGGCCTCGACTTCTGCCGCCGCCTCGCCGAAGGCCCGACCGGCGCCTACGCCCGCATGAAAGAGAACCTGAACTTCGCCGAAACCGCCACCCTCGAGCAGGTGCTCGACCAGGAGGCCCTCCACATGCGCATCGCCGGCTTCTCCGCCGATTCCCGCGAAGCCGTCGCCGCCTTCCTCGAAAAGCGCGAACCCCGCTTCATCGGCCGCTGAGCCGGCCCGCCCTCACGGCAGGTGCACGATCTCCATGCCGCCCCAGCGTGCGGCCAGGTACTCCGCCACAAGCCGCCGGTGGCATCGGTCCGCCGTTGCCTCGCTGCACAGGAGCACGGCTCCGTCGATCAGCTCGCGCGGGACTCGCTCGTCAATCCTCCGCTCGCGCATCAGCCGAAGGAACTCCTCCTCGTACCAGCTCCACGGCCGCTTCTCGTTCCGATACCCGGTAAGCAGCTCCGGCGTCGGCGCGAGCAGCGGCTCGTGCACGTATCCGATTCCGAGGATCGCACCCAGGAAGTACTCGAGGTCGTCTCGCCTGGTGAAGCCGGCGAGCTGGGAAGCGTTGTTCAGCCGCACATCAACGAGCCGCCTGGCCTCCGCCTGCCCGATCGTTTCGAAAAACTGGCGTGCTGATTTTTTCGTGAAGCCGATGGTCATGACGCGCAACGCCGGAACCCCCTGAGGTCAGCGGTCCCCGGTCCGCGGAGAGCCGTCGCGATGCGGGGCCGCGGTCGGGCAGAGGCCGGGATACTACCACACGCGGCCGGCTGCCCGTCCTGCGGCGGCTCCGCCCGGGAAACCCCTCCGCCGCGCGGCCCCGGGAACCCCTGCCGGCCATCTGGTACAGTCCGCGGGCACCCCACTGAGGAGAAACTCCTGCCGTGCTCCCCCTCGAAGGCAAAACCGCAATCGTCACCGGCGGCGCCCGCGGCATCGGCGCCGGTATCGCGGCCGTCATGGCCCGCCAGGGCGCCCGCGTCGCCATCCTCGACCTCGACGGCGAGCAGGCCGCCGCCACCGCCGCCGCCCTCCCCACCCCCGGCGTCGGCCTCGCCTGCGACGTCATCGTCGAAGACCAGCTCAGAGAGGCCCTCCGCGCCGCCGTCGCGGCCCTCGGCGGCCTCGACATCATGGTGAACAACGCCGGCGCCGGCCGCGGCCCGGTCGACCCCTCCGCCCTCCCCGCAGCAGCGGCGGGCGGCGGCCGCGTTGAAGACATGGACCCCGCCGCCTGGGACGAACAGCTCGCCCAGAACCTCCGCTCCACCTTCCTCGGCACGAAGCACGCGCTTCCCTTTCTCAAGCAGCGCGGCGGCGGCGCCATCATCAACATCGCCAGCATCGCCGCGCTCCAGGCCGCGCCCACCCTCCCCGCCTACGCCGCCGCCAAGGCCGGCGTCATCTCCCTCACGAAAAGCTGTGCGCTCGAGTACGCCCCCTTCGACATCCGCGTCAACGCCATCTGCCCCGGCTTCCTCTGGACCCGCGCCTGGGAAGGCCTCGCCGCGATGATGCAGCGCACCGTGCCCCGGTTCGCCGGCCTTTCGCCTCGTGAAGTCTTCCTCGAGGTGGTCAAAACCGGTGTCCCCCTCGGCCGCGAGCAAACCCCGGAGGACATCGGCGAACTCGCCGCCTTCCTCGCCAGCCCGGCCGCCCGCAACATCACCGGCCAGGCCATCGCCGTCGACGGCGGCATCACCCTCCGCTAACCGCTCCCTGCTCCCCGCTCCCCGCTCCTCCCTCCTACCGCTCCGCCACGATATTCGGCACCAGCGCCCGCCGCGGCAGGTTCGGGTGCGACGACGGCAGCGACGCCCCGCCCGGGGTCGGCGTCGCCGTCGGCCCCATCGTCGGCGTCGCCGGCTGCGGGCCGTCCCACGGCTCATTCGAGTCGTCGTATGTCCCGAAATCGAGCGTCCAGTACCCGCCTGCCCGCCCGACGCCCGCCACCACCCACATCGGCTGCAGCATGTTTTCCCGGTGGCCCATCGTCGAATTCACCCACAGGGTGAACGCCTGCTGCGCGCTCCCGGCAATCGCCAGGTTCTCCCCCGCGCCCGTCGTCGCGTAGCCGCAATCCTTCACCCGCTGGAACGGCGACCGCCCCAGGCTGTCGGTGTGGCTGAAGTATCCCTTCGCCGCCATGTCCTCTGACATCCACGCCGCCGCCCGCGAAAGGTTCGGCGACGGCTTGAGCGGCGCCACCCCGTTCGCAACCCGGAACTCGTTCACCAGCCGCAGCAGCTCCTGCTCCGCCGCATCCAGCGCCTGCGAACTGGTCGAACAGTTCGTCAGCGCGTGCGCCGGCCGCGAGCCCCCGTCCCACGCCCAGGCCACGGCTGCCGCCGCCAGCAGCATCGGACCCGCCATCGCCCAGGCAATCCGTCGCATCCTCACCCCCGGCCGGCGGGGAAGCCGGCGCCTCGCTGGTCTCGCCTTCACCCTAGCCGCCGAAGTGCGAACGAAAAACCCCGGCCGGGGCCCGACTCTTACGATTTACCAACAATTTACGGCCGGCATCGCCCCGCAGCAGCTGTTCCCAAACTGCAAATAACGCCGCCCGCTATTCGCAGTTTCCCCCGTTCCGCAAATAACGCACCTCCCTACCGGCGCCGCCGCCCCACCCCCGTCATCGCCACCAGCGCCCCGAACAGGAACCCCCCGATGTGCGCGAACCACGCAACCCCGCCGCCCGTCGATGCCGTGTCCACGATCGTCGCGTACCCCGCAAACAGGTTCTGCAGGAACCACAGCCCGATCATCAGGAACGCCGGCACCGGCAGCGGAATAAACAGCAGGATGAAGAACGGAATGACCACATGCACCGTCGACCGCGGGAACCACACCAGGTACGCCCCCAGCACCCCGGCCACCGCCCCGCTCGCCCCCACCACCGGCACCACGCTCGTTGGGTCCATCAGCCCCTGCACGAGCGACGCGACCACCCCCGAGGCCAGGTAGAACGCCAGGAACCCCAGCTTCCCCAGCCGGTCCTCGATGTTATCGCCGAACACCCAGAGGAACAGCATGTTCCCCAGGATGTGCAGCCAGCCCCCGTGGATGAACACCGCCGTCACGATCGCGAGGAGCGCCTGCCGCCGCGCCGCGCCGGTCAGCCCCGACTCGCCCCGGACCGTGTCGAAAAACTCCTTCGGCTGGAACCCCCACCGGCAAATGAACTCGTTCAAATCGTTCGGCGGCGCCCGGTAGCCGTAACACGGGCCTGCCGTCTGCTCCACGAACCGCTGCGTCGCCCCGGGCGTCGCCCGCGGCACCGTCGCGTCCATCCCCAGCATGGCGATGAAAATGGTGAAGTTCGCCAGGATGATCGCGTACGTCACCCACGGCGTCGAATGCCGCCGCGTGCTGTCGCCGACCGGGATCACTCGAGCCCGTCCAGGTGGGCCGCGTCATTCATCCGCACCACCACCAGCCGCCCGCTCCGCTCCTCAACCTCGAACAGGGCGCAATGCCGAACGTCGAAGCGGAACACGTGCGTCTCCGGCATCCCCAGCACCATCGAAAGGAGGCAGTTCAGCATCGTGCCGTGCCCGACAACCAGCACGGTGCCGCCCCGGTGCGCGGCGGCAATCTCCCGCAGCGCCGCGAAGGTTCGCACCCGCACCATCGTTGTCGTCTCGCCGCCGGGCGGCTGCCATGCCGGGTCCTCCGCCTCCATCTGCGCGAACCGCTGCGGGTCGCGCCGCCGCACGTCCTCCTCCCGCTCCAGCTCCCACACCCCGTAGTGCCGCTCCCGCAGCTCCGCCCGCGGGACCGGCGCGATGCCGCGTTCGCCCAGCGCCAGCCGCGCAGTCGCAATGGCCCGCCCAAGGTCTGAGGTGTAGCAGGCATCGATCCGCGTCCCGGCCAGCCGCCGCCCCAGCGCCCGCGCCTGCTCCCGGCCGAGCGCCGTCAGCTCCGTCTCGCTGTGCCCGCAGAACCGCCCCTCAACGTTCGCCACCGTCTGCCCGTGCCGCGTCAGCAGCAGCCGCGTCGCCCGTCGTTCCACGCGCGCCAGCATAGCCGCTCATCGACCCCCGCGGAATCTCCCGGGCACCCCGCTCCCTGCTCCCTGCTCCCTCCTCCCTCGGGGTGGCGTGGCGGCCGGGTGGGGCTCCCTCCTCCCTCCTCCCTCGGGCCGGGGCGTGCTGGCGGGGTTGGGCTCCCTCCTCCCTCCTCCCTTCCTCTACACTCTCGCTATGCTCGAACTGACACAACGGCTCATCGACGCCGCCGAAGGAGGCGCCCCCGTCCTCCTCGCCGTGCTCGTCGACCCCGGCCCCCTCCCCCTTGCGCCGGGGGCCCGCCTCCTCGTCGAGCCCGACGGCCGCACCCTCGGCTCCCTCGGCGACCCCGCCCTCGATGCCGCCGTCGCTCGCGCCGCGCCCGGCCTCTTCGCGCGGCACGGCGCCCGCACCCTCTATGCCGCCGGCGAAACACTCGCCGAACGCCACACCGAAGGCGCCCCCGCCATCTACGTCGAAGTCGTCGAATCCCGGCCCACCTTCCTCGTCGTCGGAGCCGGCCACATCGGCCGCGCCCTCGCCCGCCTCGCGAACTTCCTCGGCTACCGCGTCGCCGTCATCGACGATCGGCCCGACTTCGCCGACCCCGCCCTCATCCCCGAGGCCGACGAGGTCATCTGCGACGACTTCGAAGCCGCCCTCGAGCGGTTCCCCATCGGCCCCTCCACTACCATCGTGCTCGTCACCCGCGGCCACAAACAGGACGAACTCTCCCTGCGGAAATGCCTTGGCCGCGGCGCCGCCTACCTCGGGATGATCGGCTCCCGGCGCCGTACCACTGCCGTGCTCGACCACCTCCGTGCCGAGGGCTTCCCCGAGGCCGAACTCGACCGCGTCCGCACCCCCATCGGGCTCGATATCGGCGCAGAAACGCCCGAGGAGATCGCCGTCAGCATCGTTGCCGAGGTCATCCTCCTCCGCAGGGGCGGCACCGGCGCCCCCATGTACTACCGCGCCCGCCGGGGCCCTACTCCAGCGCGCTCCTGACCGCCTTCCGCCGCACCAGTTCGGCCCGCAGGTCGAGCATCGCCGTGTACGTCGGGATGACGAACACCCGCTCCCCCGGCGCGGTCCCCGCGAGGATCGCATCGAGCAGCGCCCCCGGTGCAAGCTCCACCGCCAGCGGCGCCGGCCAGCCCGCGTAGTCGAACCGCAGCGCGAGGTCCTCCGCCCGGTCGCCGCCGGCCCAGCACCGAACGACCCGCCCCGCCAGCAGCTCGTAGTCGACGTCCCAGATCCAGCTCACATCCTGCCCATCCGCGAAACGGTCGTTCAGCAGCCCTGCCACTGCCAGGTCCGGCCCCCCGGCCTGCTCGAGCAGCAGCAACACCTGGTTCGCGCCCGCCGGGTTCTTCGTCAGCAGCAGCCAGAGTTCGCGCCCCTCCAGCGCCACCACCTCCTGCCGGCCGAATGCCGCCCGCGCGTCTGCCAGCCCGGCCCGGATCGCCGCCGCGGGCAGCCCGAGCGCACGCCCGGCCGCGATGGCCGCCAGCGCGTTGTACACGTTGTACAGCCCGGCGAGGCGCATCGCCGCGATGCCCAGCCCCGGCACCTCAAAGCGCGTCCGGTCGAGCCCGAGCTCTACCCTCCGCCCCTCCGTCTCCGGTGCCGGCCGGGCCCGCCCGCACTGCGTGCACCGCCACCAGCCCACGTGCGCGAAGTACCGCCGCGCATAGGCGAAATCGCCGCCGCAGCTGCACCACCGCGCATCCGTCGCCCCGGCGGCCTCGCGGTGCAGCTCCGGGACGTCCAGCCCGAACCAGTGGACCCGTCCCGGCCACCCCTCGGCCAGCCCCGCCACCGAAGGGTCGTCAGCGTTCAGCACCAGCGTCGCGCCCGGCCCTGCCGCGGCCAGCCCCTCGCGCAGCATGCCGGCCACCGTATCCACCTCCCCGTACCGGTCCAGCTGGTCGCGGAACAGGTTCGTCACCACCATGACCGTCGGGTCGAGCGCCCGGACCGCCGCCGGGAAGGTCGCCTCATCGGTCTCGAACAGCCCGGTCAGCTGAGCCGCGCCCGGGATCTGCCCGCGCCAGTCCGCCCGCGCCGCCAGCGTGCTCGCGAACCCGCGGACCAGGTTGCTCCCCTCACGGTTGTGTACGTAGCCCCGGCCCGCCGCATGCAGCATCGCCGCCAGCAGCCGCGCCGTCGTGGTCTTCCCGTTCGTTCCCGTCACCAGCACCCGGCCGCCGCCGAGCTGCCGCCCCAGCCGCGCCACCACCCCCGGGTCGATCCGGGTCGCAACGAGCCCCGGGAGCGCCGTCCCGCTTCCCCGCCGGAGGGCCCGCGTCGCCGCCCCGGTCAGCTTCGCGGCCGCGACCGCCCCCATCGTCCGAACCGGTGTCATGCCCCCATCTTGCGGCCGTGCCGCCCGGCGCGAAAGCGCCCTACGCCCGGGCCGTGCCGAGCAGCCCCGCCTGCCGCAGCAGCCCCACAATCCGGTCCCGCGCCACGATGCCGATCACCCGCCCGTTCTCCACCACCGGCATATGGAGCAGCTCTTCCATCTCCATCTCCAGCAGCACGTCCGAAACCAGCCGGTCCCGCGCCGTCGCCCGCAGCGCATCCTTCGGGACCATCACCGCTCCCGCCGGCGTGCTGTCCCACAGCGGCTCCGGAACGGCCCGCAGCTCGTAGCCCGAGAGCACCCCGGCCAGCCGGTCCCCGTCGCTCACGAGGTAGACCGCCCGCGGGTTCAGTTCGAGCGCGCCGCGCGCCAGCGGCCCCACCGGCTGCCGCGCATCCACCACCGGCGCATCTGCCACCATCACGTCCTCAGCGCGGTACTGCGCCAGCTCACGGACCAGCCGGTTCTGCACAAGCGACTGCCGCGCCGCGTTCTCGAGGAACAGCCCGATCAGCACCAGCCACGCCCCGCCTGCCACCGAATCCGCGACGACCACATCGCGCCCGAGGACCGCCAGCAGGCCGAGCCCGGCCATCCCCCACGCGAAGCCGCGCCCGGTCCACGCTGCGATGCCGGTCGAAAGCGCGTGGTTCCGCGTCACCAGCCAGAGCGCAGCCCGGAACACCCGCCCGCCGTCCATCGGAAAGGCCGGCAGCAGGTTGAACAGCCCGAGCGCCATGTTCATGATCGCCAGCCACACGAGCACGTAGTCGATGCCCCGGTCTGCCCGCCCGCCCAGCAGCCACCAGCTCCCCGCAAACGCCGCGCCAAGCGCCAGGCTCATCAGCGGCCCCGCGAGCGCCATCAGCAGCTCCTGCAGCGGCCGCGCCGCCTCCCGAGTAATCTGCGCAACCCCGCCGAAGACGAACAGCGTGATGCTCTTCACCGGGATGCGGAACCGCCGCGCCACCATGCTGTGGGCCAGCTCATGCAGCACGATCGACGCGAAAAAGGCCGCGACGCTCGCCCCCGCCATCCAGAGATGCGTCCACCGCGACGCACCTTCGAAGGCCGCCGGGTAGAACTGGGTGGCGAGGAACCACGTCGTCAGCCCGGCCAGCAGAAACCAGCTCGGGTTCACGAGCAGCGGAATACCGAACAGCGCCCCCAGCCGGAACGAGCGCAGCCCCATACCGCTACCCTACGCGCATCCCGGTAATCCCGCGGTCAGCGGCTCAGCCCCGGCTCCGCGACGGCGGCGGTGGCGGCCCTTGCTCGTCGTCGCCCTCCACGACCGCCTCCCAGCACAGGTAGAAGTAGAACAGCCCCATCAGGATCGGGATAAGAAACGCCGGGTGGCGGCTTTCCACCAGCCCCCAGATTCCCCCGAGTGTCATGAACATCAGCGCAAAGACGTAGACGAGGAATGCTCCCCAGCTGAAACCAAGCGGCAACATGACAGACGCCTCCGCCCGGCATCCTACCAGCCCGTATCGGCAGCTGCCCCCCGGAGAACAGCAAGAATTTCGTTAGAATCAGGCCCCCGCACGCCGCCCCACCGGTTTTACGAACGTTTTACAGCCTGCTGGCAACTCTCTGCACCCGGCAGGCGTTTTCTCCGGTGCGTGTACCTTCCCGTGTTGCTACGGTACACGCAGGAGAGCGCCCTCCCGGCGCCGCTGGAGGTTCCATGAGCTGGATTCAGAAAAAAGCCCTCGCCGTCGTCGCCATCGGCGTCGGCGTTGCCACCATCCTCGGGGCAAGCCTCGGTATCGCCCTCGCGAAGCACACCAGCACCGTCGGCGGTGTCTGCGCCAACGGCAGCCCCGGCTGCAACATCCACTACGTCGGCACCATCAAGCCCCAGGCGGTCAGCCCGGCCACCTTCACCCAGTGCCTCCCGGTGGGCGACTGGATCGGCATCTACATCTGGGACGGCCCCAGCCAGAAGTGGCTCCACTACTTCAACACCAACCCCGGCAACCCGGGCAACTACCCCTCCTACCTCAATAACACCTCCGCCGGCGGCATCTCCACCATCCCCGGCTTCTCGGGCGTGGTCCTCGTGATGCGCTCCGGCGCCCCGAATCAGCAGGTCACGCTCCTCGACGCTTCCGGCGAGACCTGCAACTAGCCGCCATCCCGTCCTCCGCCCTGCCGGGCCCCCGCACGAGCGGGGGCCCGGTCCGTCTCCCGGCAGCCCGTAGCCGCCCGGCCCCGTACGATGCCCGCCGATGGGTGAACTCGCGGCCCTCCTCGCTGCCCTCACCTGGTCGGCCACGAGCGTCGCCCTCACGTCACTCTCCACCCGCACCTCGCCCGTCGTCCTCTCCGGCCTCCGCCTCGGCTTCGGCGCCCTCGCCATGCCGCTCATCCTCTGGGCCAGCGGCGAATCCTCCACCATCGCCGATGCCCCGCTTTCGACGGTCGCCCAGGTCGTCGCCTCCGGCGCGCTCGGCTACGGCCTCGGCGACACACTCTACATCCTCGCCCTCAACCGCCTCGGCATGCAGCGCACCTTCCCCGTCTCGATGGCCCTCTACATCGGCCTCACCGTCATCTTCGGCGTCCTCCTCCTCGATGAGCCCTTCTCCTGGGGTCTGCCCGCGGGCGCTCTCCTCATCGGTGCGGGCATCTCGCTGATCGTCATCCCGGCCGCCGCGCCGGACCGCGTCCCTCCACCGGCCGTCGCCGTACCCGACGCGGCCCCGGTGCTCGTCCGTCCCGCGCCCGTTTGCGCCACGCCCGGCCCGGCAGGCTACGCCCTCCTCGGCGGCGTCGGCATCACCTGGGCAGCCGCAACCCTCTGGCTCGCCGCCGCCAGCGGCGACCTCGGCGCCATCGCCGCCGGCACCATCCGCACCCCGGCCGGCGCCGTCGCCCTCCTCGGCTTCGCCCTCGCCTTCCAGCGGCCCGCCCTGGCGGCGCCGCTCCGCGACCCCCGCCGCCTCGGCGCCATCGCCCTCGCCGGCTTCGTCGGCACGACCATCGGCAGCCTGCTGTACGTCTATGCCGTGGTCACCGCCGGCGCAGCCCGCACGGCCATCCTCTCCTCCACCTCGCCCCTCCTGGCCCTGCCGCTCTCCATCGCCTTCCTCGGCGAACGGCTCACCCGCCGCATCCTTGCTGGAACCTTGCTCTGCGTGGCTGGTATCGTCCTCGTGGTCCTGTGAACCCGCCGCCTGCCCCCGGAGCCGAACGCCTGCGCAGCATCGCCCTTCCGTTTGTCTTTGTGCTGTTCATCGTTGCCTGCGCCCGCGACGCCGAGGCACCGTCACGGCCCGTCGTCGTCATCGAGCAGGGCAGTGCCCGCGCTGCGGTCACCGTCGAACTTGCCGTCACGCCCCAGCAGCGCGCCCAGGGCCTGATGTACCGCCGCGCGCTCGACCCCGATGCCGGCATGCTCTTCATCTTCCAGGCCGACAGCCGCTCCGGCTTTTGGATGCGCAACACCTACATCCCGCTTGATATCGCCTACATCAGCGCCGACCTCACGGTCGTCGACATCCGCCAGGGCACCCCGCTCGACGAAACCATCCTCACGCCCTCGGCCCCCTATCGCTACGTTCTCGAGGTCAACAGGGGCTGGTTCGCCGCCCACGGCCTCGGCGTCGGCGCCCGCGTCACCCTCCCGCCCGGCCTCCCCTGACTCCTCCCTCCTCCCTCCTCCCGCTCACCCCGTCTTCAGCAGCGGCCCCCACGCAGCCGCCGGCCGGAGCGAAGCCGCCAGCCGGCGGAACTGCTCGGCGGCCAGCGGGCCCGCAAACAGCCGCCCCTGCCCAAGCTGGCACCCGATCTCCCGCAGATACGCGAGCTGCCACTCCGTCTCGACCCCCTCCGCCACCACCCGCATCCCCAGTGCGTGCCCCATCTCCACAATCGCCCGGGTGAGCGGCCCCGATGCCGGGTCCGCCCCCAGGCGGCCCACGAACGACTGGTCAATCTTGAGCGTGTCGACCGGCAGCCGCTGCAGATAGCTCAGCGACGAGTACCCCGTCCCGAAATCGTCCAGCGCCAGTCCGACGCCGAGCCTCCCCAGCTCGTCGAGGCTCGCCATCGCGGCAGCGGTATCGTGGAGCAGGACACTCTCGGTGAGCTCGAGTGTCAGCGCATGCGGTTCCAGCCCCGTCGACTCCAGGATCCGCCGGACGCGCCCCGGAAGGTCAGCCTGCCGGAACTCGGCGGCCGAGATATTGACGCTCACGGTCAGCGGCAGACCCGGCCGGAGCTGCTGAACACGCGCCGTTTCCCTGCAGGCTTCCTCCATCACCCAGTTCCCAATCCGCACAATCTCGCCAGTCTCCTCAGCGACCGCAATGAACGTCGCCGGCGAAAGCACACCCCGGTGCGGGTGATTCCACCGGAGCAGCGCCTCCATCCCCACCAGCGCGCCGGTTTCCAGGTCCACAATCGGCTGGTAGAGAAGCTGGAGCTCGTTCCGCTCCACCGCCCGTCGCAGCCCGTTGTCCAGGTCGAACCGCTCAGCAGGGTCCGCGTCCAGCTCCGCGGAATAGACAACGAATCGTGCACGCCCTTCCGACTTGGCCCGGTAGAGCGCAACGTCCGCCTTCCGCAGCAGCTCGGTCGTTGTCCGGTCCTCCGCGCCGTTGACCGCAATCCCGATGCTCGAGGTGACGAACATCTCCTGCCCGGCCACTGAGAACGGGCGCCGCAGCGCCTGCAGCACCCGGCGGGCCACCCGCACCGCCTCCGATGCCGCGCCCTCGCCGCGCACCAGAACCGTAAATTCATCCCCGCCCAGGCGGGCCACCATGTGGCCCTCAGCCGCGCCCACCAGCCGCTGCGCGAACACCGAGAGCAGCTGGTCGCCCACCCCATGGCCGAGCGTGTCGTTCAGGTACTTGAACCGGTCGACGTCCATGAACAGGATGGCGACCCGGTTCGGCCGCCGCTCGTCGCTCAATGCCCGCGCAAAGGCCGCAAGGAACATCGCGCGGTTCGGCAGATCCGTCAGCGGGTCGTGGAATGCCCGGTAGATGAGCGAGTCGGTCGAAACCTGCAACGAGGCCAGCGACCGATGGAGGTCGGCACCCAGTTCGTCGATCTCGCGTACCGGTGAGGGCGGCGCCTCGAGGTCGAGGTCGCCCGCCTGCACCTGGAGCAGTGCCGTGCGGAGCCCGAGCAGCGGCCGCCGAATCACCCGGTCCGCAGCCGCGGCTGCCAGCCCCGCGCTCGCCACGGCGGCCCCGGCTTCAGCAGCGAGTTCCAGCCGCCCCGGGGCAAACAACGCCGCGTGGATGGCCGGCCCGCCGATGGCCGCCGCTCCAAAGAGGCTGGCCCACAGCCAGGCGAGTGGCACCCGCCAGCCGCTTCCCGGTCGAAACCGCATCTACCGGCTCCCCGCTCCCCGCCCGGGGAACCGGCGGCGGACGATTGGTGAATAGTGCATGACATCCGTACATTCGGCAGCCCCCTCGCCCCTGTGAAGCCCGACTCGAACCCGGTTCATGCATGTCAATGGATGAAACCGTTGACGATTCAACGACATGAGCGCACAATCCCCCGGATTTCCCGGGGCCACGCCATGAACTCCTATCGCATCCTCCTCTACCTCCATATCGCGCCGGTCGTCGTTGGGCTCGGCACAACCTTCGCCTTCCCCATCCTGCAGGCCGCCGGCGAGGCCCAGGGCACCGGAGCCACCCGCTTCGCCATCCGCACCACCGAACGGCTCGAAAAGCTCATCGTGAACCCGGCCGTCGTCCTCCTCTTCCTCATGGGGCTTGGCCTCATCTTCGACGACCACACCGGCTACCGCGACGACTTCCCCCTCTGGCTCGGCGTCGCCATCGCCTGGTTCCTCGCGGCCTTCGCCCTCTCCAACGTCGTCCAGCGCCGAAACCTCTCCCGCGCCCTCCAGCTCCTCGACGGCACCCCCGACGATGCGCCCCTCCCCGCAGCCTACCTCGCCCACGCCCCGCGCATCAGGATCGTCGGCGCCATCCTCGGGGCGTCTGCCCTCGGCATCCTCTTCCTGATGGTCTGGAAGCCCGGCCAGTAGCCCCGGATGCCGCACAGCAAACGGCCCGGGCGCACCGCGTCCGGGCCGTCATCTGTCTGTCGCCGCGCCGGCTCAGTTCTGGGCCGCGACCGCGTCCGGGAAGAACGCCCGCATCACCTTGTCGCTCAGCGGCACGTTCTGGATGCGCGCCCGCTGCAGCGTCTCCCAGTAGTACCGGTAGGTCGCCCGGTCGTGCAGGTTCCCCTCGTGCTGGATCGGGCCCCAGTCAGCCGCATACGCCTTCAGCAGGATCGCCTGCGCCTCCTCCACCTCGTCGTGCGACGGCGCCATCGCCCGCGTGATCGGCTCGATCTGCGCCGGGTAGATGCTCCACATCCGCAGGAAGCCGAACTCCATCCGTGCCCGCCGCGCGTCGTTGTAGATGAACTCCGTGTCCTTCAGCTCCAGCGTCACGTTGTGTGCCGGCACCACCCCGTTCGCCAGCGCCGCAGCCACCATCTCCGCCTTCGCGCGCCGCAGCAGTGCGTGGTCGAACTGGTGCGGCGACCGCATCGCATACGACGGGATCGCCCCGTGGTGCGCGCTCACGAAGTCCATCAGCCCGAAGTCGAGCACCTGCACGTTCGGCAGCGTCGCAATCTCCCACACCTCCCGCAGCGCACCGTGCGTCTCGATCAGCGCATGGATCGGAATCTCCCGCCGGATGCCGGCCCTCGCAGCCGTGTTCCGGATGTAGTCGATCATCTCCGCGAGCTCCCGCGCCCGCACCGTCTTCGGGATCGTGATGTAGGCAATCCGCTCGCCCGCCGCCGGCACGATGATGTCGACGTCCGCCTTCCAGTGCTCGTGCGTGTAGTCGTGAATCCGCACGCCCGCCATGTTGTGCTGGTTCAGCGGGCTGTTCTGCATCCGCACCACCATCTCCGCGTGCTCCCGCTCGCGGCCGGTCGGCGCGCCGTCCTCGCAGTCCATCGTGATGTCGAAGACGCCCCCCATCCTGTTCTGCAGCTCGAGCGCCTTCGCGATGCGCTCCTCCGTCCCGGCGAAGTGCTCGCAGGTCGGGATGATGGGGAACGGCTTTTCGCCCTCGAAAAGAACCTCGTTCGGGTGACGTGGCATGGCGTGGTCCAATCAGGTGGGATGATGCGGCAGGGCCGCCCCGGCAGGACGCCGGCGGCCGGGCACTCCCCCAAGTATGCCCGCCCCGTCCCCCTCGGTGAAGCGCCGTTCCCCGCCTCCTGCCCCGTCAAGATCCGGAAAAATAAGCCCAAAGCTAACGAACTCGGGCTATAATGAGTATCCACCGTGTTTATCTTCGACCTCGAGCTCGTTAACTTCCGGAACTACGTCCGCGCCCATATCCGCCTCGACCGCGGCCTCAACCTCTTCATCGGCGATAACGCCCAGGGCAAGAGCAACCTCCTCGAGGCCATCTACCTCCTCTCCACCCTCCGCTCCAGCCGCGCCAGCCAGGATTCCGACCTCGTCCGCCGCGACATCCTCGAGTCCGACTTCCCCGTCGCCCGCCTCGCCTGCCAGGTCGAACGCGCCGCAGGCAACCTCGCCCTCGAACTCGCCATCGTCGGCCGCACCGTCGACCCGGCCCACCGCGCCGGCAAGCGCGTCCGCGTCAACGGCGTCCTCCGCAAGGCCTCCGAAGCCGTCGGCCAGCTCTGCGCCGTCCTCTTCACCACCCTCGACATCGACATCGTCGCCGGCCCCCCGCTCATGCGCCGGCGCTACCTCGACATGATGATCTCCCAGGTCGACCGCGGCTACCTCCGCGCCATGCAGAAGTACGCCCGCGTCGTCCAGCAGCGCAACAGCCTCCTCAAGCGCATCCAGGCCCGCGAAGCCCAGGCCCACGAACTCGCCTTCTGGGACCAGGAGCTCGCCCACGCCGGCGGCACCATCTACTGGGCCCGCGCTGATGCCCTCGGCCACCTCGCCATCCAGGCCGAACAGCAGATGGAGCGCCTCTCCGACGGCCTCGAATCCCTCACGCTCATCTACCGGCCCTCCATCGGCGGGCTCGACCAGTACGATGCTCCCATTGACGACGCCGAGTGGACCGGCCGCATGCTCAAGGCCCTCCAGGCCGCCCGCCAGAAGGAGATCGCCGCCGGCGCTACCCTCGTCGGGCCCCACCGCGACGATGTCGAAATCCTCATCGACGGCATGCCCGCCGACGCCTTCGCCTCCCGCGCCCAGCAGCGCACCGCGGCCCTCGCCCTCCGCCTCGCCGAAGCCAGCTACCTTCGCCGCGCCCTCGGCGACGACCCCGTCGTCCTCCTCGACGACGTCCTCAGCGAACTCGACGCCCGCCGCCGCCGCGCACTCCTCGAGTACATCGATACCTTCCAGCAGACCCTCGTCACCACTGCCGACCCCGACCGTCTCCGCGACATCTACACCCGCGCCTCAGGCCGCTTCGTCGTCAACGCCGGCACCATCACCCGCTTCGAAGGCGAATAGCCGGCCCTCGCTCCCTCCGCCTTCGCCGGCAGCACAAAGGGCGGCTCCCACCCGGGAGCCGCCCTCCAATCGTCCGCTGGTGCGGGCGCTGTGCTTCTACCGGGCGCGCCGCGCTGCGAGAGCCAGGCCGCCGGAGACCGCCGCCAGCGCAATGCCCGCGGCCAGCACCCACGGCGCCAGCGTGCCGCCGCCCGTGGTCACTGAGTCGCCCGTCCGCGGCGGCGCCGGGGCAGCCGGGGCCGGAGCATCGACCAGCGGCACCACCCGGAGCGTCCCGTTGCCCGCGAGGCCGACCGCCACGGCCGTGTACACCGTCCGCGCATCCAGCTTCAGGTTCGGGATCGTCAGCACCGTCGCCCCGGTCGCGTTCACCTTCACGTCAAGGCTGTAGGTGCCCGCCGGGACCGGCACGTACGGGCTCACGTTCCGGAACGCCACGCCGGTGAAGACGTTCGTATCCGTACCCGCCACCGCAACATTCACCGGCGGCGCGTCGGGCGAGGCGTGGATCAGGCGGATGTGCGCGTTGTTCCCGCTCGGCGTCCGGTTGTCATCCTCGAAGATCGTCAGCGCCAGCGAACCGTCGCCCACGCGCCCCGTCGCCAGCACCGTCACGTCCTTGCCCGCCACCACGTCGAGCGTCGCCTGCAGCGCCGGCGTGCCCGTCCCGTCCGACGGCGAGACGAACACCTTCACGTTGTGCCCGCCCGCAGGCAGTGCCACGTACCCCGTGTTGTTCGGGAAGGCCAGCGCCGTGACAGCTTTCTGCCCATCGACAAAAATGTCTACCGGCGGCGTGTCCGGGCTCGCGTGCATGATGCGAACGCGGCCCGTTGCCTGCTGCGCATCGGCGCCCTGCGGCCCCATCACCACCCCCGCAGCCAGCGCTGCCACCAGCGCCGCGGCCACGAGGAGCTTCGACCGGGTCATGATTGCCCGTGCCAGGTTCATCCTTCGTTCCTCCGGGTGTTTCCGTGTGCGGCTGCCGGCCGGTCAGCCGCCTACACCCCATGTACGCACCCTCGACAACAGTTCGATCACCCACCGCCGAAACTTTGCGGAGCGCCCCGCGTGACCAGCCACTTCGAGCGCTTCCGCGCCGGCGATGCCGCCGCCTTCGATGCCCTCGTCGCCGAATACACCGGCCCAGCCTTCGCTGCCGCCGTCCAGGTCCTGCGCGACCCCTCCCTCGCCGAAGAGGCCGTCCAGGATGCCTTCGTCCGCATCTGGCAGCGCGGCCGCCAGTTCGACCCCGCCCGCGGCAACGAACGCTCCTGGATCCTCGCCATCGCCCGCAACGCCGCCATCGACCTCCTCCGTAAGCGCGCCCGCGCCCCCGAGCGATCGATCGACGACGCGCCGTCCGTATATGCACTGCGAGACCCGGACGATACCTGGCAGGTCGTCCTTGCCAGCCTCACCGGGGAGCGCCTGCGGCAGGCACTGGAGGAGCTGCCAGCCGAACAGCAGGATGTCATTGTGCGCGCCTACTACCAGGGCCAGCGCCCCGTCGATATCGCCCGTGAGCTCGGCCTTCCCGAAGGCACCATCCGGAGCCGCCTCCGGCTCGCCCTCACCAAACTGCGCGATACCCTCGCGCCCGTCCGCGAGGCACTCGAACCATGAACCGCGACCAGGCCTTCGACCTGCTCCCCGAGTACGCCCTCGGCCTCCTCGAACCCGGAGAAGCCGAGGCCCTCGAGCGTCTCCTCGCCGCCGATGCTGAGCTGCGCGCCGCCCTCCAGCCGCTCCTCCAGGCCGCCGAAGCCCTCGCCCACGGCTACGAGGAGCAGCCGCTCCCGCCCGGTGCCGCCGACCGGATCGCTGCCGGCGTCCGCGCCCGCATCCAGCCCCGGGAGCCCATCCCCCTCCGCCGGCCGGCCCGCCCCGGCACCCCCTGGCGCCTGGTTGCTCTCGCCTCCGCCGCGGCCGTGCTCGTTCTCGCCGTCGGCCTCGCCGCCGCCGTCATCGCCTACCTCGATGCCCGCAGCGAAGCCGATGACCTCCGCGCCCAGCTCGCTTCCCGGGCCATCGAACTGCCCCTCGCCGGCGACGGCGCCCGCGGCGCCGTCTTCGTCGCCTCCGACTTTTCCTTCGCCGTCCTCCGCGTCGTCGGGCTGCCCCCCGCACCCGAAGGCCACCATTACCAAATCTGGAGCGAAGGCCCCTACGGCGCCCGCTCCGCTGCCGACTTCGAGGGCGCGCCCGGTGGCGAGCTCATCGTCCGCCTGCCCTCCCTCCCGCGCGACATGACCCGCATGTTCGTCACCCTCGAGCCCGACGGCGCCGCCGGCGACCGGCCGCAGGGCCCCGAGGTCATGACCTCCCCCCGCTGAGCCGCTGGCTTCTTCCGCGCCGCGCCCCCATGATCGGCAAACCATGTCGACCGATGCCTTCTTCATCGTCGAGGGCGAGGCCTTCGTGCCCCAGCCCGTCTGTCGCGGCCCGTGGGACCCGAACTCCCTCCACGGCCGCGTCGTCGCCGGCCTGCTCGGCGCCGAAATCGAACGCCGCCACGCCGAGCCCCACCTCCGCGTCGCCCGGATGACCGTCGACCTCTGGCGGCTCCCCACCTTCATCCCCATCACCGTCGAGACCGCCGTCCGGCGCGAAGGCAGCCGCATCCGCGTCGTCGACGCCGAAGCCTTCGCCGCCGGCCAGTCCATCGGCCGCGCCAGCTGCGTCCTCCTGCGCGAAGGCGAACAGCCCGCCGGCGAAGTCTGGGCGCCCCCGCCGTGGGACTTCCCGCCGCCCTCCGCCCTCCAGCCCGACCCGCGCCCGCCCATCGCCAACGAAGGCTGGCAGCCGATGTGGGAGAGCCGCTCGCAGGGCCGCGCTTTTGGGACCGTCGGCCAGAAGCGCACCTGGATGCGCGAAGTCCGCCCCCTCGTCGCCGGCCGCGAACTCACCCCCTTCCAGCGCGTCGCCCTCGCCTGCGATTTCGCCAGTCCGCTCGCGAACTCCGGCAGCGCCGGCCTCGCCTACATCAACGTCGATATCACCCTCTACCTCCACCGCTACCCCGCCGGCGAGTGGATCGGCTTCGAATCCACCGACCACGGCGCCAGCGACGGCATCTCCATGGGCCAGTGCCGCCTCTACGACGAAGCCGGGCCGATCGGCGCAGCCACGGTCGCCGGGCTCGCCCAGCGCCGCCGCAGCTGAACCCGGGGCTGGCGCTGTCCGGCGCTACACCCCGGCGTAGCTGTGCAAGCCGCTGATCCAGAGGTTCACCCCGAAGTAGGTGAACATCACCAGCCCCCACATCACCACCAGCCACCACATCGGGTCCGGCCGCCAGCCGCGCCGCAGCCGCGCCGGCACCAGTCGCCGGATGCCCGGCGCTCCCGCCACTGACCCGCTCCCGGCCCGCGCGTGGAAGTACGCCACCAGGCTCAGCCAGGTCACCAGCGCGCTCGTCTCCTTCGGGTCCCAGCCCCAGTACCGCCCCCACGCGCTGTTCGCCCACCACGCGCCGAGCGCAATCCCCAGCCCCAGCAGCGGAAAGCCGACCAGGACCGCCCGGTGGGCCAGGTCGCCCGCGGCCTCGGCAGATGGCAGCGCCGCAAACCGCCGCTTCCCCTCGCCGCCCTGCGCGAGGTACACCGCCGCCGCGCAGAACGCGACTGTCAGCACCGCGTACGACAGCATCATCACCGAGACATGGATCGTCAGCAGCGGGCCGTTCTGCAGCGCCGGGATGAGCGGCACGATCTCCTTCGGGAACGTCGCCGCAATACCGAGCATCGCGACCACGATCGGCAGCACCAGCGCACCGTACCGCCGGTTCCGCGAGGTCCGTTCGAAGACGAGGTACGCCGCGCAGATGCCAAAGGCGAACGCCGTCGTGAACTCGTACAGGTTCGAAAGGGGCGCGTAGCCGCGCGCCGCCCAGCGGGTCGCAACCCACCCGGCGAGGAAGAGCGCCGTCAGCCCCGTGAACGTCGTCGCCAGCCGGCCGAGCCCCGCGCTCGGCGCGCCCGCCGGCAGGCTCACGCTCACGGTCCCCGCGCTCGTCTGCGCCGCCACCCGCCGCACCGCAATGGCCGCACTGCCGACGTACGCCCAGTACAGCACCGCCGCAATGGGCGCGGTCACCACCGAGGTCCAGTAGAGGTACAGCGCGAGCTCAGCCACCGTTCGTTCCCTGCTTCACGAATCGTACCCGGTTTCCCGGCAGGGGTCAGTCGGCGTTGCCCCGCCCTTTACCCCGCCTCCCGCTCCGCCAGGGGAATCGCCGCCTCGATAGCCGCGAGGCACTCCCGCTCGTACCGGGCTGCCCGCCGCAGCGCCATCGCCGCCGCCCGCCGCAGTCCCGGCACCTGCACGTTCCCGTGGCCCCCGCTCGGGAACGGGAAGAGCGTGATTAGCGGCGAAAGCGCCTTCGTCTCCTCCTCCAGCGCGCGGGCCGCTTCCGCGAGCGGCTCCGCCGCCCCCGGGAACGTCGCCGCCAGATCGCGCAGGAAGGCCGCACCGTCTGCCCGGGCCGCCGCCAGCACGGCCAGCGTGTAGGCGTTCCCCGCACGGTCCACCTCCGCCGTCCCCTCGAGCGCCTCGGCCCACGCCTCGACCCCGGCAGCGCCCAGGGGCTGGCCGTCCGCCGGCCCCTCGTCGCCGCCCAGCAGCGCCGCCGCCGTGCGCAGCGCCTCGACCGCTGCCTCCGCGCCGACCTCCACCGGCTCGACCGGCGCCCAGAGCTCAATCTCCCCCAGCGGCGCCCACGCCTCCCACGCGACGAACGGCCCGACCTGCTCCGTCAGAATGTCCTGCACGAAAAAGCCGCCCCTCGCCCGGTCGTACCCGTCGACAATCCCGAACTCGTGCAGGTGGAGGTCCCACCCGATGAGCGGCACCCCCGCGTCGAGCCGCTCCGCCGCCCACGCAACTGCCCGCTCCTTCGTCGCAGCATCCGCCGGCCCTGCGAACCGTTCGAAGCGCAGCCCCGTCCGCGCATACCGCTCCACCATCGCCGCCCGGTCGAAGCTCGCCGGCCCGCTCGGCAGCGCCACGACACCCTCCCGCGTGCCGAGGCAGAAGTGGAACGCGTGCCCCGTCAGCCCCATCACCGCGTGCCGCGGCAGGTCGATCCCCGCATGCCGCAGGATGCCCTCCAGCGCCGCCGCCGCACTCGTCCAGTTCGGCGCCAGCTCAATCCCCGGGATCCTTCCCATCGCGTTCCAGTCTAGCCTGCCGCCGCACCCCGCCGGTCGGCCGCCCCTTGCGCCTTCCCCGCCGATCCGTACTATGCGGCTTCACCCGCGTGGAGGGCCTATGTCCGACTACGAAATCACCACGCTCCCGAACGGGCTCCGCGTCATCACGGCCACCATGCCGTCCACCCAGGCCGCCTCCGTCAACATCTTCGTCGGCGTCGGCTCCCGCTCCGAACCCCGGCATCTCAACGGCATCACCCACTTCCTCGAGCACATGGTCTTCAAGGGCACGGAGAAGCGTCCGACCGCCATCCAGATCGCCCAGGAGATCGAAGGCGCCGGCGGCACCCTCAACGCCTACACCAACAAAGAGTTCACCTGCTACTGGAACATCGTCCCCTTCGACCGCTTTCCCACGGCGATCGACGTCGCTGCCGACATGCTCCTGAACTCGAAACTCGAACAGCAGGAGATCGAGCGCGAGTGTCCCGTCGTCCAGCAGGAGCTGAAGCGCAACCACGACAACCCCGCCGCCTGGGCCGCCCGCCTCATCGGCCAGGCCGTCTACGGCCCGCAGCCCGCCGGCTGGGACGTCGGCGGCACCGTCGAACTCGTCGCCACGTGGAAGCGCGAGGACTTCATCAGCCACATCCGCGAGTGGTACAAACCCGGCAACATCGTCCTCTCCGTCGCCGGCAACGTCACCCACCAGCAGGTGCTCGAGTACGCCGTTCCCCTGCTCGGCGGCATGGAGCCCGGCCCCATCCCGCCCGTCCAGCCCTACGACCCCGCCGTCACCGGCCCCCGCGTTGTCACCGAGAGCCGCCCCATCGACCAGTGCACCCTCTATCTCGGCCTCCCCATCTTCGGCCGCGACGACCCCGACCGCTACATCCTCCGCATCCTCAACGACGTCCTCGGCGCCGGCATGTCCTCCCGCCTCTTCCTCGAAGTGCGTGAACGCCGCGGCCTCGCCTACTCCGTCTCCTCCGGCTACGGCTACCTCTCCGATGCCGGCGTCTTCACCATCTCCGCCGGCGTCAACCGCGACCGCCTCTGCGAGACCATCCAGGTCTGCCTCGCCGAGGCCGACCGCCTCGTCCGCGAACCAGTCCCGCCCGATGAGCTCCGCAAGGCCAAAGACCACAACATCGGCCGCTTCCGTCTCTCCCTCGAAACCGCCTTCGCCATCGGCCAGCGCAACGGCGAGCTCCTCCTGACCAAAGGCCGCGTCGAGACCATCGACGAAGTCGTCGCTGCCATCGAAGCCGTCACCCCCGACGACATCCAGCGCGTCGCCGCCCGCATCTTCGACCGCGCGAAGCTCCATGCCGCCGTCGTCGGCCCGAACCTCGACGAGGCCGAAATCGAAGCCGCGCTCGGCTGAACCGCTACCAGATCTCCGGCGCCCACGGTTCCGGGTGCCAGCGGAACAGCAGCTCCGCAGCCCGGGCAGCGGCCTCGCTGCCTTCAATTCGCCCCTCCCGCCAGAGCGCCAGGGCGCTCGCCTGCCCGAGATAGAGCGCCCCAAGCTCCTCGGCGGGCAGCACGAGCATCGGCGTCTCGCCGGTCGGCCGGCAGCGCGCGCCGTCCGGCCCTCCTTCGAGCGCGAACCGCCCGCCGGCGTACCCGCCGAAGTCGTCGACGACCTCGAACACAAGCCGCCCCTCTGCGGCGTACCGTCGCCCCTCCAGCGCGGCCGCCGGGTCCAGCACCCGGCAGAAGAGCGCATCCACCGGGTACCGTTCGAGCCGCCGCGGGTCCTCGAGCAGGCCGAAGAGCGGCTCATCGAACGGCCGGTTGTGCGCCGCCACCGTCTCGATAAGGTCGACCCCGAACACGTACTCCCACAGCGCCGCCTCCGCCCCGCCGTCCACGCCGACAAGTTCGAGCACCTCCAGCTCGCCGGCGGCCAGCCCGTGCCGCCATCCCCGCTTCACCCGGTAGCGCACGTACCCGATCGTCTCCCCGCCCTCTTCGAGGCTGACGAGGAACGCCGGGCTCCAGCCCGCCTCCGGCCGGTCCTGCTCGGGCAGCACGCGGATCTCCCACCATGCCGCCGAGCGGGAATGCAGCCCGGCACGTTGCGCCCGGGCCGCCTCCCAGGCGGCCGGCCAGGCCGCCAGCGCCTCCGCCCGGTCCACCAGCCGCGCCCGGCCCCGCGCATTGGGGTGGCTGCGAAGCCGGGCGTGCACGCGCGCCAGCCGCACCTCCTCGTATTGCTGCATCGCCAGTCCGTAGCCGAACCGCCCGTAGATCGGCGCCTCGGATGCCCAGAGCGCCGCAATCGCTTCGCCCCGCTCCCGGATCTGCGCCAGCTGCGCCGTCATTAGCGCCGTCAGGACGCCCCGCCGCCGGTGGGTCGGCGTCACCCCCACCCACGTCACACCGCCGCACGGCAGCGACGCCCCCGGCACCGAGAGCTCGAACGTGAACGCGCCCGCCGAGCCGACGCACCGCCCATCCGCCCACGCCCCGAGCAGCCGCTCCCGGTCGGTCAGCTTCAGCGAAAGCTCCACCCGTTCCGCGCTCGGCGGCATCCCGAACGAGAACGAATTCACCGCGAACAGCTCCTCGAGTTCGCCCGGCTCCGGAATACGCACGTCGAACGCCATCACGGCCTCCTCTCATTCCCCGGGGGGAGCTGCCAGCGTACCTGCTCGCCGTCGCTCCGTCGCCCCCTGCCTCCCGCGCGGGAACATTTCGCCCGCCTGCCGCCGTTCTCCTCAGCAGGATGCCCGGGTCGGTGCGCTGGGCTGGCTGGCTCATCGTTTGCACCCTCGTCGCCCTCGCGGCGTCAGGACTCCGGGCGGAATCACCCGGCCCGGGCATCCCCGCCTCACTCCCCTCGCCCGCCGCAGCACCGCCCCGCGACCCCCCTCCAGCCGGTGCTGCCGGCGGCGATGGGAACCTCCCTCCCGAGGCCCGCGAACTCGCCCTCGCTGCCGTCCCTGCCCTCAACCCGGCCGTCATCCTCGCCGCGCAGCCGGCTGCCTGGCCGTCGGCCTGCCTCGGCCTTCCCTCGCCCGGAGCTGCCTGCGCACAGGCCGTCGTTGCCGGGTGGGTCGTCACCCTCGCCGGCCCGGATGGCCGGACCGCCGTCGTCCACGTCGGCGCCGGCACTGCCCGCATCGCCGAAAGCCCGTAGCCGCCGGCCCGGTACAATGGCCCCGTGGACGGTTTCTCCATTACCCCCGTCGACCAGCCCCTCCGCGCCCCCATCGTCATCCTCGCCTTCACCGGCTGGAGCGACACCGGCACCGTGACCACCGACACCGCCGCCCACCTCGTTCAGACCTACGGCGGCACCCGCTTCCTCGAGGTCGACCCCGAGGACTACTACGTCTTCACCGACGTCCGGCCCACGGTCTCCATCGACGAATCCGGCGTCCGCCGCCTCCACTGGCCCGAAAACCGCGGCGATATCGTCCGCACCGGCACCGGCGAGCACGACCTCATCGTCATCCGCGGCGTCGAGCCCAACCTCCGCTGGCGCACCTTCGCCACCCGCCTTGCCGAAGCGATCGTCCCGCTCCAGCCCTTCCTCGTCTGTACGCTCGTCGCCCGTCCCGCAGCCACGCCCCACACCCGGCCCGTCCCCGTTACCGGCTCCAGCGCCGACCCCCGCCTCGCCGCCCGCTACGGGCTCGGCCGCTCCCTCTACCAGGGCCCCACGGGCATCCTCGGCGTCATCCACGATGTCCTCCGCGGCCACCGGCTCGACCTCATCAGCCTCGCCGCTGGCGTCCCTCACTACCTCAGCATCGACGAGAACCCCCCGGCCACCCTCGCCCTCGTCCGCGCCCTCGAACCGATCCTCGGCTTCCGCGTCCCCGAAGGCGACCTCCCCGAGCGCGCCCTCGCCTTCATCGAACGCGTCAACGAAGCCTCCCGCGGCGACGACCAGGTCGGCACCTATGTCCGCACCCTCGAAGACCAGTACGAAGAGGACGACGAAGACGACGAAGGCGTCGATTTCGAGGAGCCCGGCGACTCCGAACTCCCGTCCGCAGACGACATCCTCAAGGACGTCGAGGACTTCCTCCGCGGCACCGGCGACCGCTGATCGCACTGCACCCCGCCCCCGCCGGCTTCCCGGCGCCCCGGCTGCGGTATGCTTGAGCCATGGCGATGCGGAACCCGCGCAAAACCAAAGCCGACCTCGTCTACGAAGCGCTCCAGGCCGCAATCCTCTCCGGCAACCTCAAAGAGGGTGAACACCTCCGCCAGGAAGAGATTGCCGCCCGCTGGGGCGTGAGCCAAACCCCCGTCCGCGAAGCCTTCCGCCGCCTCGAAAGCGAAGGCCTCGTCGAACACGCCCCCAACCGCGGCGTCATCGTCCGCGGCCTCCCCTGGACTCCCCCGCCCGCCCCCCTCGACGTCATCCGCCGCCGCTGGGAAGAACTCGTCCGCGACCCCGAGAGCATCCCCGGCAGCGACTTCCCCTAACCCCCGCCCTGCTCCCTGCTCCCCGCTCCCCGCTCCCTGCTCCCCGCTCCCTGCTCCCCGTTCCCTGCTCCCCGCTCCCCGCCCCCCGCCATCAGGGTTCTCCCCGTCCAACCTCAGCACCCTGCCCGCCAGTGTCAGGGTCTTCCCCCAATCCCGGCCGCACGCCCGCACCCCCTACGCTGGAGGCACCCACGCGTGGGGGCATCCGCATGATCAAGCTCACCCGCATCGACGGCACCGAGTTCTACCTCAACCCTGACCTCTTCGAGGTCATGGAAGCCTCCCACGACACCCACATCACGCTCACCAACGGCCACCGCTACGTCTGCCAGGAATCCCCGGAGACCATCATCGAACGTATCGCTGAGTTCCGCCGCCGGGCCATCGGCGCCGTCCGGAGGAGCGCCTGATGGACCTGGCGACCGTCATCGGCCTCGGCATCGCCGTCATCGGCATCATCGGCGGCAACATCCTCGAGGGCGGCGACCCGATGAAGCTCATCAACATCCCGGGCTTCTTCATCGTCGTCCTCGGCTCCTTCGGCGCCGTCATGATCTCCCAGCCGCTCTCGGTCATGATCGGCCTCCCCAAGTTCATCCTCAAAGCCTTCTTCGGCGGCGCCGCCCACAACTCTGCGGAGACCGTCGAACTCTTCGTCCAGATGGCCGATAAGGCCCGCCGCGAAGGCCTCCTCGCCCTCGAAGCCGACATCGAGAAGATCCACGACCCGTTCACCCGCAAGGGTGTCCAGCTCATGATCGACGGCACCGACCCCGAGCTCCTCCGCGAAATCATGGAGATCGAGCGGGAGTCCATGAAGCACCGCCACGAAGGCAACTTCGCCGCCCTCGAGTTCATGGGCGGCATCGCCCCCACCATCGGCGTCCTCGGCGCCGTCATGGGCCTCATGGGCGTCATGTCCCACCTCGATGAGCCCGACCGCATCGGCCCCGGCATCGCCACCGCCTTCGTCGCGACCTTCTACGGCGTCTTCACCGCCAACGTCCTCTGGCTCCCTCTCGCCAACAAGCTGAAGAACAACTCCAAGCACGAACTCCACGCCCTCGACGTCGTCATCGAAGGGCTCATGTCCATCCAGGCCGGCGATAACCCCCGCATCGTCCGCGAGAAGCTCGAAGGCTTCCTCCAGCCCTCCCAGCGCGGCAAGAAGGATGACGCCGGCGCCGCTGCCCGGCGGGAGGCCGCATGAGCCGCAAAGCCCCCGAAGCCGAGAAGCCCGAGAACCACGAACGATGGATCGTCTCCTACGCCGACATGGTGACGCTCCTCTTCGCCCTCTTTGTCGTCCTCTACGCCACCAGCGACGCCAACCCCCAGAAGCTCCAGTCCGTCCGCGTCTCCATCGAACAGGCCTTCTCCATCGGCGTCCTCCAGGGCTCCAACGGCTCCTCCGCCGTCCTCAACCAGGGTGGCGGCCTCACGCCCTCCCTCAACGAAATCCGCTCCAATACCTTCGAAGGCCTCAACAAGACGTTGAGCGAATTCGCAGCCGCCAACGGCCTCGAAGGCAAAATCCAGCTCCGCTCCGATTCTACCTCCATCACCATCTCCCTCGCCGATAACCTCCTCTTCGATTCCGGCAGCGCCGACCTCCGACCCGGCAGCGTCGACGTCCTCCTCCAGGTCGCTGACGCCCTCCGCGGCCTCCCGAACAACCTCCGCATCGAAGGCCACACCGACAACATTCCCCCCAACAGCCGCGAATTCCCGACCAACTGGGAGCTCTCCACGGCCCGCGCCACCCGCGTCCTCCGCGTCCTCGTCGAACAGGGCGGCCTCGACCCGGCAAAGCTCTACGCCGCCGGTTACGCCGAGACCCGTCCCCTCGCCGATAACAGCACGCCCGAGGGCCGCGCCCTCAACCGCCGGGCCGACATCGTCATCCTCTACCCCACCATCGAAGACCTGCAGAAGGCCCTCTCCGGGGCCCAGCGGAGGTAGCCCATGTTCAAGGACAAGAAGATCCTCGCCGGCGGCGCTGTTCTGTTCGCGGCCGCCTTCTGGTTCTACATCAAACCCAACTACATGGACCCGAAGCCGGCGCCCGTCTACACCGCCGAGCAGATCGCCGCCGCTCCCCGGCCCACCGTCTTCATCGGGAAGGCCGCGGGCCACGGTGGCAAGGCCACCAACGCGCCTGACGGCATCGTCCTCAACCTCAAGCCCACCGGCACCACCCAGCGCTACGTCAAAATCGTCATGGCCCTCGAGTTCGAACAGCAGGTCCCGCCCTGGGTCGGCCTCAGCGGCGCCGCCCTCGACGCGAAGAACGCCGCCTTCGCCGAAGAGCTCAGCCACGACATGCACAAAATCCTCGACGCCATCGCCTACGTCATCGGCTCCCACACCGCCGAAGAAGTTTCCACCGTCGAAGGCAAGGAAAAACTCAAAGAAGAGCTCATCGAAGCGATCAACCACCATCTCCACGGCCACAAAGTCGAACACATCTACTTCGAAACCTTCATCGTCCAGTAGGAGGCCCTGCCATGGCCGAACCGGTCGACGTCCTCGCCCAGCTCCTCTCCCCGCAGCAGGCCGCAACCCTCAATGCCGTCGGCCGCCGCGCCTGGCAGGCCGCCGCCCGCGCCCTCCAGGCCATCCAGGGCGCCGAACCCTCCGGCACCATCCGTGATGCCCGGCTCGTCATGCCCGACGAGATCGCCGGCGAGTTCGGCGAACCCCATCTCGCCGTACCGGTGGAACTCTCCACCGATAATGACCAGTCCGCCACGGCCTACCTCGTCCTCCCCACCGCACCCGCCGCCGCCTACCTCCAGACCGAAGCCGACAACCCCGAAGACCAGGAGCAGCAGACCCTCGTCGTCGCCTCCACCTTCCTCGGCCAGGTCCTCCAGGCCCTCAACCAGGAGGTCTTCAGCAAGTCCTCCAACGGCCTCATCCTCTCCTTCGACGACGTCACCGCCAACACCATGGCCGGGACACTCGCCGGCCTCGACGACGCCTGCCTCTACCTCACGGCGGCCATCACCCTGGCGCGTGAGCTCCCGCTCGCCTTCGTCCTGCCGGGCACCTTCCTCGATATCGTCGCCGGCTCCATGGCCGGCGCCTTCGACCAGCCCGCGCCGGCCCCCGCCGATACCGCTGACACCCCGTTGATCACTCAGGAAGACCTCGAAGCTGCCGAGCTTCTTGATGTGGAACTGAACCGCTTCGACCAGCCCCAGCCCGCCGCATCCCGCCCGGCCGCCGGCCCGGCCCCCCGCTCCGCACCCGCGGCCGGCCCCCCGCCGAAGCAGGAGCCGCAGGTCACCGCCCAGCGCGCCCGCTTCGCACCCCTGCCCGACCCGGGTCAGGTCGATTACACCTCCGGCATCGAGCTCCTCGCCGGCCTCGAAATGAACGTCACCGTCGAGCTCGGCCGCACCCGGCTTACCGTCGCCGAAGTCCTCGGCCTCGGCCCCGGCTCCGTCATCGAACTCGACCGCATCGCCGGCGAACCCGTCGACATCCTTGTCAACGACCGCCTCGTCGCCCGCGGCGAAGTCGTCGTCGTCGACGAAAACTTCGGCGTCCGCGTCGTCGAAGTCGTCCGCCGCGGCCAGGACCACGAGATCGAAGAGCCGGAAGCCGTCGGATGAACGACCCCGCGGCCCGCCGGCGGCTTACCTGGCTCGTCGCCATCGGCGGCGCCCTCCTCGTCGCCGTCCTCTTCATCTCCTTCGCTGCGCCCGCGCCCCGCGACGCCGCCGGCCCAACCCTGGTGCCCGCCGCCGAAGGCGCACCCGCCGCCCAGCCGGAAGCCGCCGCGGGCGGCAGCGGCTTCTCGCTCGGCCCCGCCGACCTCCTCTCCCTCGGCTGGCGGCTCGCCCTCGTCGCAGCCGTCATCGGCGGCTCGATCGTCGGCCTCCGCTGGTGGGCCCGCCGCATGGCCGCGCCCCGGAGCGCGACCGGCTTCCTCCGCGTCGTTGATACCCTCCCCATCGCCAGCGGCCGCACCATCCACCTCCTCGCCCTCGGCGACCGCGTCATTGCCATCGGAGCCACGGCCCAGCAGATCACCATGCTCGAAGCCCTGACGCCCGAGGAGGCCGCCAGCGTCCTCGCCGCCGCCGAGGCCCGGTCCGATCCCCTTCCGCTGGGCGACTTCGCCGCCCAGCTCCTCGAATCGCTCCGCCGCCGTGAGAGCCGCGCCGCCGCAGAGCCCGTCATCGGCGCCGAACCCGGCAGACCATCCGCGTCGCCGCGCCGCTGAATTAGGGTTCCGCGCGCCTGCGCCATGAGGGTTCTCCCGGCCCTCCAGCGGGAGTCTCCGGATACTGGCCCTGCCGCCCCCGCCGATACGCTGGCTTCACCTCTCCTCCCTGGGGACCAGCGTGGCGAACCGCCCAACCTCGCGCCGCCGGCGCATCCTCCTCCCCCTCGCCCTCGCCGGGCTCGGCCTCCTCCTGCTCACCGGCTGTGTCCAGCAGACCGCCGCCCCCGGCCAGCCCGCCCCCCCGCAGGACCCGGCGCTCGCCGCCCAGGACCCCGCAACCGTCTCCGCCGCCCTCCAGCTCCTCGTCCTCATCACGGTCCTCTCCCTCGCGCCGGCCATCCTGGTGATGGTCACCTCCTTCACCCGCATCATCGTCGTCCTCTCCCTGGTCCGGAACGCCATCGGCATCCCCCAGCTTCCGCCCAACCAGGTGCTCATCGGCATGGCCCTCTTCCTCACCGCCTTCGTCATGGCCCCGGCCATCAAGACCATCAACAACGACGCGGTCCAGCCCTACCTCGCCGGCACCATCTCCCAGCAGGAAGCCTTCGAACGCGGCGAACGCCCCCTCCGCGAATTCATGCTCAAGCAGACCCGCGAGCAGGACCTCGCCCTCTTCCTCAAGCTCTCCGGCAGCCCCAAACCCAACTCCCCTGCCGACGTGCCCACCTACGTCCTTGTCCCCGCCTTCACCATCAGCGAGCTCAAGACGGCCTTCCAGATGGGCTTCGTCATGTTCATCCCCTTCCTCATCATCGACCTCGTCATCTCCTCCGCCCTGCTCAGCATGGGCATGATGATGCTCCCCCCCGTCATCGTCTCCCTCCCCTTCAAAATCCTCCTCTTCGTCCTCGTCGATGGCTGGTATCTCATCGTCGGCTCCCTCGTCGGGAGCTTCGCCTAGGAGGCATCCGTGAACGAAGGCGTCATCCTCGGACTCATGCGCGAAGCCCTCACCGTCGGCATGCTCGTCGGCGCCCCCATCCTCGCCACCACCCTCGTCGTCGGCGTCGTCGTCTCCATCATCCAGGCCGCTACCCAGGTCAACGAAGCCACCCTCACCTTCGTCCCCAAGCTGGTCGCCGTCTTCGTCGCCATGCTCCTCTTCGGCCCCTGGATGATGGCCACCCTCCTCGATTTCTCCGCCGGCATCTTCGCCAACATGGCCGCCTACGGTCGCTGACCATGCAGCTCGACCTCTCCCCCGAGGCCACCTACACCTTCCTCCTCATCCTGGTCCGCGCCTCGAGCATGCTCGTCTCGTCGCCGCTCCTCTCCCACCGCGGCATCCCGGCCCAGGCGAAGATCGGCTTCGCGGTCTTCACCGCCCTCGTCCTGGCGCCCATCACGAAGCTCCCCGGCGGCCAGGCCCCCGACACCCTCGGCCGCCTCGTCGATGACGTCCTCCGCGAAGCGCTCTTCGGCCTCGGCCTCGGCCTCTCCATGAACATGGTCGTCATCGGCCTCCAGATGGCCTCCCGCATCATCGGTCTCCAGGTCGGCTTCGGCCTCGGCGCCGTCTTCGACCCCATCACCGGCACCGAATTCGGCGTCTTCGACCAGTTCTACTCCCTCCTCGTCACCCTCGTGTTCTTCGCCATCAACGGCCACCACCTCGTCATCCAGTCCCTCGCCGAGACCCTCCAGGCCGTTCCTCCCGGCACCTTTGACCCCTTCAGCCTCTCCCCGTCCGGCATCACATCCCTCGTCGCCGGCCTCACCGTCACCGCCATCCGGATCGCTATGCCCGTCATGGCCGCCCTCCTCCTCACCGACGTCGGCATGGGCATCGTCGCCCGCACCGTCCCCCAGGTGCAGATCCTCATCGTCGGCGCACCGGTCAAAATCGGCGTCGGCGTCCTCGTCCTCGCCGCCGCCCTCCCCGTCACCATGCAGCTCATGAACGGCGTCTTCGGCGCTTCCCTCGCCGGCTCCAGCCGCGTCCTCCTCGGAGGTGCCCCCTAGATGGCCGGCGAACGGACCGAAGCGCCAACCCCAAAACGCCTGCGCGATGCCCGGCGGCAGGGTGACGTCGCCCATAGCGACGAAGTCGTCTCCATCGGCGTCCTCCTCCTCGCCGTCATGGCCCTCAAGCTCCTCGGCCCCCAGCTCTGGAACGAACTCGCAGCCATCCTCGCGCAGGACCTCGGCCATCCCGTCCCCGAACTGACCCGCGAATCCGCCCAGCAGCTCGCCCGCGACTCCGCCTGGCAGATGGTCCGCGCCCTCCTGCCGCTCCTCGGCATCCTCGCCGTCGCCGCCGTCGCCCTCAACGTCGTGCAGACCGGCCCGCTCCTCTCCGGCAGCCGCCTGAAGCCCCAGCTCAGCCGCGTCAACCCCGGTGCCGGCCTCAAGCGCATCTTCTCCTTCGACGGCCTCTTCCGCCTCGCCAAATCCCTCCTCAAGTTCGTCATTGTCGCCGTCGTTGTCGGCTTCACCCTCCGCGGCCAGCTCAGTGACCTCGCCGGCCTCGGCGCACTCAGCGTCGGCGCCGCCACCGCGAAGCTCGCCGCCCTCGGCTTCGATATCGCCTTCCGGGCCGCCGGTGTCCTCTTCCTCCTCGCCCTCGCCGATTACGCCTGGCAGCGCCGCCAGCACCTCAAGCGCCTCCGCATGACCAAACACGAGGTGCAGCAGGAGCTGAAGGAAACCGACGGCGACCCGCAGATCAAGGCCGCCATCCGCCGCCGGCGCCAGCAGCTCCTCAATCGGATGATCGCGGCCGTCAAAACCGCCGACGTCGTCGTCACCAACCCCACCCACTACGCCGTCGCGCTCAAGTACGACGCCGTCTCCATGCCCGCCCCCATGGTCGTCGCCAAGGGCCAGGACTACCTCGCCCTCCGCATCCGCGACGTCGCCCGCGAGGCCGGCGTCCCCGTGCTCGAAGAGCCGCCCCTCGCCCGCGCTCTCCACGCCAGCGTCCAGGTCGGCCAGTACATCCCCGCCAGCCTCTTCCACGCTGTCGCCGAAGTTCTCGCGTGGGTCTACGCCCTCCGCGCCCGCGCGGGCCGCCGCACCAATCCCGCTCAAGGAGCCGCCCGGTGACCGTCCAGGCCCAGCCCCGCCCCGCCAGCGCCGGCCTCGGCCGCCTCCTCGGCCAGACCGACATCCTCCTCGCCGTCGGCCTCATCACCATCGTCGGGATGATGATCATCCCGCTCCCGCCGGCCCTCCTCGATGTCCTCCTGACCATTAACCTGGCGGTCTCGGTCGTCATCCTCCTCGTTGCCATCTACACCGAAGAGCCGCTCAAGTTCTCCGTCTTCCCCTCCCTCCTCCTCATCACCACCCTCTACCGCCTCGCCCTCAACGTCTCCACCTCCCGCCTCATCCTCCTCCACGGCGATGCCGGCGAAGTCGTCCACTCCTTCGGCAGCTTCGTCGTCGGCGGCAACCTCGTCGTCGGTCTCGTGGTCTTCCTCATCCTCGTGGTCATCCAGTTCGTCGTCATCACGAACGGTGCCGGCCGCGTCGCCGAGGTCGCCGCCCGCTTCACCCTCGATGCCATGCCCGGCAAGCAGATGGCCATCGATGCCGACCTCAACGCCGGCCTGATCAACGAAGCCGAAGCCCGCGAGCGCCGCAAAGCCATCGGCCAGGAGGCCGACTTCTACGGGGCGATGGACGGCGCCTCCAAGTTCGTGAAAGGCGACGCCATCGCCGGCATCGTCATCATCCTCGTCAACATCATCGGCGGCCTCTCCATCGGCATCCTCCAGCAGGGCGTCGGCCCCGCCGAAGCCCTCAACCTCTACGCAAAGCTCACCGTCGGCGACGGCCTCGTCTCCCAGCTGCCCGCCCTCCTCATCTCCACGGCCACCGGCATCATCGTCACCCGCGCCGCCGGCGAAACGAACCTCGGCTCCCAGGTCTTCTCCCAGGTCACCGCGCAGTCCCGGCCGATGTACGTCGCCGCCGCCATGCTCGCCCTCTTCGCCGCCATGCCCGGACTTCCCCGCCTCCCCTTCCTCATGGTCGCGGCAGCCATCGGCGCCGGCGGCTACCTCATCGACCGCTCCAGGCGCCAGGCCGAGCTTGCCGCGCTCGCCGCCCGCCCCGAACCGATCCCTGAGCCCGAGCAGCTCGGCCCCCAGCAGGTCATCCAGATGATGACCGTCGACCCCCTCGAAATCGAAGTCGGCTACGGCCTCATCCCCATCGTCGACGAACAGGCCGGCGGCACCCTCCTCCGCCGCATCACCCAGATCCGCCGCCAGCTCGCCCTCGAGCTCGGCATCGTCCTCCCCACCGTCCGCGTGCGCGATAACCTCGGCCTCGCCCCCAACGCCTACGTCGTCAAGCTCCGCGGCGTCGAAATCGCCCGCGGCGCCCTCCAGCCGGGCCACTACCTCGCCATGGACCCTGGCACCGCCGAGGGCGACATCCCCGGCATCGAAACCGTCGAGCCCGCCTTCGGCCTCCCCGCCCGCTGGATCACCCCCGCCTACCGGGAGCGGGCCGAGCTCCTCGGCTACACCGTCGTCGACGCCGAGTCCGTCCTCGCCACCCACCTCACCGAGCTCGTCCGCCGCTTCGCCCCCGACCTCCTCAGCCGCCAGGATGTCCAGGACCTCCTCGAAAACCTCCGCAAGGAGTACCCGGCCCTCGTCGACGACCTCATCCCCTCCACCCTCACGGTCGGCGAAGTCCAGGAAGTCCTCCAGAACCTCCTCGCCGAGCGCGTCTCCATCCGCGACCTCGTCACCATCTGCGAAACCCTCGCCACCCACGCCCGGGTCACCCGCGATATCGACCTCCTCACCGAGTACGCCCGCGCCGCGCTCGCCCGCCAGATCAGCCGCCAGTACGCCGACGAATCCGGCACCATCCGGGTCATCACCGTCGGCCCCCGCACCGAAGAGGAGATCGCGGCCAGCATCCAGCAGACCGACCGCGGCAGCCAGGTCGCCATGCCCCCCTGGCAGGTCCAGCGCCTCATCGGCGTCGTCGCCGCAGAGGTCGAGCGCGTCGCCAGCTCCGGCCGCGAACCGATCATCCTCTGCTCCTCCCGCATCCGGCTCGCCCTCCGCCGCCTGCTCGAACGGCGCCTCCCGAACGTCGTCGTCCTCTCCTTCGCCGAAATCACGCCCCAAACCCAGGTCGAAGCCATCGGCAACATCGAGGTGAACGTTGGAAACGAAGCGCTTCATCGGTAACGACACCACGCGCCTCTTCGCCCGGATTCGCCGCGAACTCGGGCCCGATGCCGTCATCCTCTCCACCCGCTCCCTCCGCCGCGAGGGCGCGCCGCCGCTCGTCGAGATCATCGCGGCCCCGCCCGAAGCGCCGGCCGAGGCTCTCCCGCTCCACCTCCAGCAGGCCGTGCTCGAAGAAACGCTCCGCCGCGTCGAGACCGCCCCCGGCGTCACCGTCGCCGACCTCGAAGCCCTCGCCGCCGCCGAAGCTCCGCCCCCGGCCCCCGAGCCCCGCTTCCGCCCCGCCGCCCCGGCCGCCCTCCCCGCCCGCGAGGAGTCGCTCCTCGCCGCCTTCGAAGCCTTGGGCTGGGATGCCCCTGCCGCCCGCCGCGTCCTCGAAGCAGCGCCCGGGGCCCGCTCCCCGGCCGAGGCAGTCGAAGCCTGGCTCGCCGGCGCCCCCGCCACCTACCCGCCGGAAGGCACTACCGCCCTCATCTCCATCCAGGGCGCCGAGGGCTCCGGCCGGACCACCGCCCTCCTCAAGATGGCGCTCGACTGCGCCGATGCCGGTCGCCCCGCCGTCCTCGTCGCCGCCGATTCCGCCCGCGCCGGGGCCCACGATGCCATCCGCGCCTGCGCCGATGCCCTCGGCCTCCCCTGCAGCGAAGTCTTTGCCCCCGGCGACCTCGTCCGCACGGTCACCCGCGCCCCGCGCGGCGCCTGCCTCTTCGTCGATTGCCCCGCAGGTCCCTGGGCGCCGCCCCCCATCCCCGGCGCCGCCCACTTCGCCTACCTAGCCATCCCCGCCCACTGGCAGCCCGCCGCAGTCCGGCCTGCCATCGAAGGGCTCCTGCTGGCCCGCTTCGCCGGCGCCGTCCTCACCGGCACCGACCTCGCCCCCTCCCTCGCCGGCGCCCTCGAACTGCTCGCAGAAACCGGCCTCGGCCTCGCCTTCCTCTCCGCCGGCCGCGATATCGCCGCCGGGATCGTCGTCGCCGAGCCCGCAGCCCTCGCCGCCGGCCTCTTCCCCGCACCTGCCGACCTCGCCGCCATCGCCTGAGCGGCTCCGGGTCGCGCCGGCGCGGGTTCAGGGAGTTCCCCGGCCCCCGCACGGGAGCCCGCCGATGCACCGCCGTCCCCTGCCCGGCAACCATGAAACCACCCGGACTGCCACGCGGCCGTCACCGCCGGAAACCCCGGCCGCGGTCGCACCGGGCCTATCTTCGAAGGTAAACGGGAGCCATGACGCCGTATCCGTGCCGCTTCACACGCGCATCAGGGCTCTCCATCACCCCATCACGGGAGAAGTCGAATGGGCGCCCCAGCCCCGCGGCCTAAGAATCCATTTATGGCCCAGGGTCTCCTCCCCGGCACTGCCCTCCGCATCGAAGTCTCCGCCCGCGATGGCGACGAGAGTTACGCCACCCGCATCGAAGACGTCGACGGAGAGCACGTCGCCATCCTCGTGCCCATGCGCGGGCTCAAGCCCCGCCCCCTTCCGGTCGGCACCCTCGTCCGCGCCGCCTACATCTTCCGCAACAAGCGCTGGCGCTTCGTCACCGAGGTCGCCGGCCACAGCGAGGACGGGGCCTGGGAGTACCTCCGCCTCCCGGCCTTTATCGACTGCCACGAGCGCCGCCGCAACTACCGCCTCCAGGTCGCCATCAAGCCCTCCCGCATCTACCGCCTCGTCGTCCCGTCCGGCGACGAACCCGAGACCGAAGTCGAAATCGACGGCACCATCGTCGACCTCTCCGAAGGCGGCTGCTGCATCGCCTCGAAAGCGTTCGCCATGCCCGGCGAGCGCCTCGGCCTCGAAGCCACCCTCCCCGAGGCCGGCGACATCGCCGTCCGCGCCCGCGTCGTCTTCGTCCGCGAACCCGAGCGGGGCTACCGCATGCGCCGCATCCACTGCGAGTTCCTCGACATGCCCCGCGCGCAGCGCGACCTGATCGCCCGCTACCTCATGCGCCGCCAGCTTGAGATGCGCCGGAGGGGCCAGCTGTGAACGCCATCCCGCCCTTCACTATCGCCCGCTACGGCGTCTACGCCGCCCTCGCTATGGCGATCGCGGCAGCCTGGCTCGGCACCCGCGCCGGCTATCCCTTCGACCAGGCCCTCATGCGCGCCATCTTCACCTTCGTCCTCGTCACCGCCGTCGCCTTCGGCGCCGAGGCCGTCATCCTGACCAGCCCGCCGAAGGCGCCGCCGCCGCAACCCCCTGCCGACCCCGCCGAATCCGGCAGCAACACCTCCGACAACCCGGCGCCCGACGCCTGACCCCCTGAGGAGCCGCATCCATGGCCACCGCACGAGCCTCCAGCGCACCCCTCTTCGAAGACCGCGAAGCCGCCATCCGCCAGTACGCGCCGCTCGTGAAGTACGTCGTCGGCCGCCTCGCCATCGGCCTCCCCGCCATCCTCGATTACGAAGACATCCTCTCCTACGGCACCATCGGCCTCATCGAGGCCCTCGACCGCTTCGACGGCTCCAAGGGCGTCAAGTTCGAAACCTACGCCATCTCCCGCATCCGCGGCGCCATCATCGATGCCCTCCGCTCCCTCGACCGGCTTCCCCGCTCCGTCCGCCAGAAAGCCCGCAGGCTCGAGCAGATTCACACCGAGTTCGAGCGCGAGCACGGCCGCGAACCCACCGACGAGGAGGCCGCAGCGCTCATGGGCCTCACCCTCGAGCAGTACAACCAGGCCCTCATCGATGCCAGCTGGGTGACCGTCTCCCTCGATGGCCTCCTCGACCGCGACAACAACGAAGACGGCACCGCGCCGACCGAGCTCCCCGCCGATCCGAACGAAGAGGACTTCACTGAACGCCTCGAAAAGCGCCAGCTCCTCGATGCCCTCACCGCCGCCATCAAGACCCTCCCCGAGCGCGAGTGGCTCATCATCAGCCTCTACTACCGCGACGAAATGACCATGAAAGAGATCGCCCAGATCCTCGACATCTCCGAGTCGCGCGTCTGCCAGCTCCACGGCCGCGCCCTCGGCCGCCTGCGCGCCCGCCTCGCCCGCGAGCGCAACCCCTAGCACCCGGAGGCCGCCATGACCGACGTCATCGCCCTGCTCGCCATCTCCCAGCTCGTCACCCTCGGCGCCCTCTTCTACCTCTACCTCCAGGTCCAGCAGCTCCGCGGCGGCGCCCGCGCCATCCGCCACCGAACGCCCTCCGCGGCCGAGACCGCCCCCGCACCCGGCATCCCCGTCCGCGGCCCCGGCGCCGCCCGCGCTGCCCGCGCCTACGCCGCCGCGCCCCGCCCGGCCCTCGACCAGCTCCGCGCCGGCGCCCGTGTCGATGTCGCCGAGCTCGCCCGCCGCATGCACCGCAGCGAAGAGGAGGTTCGCCTCCTCCTCCGCCGCCAGGGGATCGCGTCATGACCCGCCGCGCGGCCGTCCTCGCCGCGGCCCTCCTCGCCGCCCTGCTCGCCGCCCTGATCGCCGCGCTCCTTCCCCTCGCCGGGGCCGGCGCCAACGGCGTGCCCCAGCTCGTCAAGCTCACCTACCTCGACGGCATCTCCAACTTCGGCCCCCGCAACGCCGAGGGCGTCCTCGAATTCTCCTTCTCCGAGGCCTACGCCCGCGTCGACGTGAAGAACCTCCCGCCCGTCGAGGGCTACGTCTACGAAGGCTGGCTCACCGGCGGCAAAGCGGCCCCCTTCCGCGTCGGTACGATTCGCACCGGCGCAGACGGCATCGGCGTCCTCGACACCCGCCTCCAGGGCCTCACCTCCTACGACTACCGCCTCTTCGTGGTCGCCGCCCGGCCCGCCGGCGCACCCGAGGGCCAGTTCCCTGCCACGCTCTCCATCGCCGGCCGCTTCGAAGTCATCCGCGACGACGGCTCCTCGCCCGGCGACGTCCGCCCCGGAACCCTCCCCGATACCGGCGAGGCGCCCGGCCCCTCCACCGTCCAGCGCGCCGCCCGCACCGCCTTCACCATGCTTGCCGTCGGCGGCATCGCGTTCGTCGCCCTGCGCATCACCTTCGCCCGGAGGAACTCCGCATGATCAAGGGCCTCTACTCCGCCTTCACCGCCATGGAAGCCGCCTGGCGCTACCAGGATGTCCTCGCCAACAACATCGCCAACGCCAATACGGTCGGCTTCAAGCGCGAAATCGCCTCCCTCGCACCCCTCGGCGACGTCCCCATCGCCCAGCAGGCGCCTGTCCCCGCGCCCCTCTCCGCCCGCATCCAGGCGGTCGTCGGCCAGGTCGGCACCGGCAAGTTCGTCGCCGACTTTGTCACCGACTTCCAGCAGGGCATGCTCCGCCAGACCGGCCTCGAACTCGACCTCGCCCTCTCCGCCGGCTTCTTCACCATCCGCGACGAGGCCGGCAACGTCTTCTACACCCGCGACGGCCGTTTCCAGCGCGACGCCGCCGGCAGCCTCGTCACCTCGGCCGGCTACTACGTCCTCGGTGACGACGGCCAGCCCATCACCCTGCCGCCCGGGCCCGTGACCATCACCGCCGACGGCACGATCCAGGACGAGAACGGCGCCGAAGTGGCCCGCCTCCGCATCCGTGACTTCGCCCCCCTTCAGCTCGCCCGCGCCGGCGAAGCCTACTTCCGCCCCGTCGACGATGCGGAGGGCGTGCCGCCCGCCGACCCCGGCCTCCGCCAGGGCTTCCTCGAATCCTCGAACGCCAACCTCGTCGAAGAGCTGACCTCGCTCCTCGCCGTCCAGCGCGTCTACCAGGCCAGCCAGGCCGTCCTCGCCCGCCTCGATACCACGCTCGACCAGGCCTCCGGCGAGCTTGGCCGCCTCTAACCCGACCGAAGGGAGTCGCCCGCCATGCCCACCATCCTCGCCGCAGCCGCCAGCGGCCTCGTGCACAACCAGGACATCCTCGATACCGTCGCCCACAACCTCGCCAACGCCAACACCAGCGGCTTCAAGGCCTTCCGTGCCCTCCACCAGGGCCTGCCCGATGCCGCCGCCACCGCTGACAGCGGCCGCCTCGGCGTGGCCGTCACCACCCGCGACCTCCTCCTCACCCCCGCCGCGGTCATCGCCAGCGATTCGCCCCTCCACGCGGCCCTCCAGGACGACGCCTTCTTTGTCATCCGCGGCGAAGCCGGCGAACCGGTCTACACCCGCTACGGCGGCTTCCTCCTCGACGGCAAAGGCACCCTCGTCGATTTCGCCGGCCGCATCGTCCCCGGCGAAAACGGGGACCCGATCCGCCTCCCTGCCGGCTGGTCCGCCGCCGCCATCGACAGCAACGGCGTCGTCTCCGCCCTCGACGAAAACGGCGAGCGCCAGGAGCTCGGCCGCATCCGCGTGGCACGGTTTGCCAACCCCCAGGGCCTCGAAGCGCTCGGCGACGGCCTCTACCGCCCGACCGCGAACAGCGGCGAACCGCAGGTCGCGTCACCCGGGGATGAGGGTTTTGCCCCATTGCGGCCCGGCACGCTCGAAAGCTCCAATGTGGACGTGGCCCAGGAATTCGTCAGCATGATCGTCGCCCAGCGCGCCTACAGCGCCTGCGCAAAGACCTTCGCCGTTGGCGACGCCATGCTGGAGCTCGCCACCCGCATCACCCGCTAGCCCACCCCGCCAGGAGGCACCCCATGGCACGCATCGACGGTCTCAACCTCGGCGGAACCCACCTCAACCCTGCCGGCGGCCCCGGCGCCGCCGGCCAGGCCGCACAATCCGGCAGCGCCCAGGGCGCTAACGGCGCGCGCGCCGCCCACGATGTCCTCACCCTCTCGCCCCGCGGCCGCATCGTCGCCGAGGCCGCCCGCGCCGTCGCCGAAGCCCGCGACGTCCGCGCCGAGAAGGTCGCTGCCCTCAAGGCCGCCATCGCCAGCGGAACCTACTCCTCCAACGCCCGCGAAATCGCCGCCCGGCTCCTCGCCGACGGCATCGCCGGGGACCTCCCGTGAGCACTGCCGCCCTCGGCCGCATCCTCGACCTCCTGGCCGAGGAGGAGCGCCTGCTCGGCGAGCTCATCACGCTCGCCCGCGAAAAGCAGCAGGCGCTCATCGCCTCCGAGTACCCGCGTATCGAAGCCGTCAGCCACCGGATGCTCGAAACCGTCCGCCAGGTCGAAACCCGCGAAGCCGAGCGGATGAAGCTCCTTGGAACGCTGGCCGCCCCCTGCGAAACCCTCGATGACCTCGTAGCCCTTGCCGAGGACCACGGTGTGACCGGCTTCGAAGTAGCCCGCGACCGCCTCCTCGAGCGCGCCCGCGAACTGCGCGAGGCCCAGGAAGCCAACGCCCGCCTCGTCCTCGGCGCCATCCGCCTCCGCGACCGCTGGGCCGCGATCCTCTCCGGCCACCTCGCCCCGACCTACGGGCCCGCCGGCCAGACCACCCTCCAGGAAGGCAGCGGCTTCGTCTCGCGAAGCGCCTAGAGGTACGCCTATGGCCCTCTCCATCGGCCTCGATACCGCTGTCAAAGCCCTCCGGGCGCACCAGCTCGCCGTCGACGTCGCCGCCCACAACATCGCCAACGCCCAGACCCCCGGCTTCTCCCGCCAGCGCGTCCTCCTCCGCCCCATCGGCCTCGAAGGCGCCGCCTGGTCCGCCCGCGACAGCCTTCTCGGCAAGCCCGGCTTCGGCGTCGACGCCCGCGACGTCCAGCGTATCCGCGACGCATTCATCGACTACCAGGCCCGCCAGGCGCTCTCCTCCCGCGGCCAGCACTCCGCCTTCGCCGCCCCGCTCCGCAACGCCGAGACCATCTTCAACGACCCTTCCGACGACGGCATCTCCGCCCTCCTCGCCCGTTTCTGGGCCGCCTGGCACGACGTCGTCAACGAACCCGAGTCCTCCGCGGCCCGCACCGCGCTCGTCCACGCCACTCAGACCTTCACCCTCCGGCTCCAGGCCGCGCAGTCCGAACTCGACCTCCAGCGCCGCAACCTCAACCAGCTCGTCTCCTCTGCCGCCGACGAAATCAACGCCTTCGCCCGCGAGATCGCCGCCCTCAACCTCCAGATCAAACAGGTCGAACTCAACGGCGACCGCGCCAACGACCTCCGCGACCGCCGCGACGTCCTCCTCGATAAGCTCTCCGAGGTCGCCAGCGTCCAGTACTCCGAAGCCCAGACCGGCGAAGTCACCGTCTACCTCGGCTCCCACGAACTCGTCTTCGGAGCAACTGCCCGCACCATCGTCGCTGGCCCCGACCCCGGCGACCCGACCATGACGAAGCTCACCTGGCAGAACGACGGCTTCGACGTCGTCGCCGGCGGCGGGAAGCTCAAGGGCATCCTCGATGCCCGCGACCAGGCCCTCCCCGACCTCCAGCGCAAGCTCGACGCTTTCGCCGTCGGCCTCATCAACGGCGTCAACACCCTCCATCGCCAGGGCTACGGCCTCGATAACTCCACCGGGCTCGATTTCCTCCAGGGCACCGGTGCCGGCGATATCCGCCTCAACCCTGTGCTCGCCGCCAACCCCCACAGGATCGCCACCGCTGCCGCCCCGAACTCCCCCGGCGACGCCTCCATCGCCCTCCAGATCGCCAGCCTCGAACTCCGCCCCAACATGGTCGCCGGCGCCCCCGCTACCCACCTCGTCACCGGCGAAACCCTCAGCCCCGGCGTCACCCTCGTCGGCCTCCAGGTCGCTCAGGGCCTCCAGCCCGGCACCTACACCATCGTCGAAAACCCGCCTTCCTCAGGTACGCTCGAACTCCAGTACGACGGCAACCCCATCGGCACCTACAACAGCGCCAACATCTCTGCGCCCGGCGGAACCATCCAGTTCACCAGCGGCTCCGACGTCGTCGCGACCCTCTACGTCGCCGTCACCGGCACCTACACCGCTCCCCAGCAGGTCGCCGACCTCACCGCCCCCGGCAACAACGCCATCCGCGTAGAAGTCGCCCCCGGCGACTTCTACGGCAACCTCGTTTCCGTCCTCGGGGCCGATGTCAACCGCGCCCTCGGCAACGAACAATCTGCCGGCCTCCTCGTCGACCACCTCGACGCAACGCGCCAGGCAACCCACGGCGTCAACATCGACGAGGAAGTCACGAACCTCCAGGCCGCCCAGCACGCCTACAACGCCGCCGCCCGCGTCATCACCGTCATCGACGACATGCTCGATACCCTCATCAACCGCACCGGCGCCACGAGGTAGCCCCCATGCGACTCAGCGAACAGGCCCGCGTCCACCGCCAGGTTTCCTACCTCACCGATGCCGCCGACCGCATGGACCGCGTCCAGCGCCAGCTCGCCACCAACCGCCGCATCGACCGCGCCAGCGATGACCCGTCCGGCGCCGCCCTCGCCATGCAGTACCGGAAGTCCATCGCCTTCGAAGCCCAGATGCGCCGCAACCTCGAGAATGGCACCGCCTTCCTCAACGTCACCGAAGCCGCCCTCTCCGGCGCCACCGACCTCCTCCAGCGCGTCCGCGAACTCACCGTCCAGGCCGCCAACGATACCCTCGGCGTCAGCGAGCGCCAGAACATCGCCGCCGAGGTCAACCAGATCATCGAACAGCTCGCCCAGGTCGCCAACACCAGCTTCGGCGGCGTCTACATCTTCAGCGGCCACAAAACCACCACCCCCGCCTACGCCGTCGGCGGCACCCCGCCCGCGGCCATCACCTGGCAGGGCGACAACGGCGAACGCCTCCGCCGCGTCTCCACCCGCGACGTCGTCCCCGTCAACATCATCGGCGACCAGGTCTTCGGCAACCTCTTCGACCGTCTCATCCAGCTCCGCGACGCCCTCCAGTCCGGCGCCCCGGGCGCTCAGGTCCGCCCCTACATCGCCGATATCGACAGCGGCCTCGAGCGCGTCCTCAACGCCCGCGCCGAAGTCGGCGCCCGCCTCAACCGCTTCGAAGCCACGACCTCCCGCTCCGAAGAGACCGACACCAACCTCCAGGAGCTCCGCGCCGGCGTCGAAGACGTCGACATCGCCGAGACGATCGTCCGCTTCACCGCCGCTCAGAACGCCCTCGAAGCCGCCCTCGGGGCCATCGGCCGCACGGCCAACCTCTCCCTCCTCAACTTCCTCCGCTGACCGCCGCCCGGCAGCCCTCCCCGTCCAGCCGCCCCGTTCAGTACCCCTTGAACTGCGGCTCCCGCTTCTCCACAAACGCCCGCGGACCCTCCCGGGCATCCTCCGTCGACTGGGCGATGAACATCGCCATCTGCGCCATGTCCAGGTGCTCGTCGAACGAAATGTTCGCCGACCGGTACACCAGCTTCTTCGAAAGCTGCACCGCCACCCCCGGCCCCTTCGCAATCTGGCGTGCATACTCCTTCACCCGCGGCAGCAGCTCCTCCGGCTCGTACACCGCGAGCACATACCCCATCTCCAGCGCTTCCTGCGCCGTGATCATCCGCCCCGTCCAGATCAAGTCCAGCGCTCGCTGCACCCCAATCACCCGCGGCAGCGTGTACGCTCCCCCATCCCCCGGCACCAGCCCCATTCGCACATAGGTCATCCCCATCCGCGCCGTCGTCGCCGCAAAGCGGATATCGGCCATCGTCGCCATGTCCATCCCCGCGCCGGCCGCCGCCCCGTTGATCGCCGCGATGTACGGCTTCTCGAGCTGGATGAGCGCCCGCGGAATCGGATGCACACGGTCGCGCAGGCTGTGCCGCCGGTCCGCCACCGTCGCCTGCGTTCGAAGCACGCCGTGACCGCCGGCCTCGGCCGCCACGTTCATCCCGCTGCAGAATCCGCGGCCCGCCCCGGTGATGATAATCGCCCCAACCCCGCGGTCCTGGTCCGCCCGCCGGATCGCATCCGCCCACTCCGCCAGCATCTGGTCGTCGAACGCATTCAGCCGCTCCGGCTTGTTCAGCGTAATCGTCGCGACGCCGTCCTCGACGTCGTACAGGATCGCCTCGTACTCCATGGACACAGCTCCGCGGCAGGGTGTGCGCGCATTCTACGCGCAGCTCCGCCAGCGGTCCCGCGCCTCAGCCCTGCCCCGCAAGGAAGACCTCGGGGTGGGTCGCTGTGCCTGGGAACTCGTTCAGGAGCTCCCGGTCGAATGTAACGAGCGGTGCTCCGGTCTCCCGGGCGACCTGCACATACGCGAGGTCATAGGAGGTGCAGCTGCTCTGGGCGGGCAGCTCCGCTACCGCGCGGTAGGAGGGACGAAACGACGCGACGGCGCGCGCCGCCAGGTCATAGGCATCCACGAGGCCCTCGGCGCTGATCAGTCCGCGCCGCAGGTACCCCGCAGCGGCGTTCAAAAACTCCAGCCGCCCGATCGGCGCAGCCACCCACCCGGCGTCGAGCGAGCGCACGCGGACGGCGAGTGCATTTGCGGTTCGCTCTGCCACCGGGAGCAGGAGACACGCGATGAGGGAGGCGTCGGCGACAATCACTCCTCACGCCCGCCCGCTGCGAATCCAGCCCGCGACGTCATCAGATGTCGGCAGCTCCTGCTCCCCTGCGCTGTCACGCCAGCGTTCGCGCGCGGCCTCGATAGCGACCGCGAGCTCGTCGGCAGGACCGGGAGGTGCCTGGCAGGCGGATTCCAGCAGCGCCAGCACCTCCTCGTTGAGGCTCCTCCGGTTTCGCCGTGCGCGTTCCTTCAGCGCTGCGTGGAGGTCTTCGGGTATGTTGCGGATGGTGACGTTCGCCATCGTACTTCCAGTATGCCATCGTTCCGCATGGGCTGTGCCCCTACCGCCCCGCCGCGAACACCCGGATCGCCTCCAGCACCCGCCACATCTCCCGGTCCCGCTCCAGCGGCAGCAGCGGCTCCGCCACCTGCACCCCCGCGAACGCCTCCACCACCTCCCGGTGGTCGTCGATCACGAAATCCGGCCACACCGGGATTCCCAGCTCCCGCAGCCGGTTGTGGTGGTCCGTCAGCGGCTTCCAGAAGCAGTCCGCCACATGCTCGTGCAGCGAAAACCGCCGCACTACCTCCCATCGGGGGCCCATCCCGCTCCACAGGTAGACCGTATGCCCGTCCGCGCGCAGCTCCTCGAACACCTCCCGCACGCCCGGCCGGAGCTTCACGTCCCACGTGATTATCGTGTTGTCCACGTCGAAGAACACGTTCAGCCGCCGCGCCGGTTCGCCCACGCGCCTCGCCCCCCGGAAATCGATGCAACCTCCGCATCCTACCCGATTCGCTCACGGGCGCCAGCCGCTACCGTGCGGTAAGCTGAAACCGCACTACGAGCTCCCGAGGAGGTTCGCACCCCATGGAATTCAAGTTCACCGCTGAACACGAAGCCCTCCGCAAGGAAGTGCGCGACTTCCTCGCAGAAGCCCTCCCCAACCGCGGCGTCGGCCCCGTCCGGCCCACCTCCCAGGAGAACTGGGAAGAGCAGCTCGCTTTCAACAAAAAGCTGGCGAAGAAGGGCTGGATCGCCCCCGCCTGGCCGAAGGAGTACGGCGGCCTCGGCTGGAGCCACATCAAGCAGATGATCTTCAGCGAAGAGCTCGCCTACGCCGGCGCCCCCGACGGCGGCCGCGTTTTCAACGTCGGCATGATCGGCCCCACCCTCATCGTCCACGGCACCCCCGAGCAGAAAGCCGAACACCTCCCCCGCATCACCAACGCCGAAGTCACCTGGTGCCAGGGCTACTCCGAACCCGGCGCCGGCTCCGACCTCGCCTCCCTCCAGACCCGCGCCGTCCGCGACGGTGACGACTACGTCGTCAACGGCCAGAAGATCTGGACCACCGGCGCCCACCACGCCGATTGGTGCTTCCTCCTCGTCCGCACCGACCCCGACGCACCGAAGCACAAGGGCATCTCCTTCCTCCTCGTCGACATGAAGACGCCGGGCATCACCGTCCGCCCGCTCATCAACATGGCCGGCTACCACGAATTCAACGAAGTCTTCTTCGAAGACGTCCGCGTGCCGGTCCGCAACCGCGTCGGCGAGGAGAACCGCGGCTGGTACGTCGCCATGACCCTGCTCGACTTCGAGCGCTCCAACGTCGCCTCCATCGCTGCCAACCAGCGGCAGCTCGAACTCCTCATGCAGCTCTGGCGCGAACGCCGCTCCGGCGAAGCCTACCGCGACATCCTCCGCCACCGCATCGCCGACCTCTGGGTCGCGAATGAGGTCGGCCGCATGCTCGCCTACCGCATCGCCTGGATGCAGGAGGCCGGTCGTATCCCCAACTACGAAGCCTCCGTCATCAAGGTCTTCGCCACCGAGCTTGCCCAGCGCATTACGAACTTCGGCGTCAACCTCTTCGGGCCTGCCGGCGCCCTCGAGCCCGACTCGAAGTACGCCGTCGCGAACGGCGTCTTCGAAAAAGGCCACCTCGTCAACGTCGCGCCGACCATCTACAGCGGCTCGAGCGAAATCCAGCGCAACATCATCGCCCAGCGCGGCCTCGGCCTCCCGCGCGACTGACCGGCCCGGCATTTGCGCCCGCTGGTATCATGGCGGCATGAGCGCCCAGCCCGGCCCGGTGCCGGCCCTGCTCACGGCCGACGAATTCTGGCAGCTTCCTGACCCGCCCCACGGCGGCCGGCTCGAACTGGTCGAAGGGAGGGTCATCGAGCACATGCCCGTCGGGCGCCGCCACGGGAGGATCGCCGCCCGCATCGTCGCGGAACTCCATTCCCTCGTCTCCCGGAACGGACTCGGCGAGGTGCACACCGAGGTCGGGTATCGCCTCGCCCGCGACCCCGACACCGTCGTCGCCCCCGATGTCGCCTTCCTCGACCGCGACCGCCTGCACGAAGCAGCCCAGGACCGCTACGTCGAAGGTGCCCCGACCCTCGCGATCGAAATCATGTCGCCCGAAGACCGCGAAGCCGACGTCGCCCGCAAAATCCAGGCCTACCTCGATGCCGGCGCCAGCCGCGTCTGGATCGTCCGGCCGCGCAACCGCACCATCACGGTCCACCGGCCCGGCGGCGATGCCCACACGTACACCGAGCGCGACAACCTCGTGAGCGACGACGCCGCCTTTGCCGTCCCCGGCTTCGAACTCCCCCTCGCCGCCCTCTTCGCCGACTGACCGGCCCGGCCTTTGCGCCCGCTGGTATCATGGCGGCATGAGCGCCCAGCCCGGCCCGGTGCCGGCCCTGCTCACGGCCGACGAATTCTGGCAGCTTCCTGACCCGCCCCACGGCGGCCGGCTCGAACTGGTCGAAGGGAGGGTCATCGAGCACATGCCCGTCGGAGAACGCCACGGCGCCATCGCTGCGGAGCTCGCGCTCGCGCTCGGTTCGTTCGTCAAGCGCCACCACCTCGGCAGGCTCGATCTCGAAACCGGTTACCGCGTTGCCCGCAATCCCGACACGGTGCTCGCGCCAGACCTCGCCTTCCGGGCCGCCGACCGCATCCAGGGCCCGCCCTCCGACCGCTACGTCGACGGCGCCCCGACCCTCGCGATCGAAATCATGTCGCCCGAAGACCGCGAAGCCGACGTCGCCCGCAAGATCCAGGCTTACCTCGATGCCGGCGCCAGCCGCGTCTGGATCGTCCGGCCGCGCAACCGCACCATCACGGTCCACCGGCCCGGCGGCGATGCCCACACCTACACCGAGCGCGACACCCTCGCGAGCGACGACGCCGCCTTCCCCGTCCCCGGCTTCGAACTCCCCCTCGCCGCCCTCTTCGCCGACTGACCGGCCCGGCCTCCGCTACCCGCCGTACTCCCAGCCCAGGTCCCGCTCGATCAGCATCTCTCCCGGCCGCAGCCGCTCCCCGTCCACGCACTCGCCGATGACGAGCGTGTGGTCCCCCACTTCGACGAACTGCACGGCGTTGCACGCAATCCACCCCAGCGCCTGGTCGAGCACCGGGCAGCCGTTGTCGTGCAGCCCGTAGGGGATGCCCGCCAGCTTGTCGATGACCTGCGCCGCCATCGCCTCCGACCGGCCCCGCACCTTCTTCGCCTCCGACGGCATCACCACCTTTCGCGCGATCGTGATGCCGTCCTTCTCGTGCAGCAGGTTCACCGTGAAGACCCGTGTCTCCCGGATGAACCGCAGCGTTCGCGCATCATTCTCAATCGAAACCGCCAGCAGCCGCGGCTTGAACGATACCTGCATCACCCAGTCCGCCAGCATCGCGTTCAGCGTCCCGTCCGCAGCCCGCGAACCGATGACATGCACGCCGTACGAAAGCGCTAGGAGCGCTTTCTCAACGCCGGAGAGCTCTTTCGGCGAACCCGGCAGCGAGGGCAATTGGGGATGGGACACGGTCGCAGCTCCGCAGGTGAAGTCGCTCCCATCGTGACACACCCGCCTCCATCGCGCAGTGAGCCGCCGCCCCGTCTTTTCGCACACGTGACCGAAGACCAAGGCTCGGTATACTGGTCCAAAGTTCTCCGCCAAGCCGCGAATCAGGAAGGTCTCAGCAGAAATGAAAGTTTCACTCCGCCGTCTCCTCCTGCTCGGCGCAGCCGCAACGGTTGCCGCCTCCGCCCTCGTCGTCGCTGCCTGCGGCGGCGACGATGACGACCAGGGCACCCCGGCGCCAACTGCCCCGGCCGGCCAGACCGCCACCGCGGCGCCTGCCTCCCCCTCGCCGGCAGCCGCTTACCCCGTCACCGTCACCGATATGCTCGGGCGCAAGGTCGAGATTAAAGCCGAGCCGAAGACCATCGTCGCCGTCAGCCCGACCGCCGTCGAGCTCGTCTACGCAGCCGGCAAGACCGTCGCCGGCCGCCCGTCGAGTGCCAACTACCCGCCTGAGGCCCAGTCGGCGCAGGCCGTCGGCACCGCCTACCAGCCGAACCTCGAGGCTGTCCTCGCCCTCAAGCCCGACCTCGTCATCGCCGACTCCGTGATCCACGCGCAGCCCGCCCTCCGCCAGCCGCTCGAAGGGCTCCCCGTTCCTGTCATCTTCGCCGGCGCCAACAGCTACCAGCAGGTCCTCGATGCCCTCCGCCTCGTCGGCAAGGCGCTCAACGCCACCGCAGCCACCGATAAGGTCATCGCCGATATCGAGCAGTCCCTCGCCAACGCAAAGAAGGCCGTGGCCGGCAAGAACATCACCGCCGTCGCCATCCTCTCCGACCGCGACCAGACCCTCTACGCTGCCAAGAGCACCAGCTACACCGGCGACATCCTCAAGGAGCTCGGCATCAAGAACCCCGCCGACGCCCTCCCCGATGCCGGTCCCTTCCCCGGCTACGCGACCATTGCCCCCGAGAAGATGATCGAGTTCAACCCCGACTACATCTTCGCCATCACCCCGGCGCCCCCGCCGGCTCCGCGCCTCGCCAGCCTGATCCCGACCATCCCGCCCTTCCGCGGCCTCAAGGCCGTCACCAGTAACCACGTCATCGACGCCGACGTCGAGCTCTTCGTCCAGGCGCCCGGCCCGCGCGTCAAGCTGGCCCTCGACGCTGTGGCGAAGGCCGTCGGCGGGCAGTAGTCCCGCGCCGCTGGCGGCTCAGCCGTCGCCCCGTACCATGGCGAACATGGCCGCCGAAACCGCTGCACCAGCCGGGAGCGTCCCATCGAGGGCGCTCCCCCGCGGCGCGTGGCGGCCGTTCGCCATCCTCCTCCTCGGCCTTGCGGTCCTCGCCGCCGCCGGCTACGCCAGCCTCATGTTCGGCGCTGTCCGGCTCTCCCCCGGCGAAGTCTGGTCCGGGCTCACCTCCCCCGAGGACGTCTTCGCCCGCAACGTCGTCTGGCAGATCCGCTATCCCCGCCTCCTCGACGCCATGATCGTCGGCGCCGGCCTTGCCGTATCCGGCGCCCTCCTCCAGGGCGTCACCCGCAACCCCCTCGCCGACCCCACCATCCTCGGCGTCACCGCCGCCTGCGGGCTCGCCAGCGCCAGCCTCATCGTCTGCGACCCCCAGTCGCCCCAGTGGGCTATCGCCGCCGCCTGCGTCGCCGGCGGCCTCGTCGGCGCCGGCGTCCTCTACGTCATCGCCTGGCGCGGCGCCGTCTCGCCCCTCCGCCTCACCCTCGCCGGCGTCGCCCTCTCCGCCTTCTTCGGCGCCGCCATTGTCGGGCTCCTCGCCTCCTCCCGCACCTTCCTCCAGACGAGCCTCGGCTTCCTCGCTGGCGGCCTCTACGGCTCCGAATGGCGCGACCTCTGGGCCGCCCTGCCCTGGTTCGCCGGCGGCCTGGCGGCTGCTGTGCTCCTCGCCGGCCGCCTCAACATCCTCGCCCTCGGCGACGACGTCGCTGCCGGCCTCGGCCTCCTCACCGACCGCACCCGCCTCATGGTCCTCGCGGTCGTCGGCATCCTGACCGCCGCCGCGGTCTCCATCGCCGGTCTGGTCAGCTTCGTCGGCCTCGTCTGCCCCCACATCGCCCGCTACACCGTCGGCAGCGACAACCGCCTCGTCATCCCCTTCAGCGCTCTCTACGGCGCCATCCTCGTCGTGCTCGCCGACCTCGGCGCCCGCCTCATCATCCAGCCCGCCGAAGTTCCCATGGGCATCATCACCGCAGCCATCGGCGCCCCCTTCCTCCTCTACCTGGTCCGCTTCCGATGAACCTCACGGTCGACCACCTCACCCTCGCCCACGGCCACCGCGTCGTCGTCCACGACGTTTCCTTCACCGTCGAAGCCGGCGAAATGGTTGCCATCCTCGGTCCGAACGGCTCCGGCAAGAGCACCCTCCTCCGCGGTATGGCCCGCCTCCACCCGCCCCGCGCCGGCCGCGTCCTCCTCGATGGCCGGGACATTCGCGCGATGAACTCCCGCCACGTCGCCCGCGTCCTCGCCATCCTCCCCCAGGCGCCCGCCGGCGGCCTCGACCTTACCGTCCGCGAACTCGCCTTCCGCGGCCGCTACCCCCACCAGGGCCTCCTCCAGCGCGTCACCCGTCGCGATATCGACGCCGTCGAATGGGCCCTCGATGCCACCGATTCCCTCCACCTTGCCGACCGTCCCCTCGCCGCACTCTCCGGCGGCGAACGCCAGCGCGCCTGGATCGCCATGGCCCTCGCCCAGGAGCCGCGCATCCTCCTCCTCGACGAGCCCACCACCTTCCTCGACGTCGCCCACCAGGTCGAGGTCATGCACCTCCTCCGCCGCCTCAACGCCCGCGGCATCACCATCGTCGCCGTTCTCCACGACCTCGCCCTCGCCGGCCGCTTCACCTCCCGCATCATCGCCCTGCGCGAGGGCCGCCTCGCCTTCGACGGCCCGCCTTCGGCCGTCCTCCAGCCCGAGGCCCTCGAACGCGTTTTCGGCGTCCCGATGCTCGTCCTGGCCGACCCCGATACCGGGCTCCCCATCCCCATCCCCCGGCCCGACCCCGCCCTCTGCCCCGCCGCGCCTACCCCTGCGCCCGCACAAGCCCGGCCCGGAGCCGGCTGAGCAGCGCCCGGTAGTCCTCCAGCTCCGCGCGCCCGAACCCGAAAATCCCCGCCGGCCCGATCCGCTCCTGCCGCATGAAAACCGTCAGCCCCCCGAGAATCGCCAGGCTGTACGCCAGCGCGCTCGCTAGCGCCGCGCCATCGACGCCCATCCGCGGCACCAGCGTGAACGCGAAGGCCATGTCGAGCACGAGCCCTGCCCCGGCAACCACCGCCGATACCCACGGCATCCCCCGCTGGTATGTGTAGAACCCCGAGAACGACTGCGCCAGCCCGTACAGCAGCACCCCGGGCAGGATGAACCGCAGCGCCGACCCCATGCCGTCGTACTTCGGGAACACCACCGCCTCAATCGCCCACGACGCCGCAAACAGCCCCGCGCAGATCACCCCGAGCAGCACCACCGTGTGCCGCATCACCCGCGCCGTGAGCGCTGCCGCCTCCGGCCGCGAGAGCGACCCCACCCGCGCGTATGTCGCAAGCGCCAGCGAACCGCTCACCTGCCACACCGACTCCGCGAGATAGACCGCCAGCGAGTAGACCGCCACGCCCTCTTCCCCCTCGAAATGCCGCACCACGAACAGGTCGGCCCGGTAGTTCAGGTACGAAATCCCGCTCGCGATGCCCGCCAGCAGCGAAAACCGCCCGATGGCGGCCAGCATCGCACCCTCCAGCCGCGCGTTCCGCGCACCTGCCCCCCCGCCCGAGACCAGCAGCAGCGCGACCGCCGCCCACCAGCCTGCGGCGTACGCCCAGAGCGCCGCGTCGGGCGTCCGCTGACCCAGCACGAAGAACGTCGCTGCAATCCCCGCCAGTGCGAACAGCGGCGGGCACACCAGCGCCAGGTTGTACCGGATGAAGGCCTCCCGGCCCAGGAACACCCCGGCCACCACACCGTTCACCACCACCGCCGCGCACGCCGCCCCGACCGCCAGCGCCTCCTGCCGCGCCTCCCCCGCGAACCACCAGCCCGCGAGCAGCCCCCCGGCGACGGCCGCCGCCCCCAGGCCGCCCCCCAGCACCCCGCCGTTCGCCAGCGCCATCCCCGGCGGCCGGCGCTGGTTCGCCACCTGGTAGGCCGTAGCCGCCGTCAGGCCGCCCGTCGCCGCGTTCACGATGCCCACGAACGTCAGGCCCAGCACGAACCGCCCGTAGTCGCCCTTCTCCAGCTCGTACGAGCACAGCCCCACCAGCCCGAGCGCGACGACCAGGTTCAGCCCCCGGAAGAACAGGGCGACGATGCCCCCGAACGCGATCGACATCGCCCCCATGGTAGGGCGGCCCGGCCAACCGGCGAACCGCCGCTCCCCGGCAAAGCGAAACGGCGCCCGCATCACTGCGGGCGCCGTACAGGTGGCCTCAGTTCGGCCGTCGGCTAGTTGCTGAAAGCGTTGTACAGGCCGTCGTTATCGCCCAGGTTCAGGTCGTTCGTCGCGTTCGCGATGACCACAATCGGCCGGTCCGACGTAATCGTCATCCCGCCCCAGAAGCAGCTCGGCGGCGAGGCCCCGAGGCCCGAATCCACGTTCGCGTTCTGGTAGAAGATGAACGACCCGTTGATCGTCTTCGTCGTCGTGTACGTGCCCGGCGCGTTGCAGCCCGGCGCTGTGTTCGACGTGTCGTTGATCGCCGTGATCGTCACGTTCGCCGTGCCGCCGTCGGCCACGCTCACGCTCACCCAGGTGTTGTAGCCGCTGAAGCTCCCGGTCTGGTAGGCCCGGCGGAAGATCAGCGGCAGCTTCGCCGTCGTCGTCGCCTTGTTCACCGGGATGCCGTTGACGGCCGTGTACAGGTCCTCATCCACAAAGCTTCCCGGCGCCGTCATCTTCGAGCGGAAGAGCACCGCCGCAATCGGCTGGCTCGCCGTGATGGTCGCCGCACCGACGAACCCCTCCGGGATGCCGCCGGCCGCTTCATAGACGCTGTGGCTGGCCGTGCCGTTCGCCGGGATGTTCAGGTTCACCGTGTAGGTCCCGGTGTTGCCCACGTACGTAATGGTCGCCGTCGTGGCCGTCGGGTTCGGGTTCGAAAGCAGGTACTGCGTGTAGAACCCGTCCAGCTTGATCGCCAGCGGCATCGAGATCTGTGTCCCGAGGTCGCTCGCGCTCGCCGGCTCCACGATGAAGCCGTCGTACGACGCCAGCTTCCGGAGCCCGCCGCTCAGGTAGGCGTCAACCGCGACCGTGATCGTCGAGCTCGACGTTTGCAGCGTCGCCGCCATCAGCGAGTTCGCCGTCGAGGCCGGCATCGGGATAGCGCCGTCCACGGCGGTCGGCGCGAAGGAGATCTGGCCGCCTACCGGGATCCGGTAGCCGCCGCCCGAGCACGCCAGTGAGCCCGAGCCCGCATCGACCACCGGCGCCGCGGAAGAGCCGGGGAAGACGTAGGTGATGGTTACGCACGCCTCGGTCGTGCCCGTATTCGCCACCGCAAACCGGGTGTTGTACAGGCCGTTCAGCGCGTTCGCGACATACGGCAGCGTCACCTTGGTGCCGCCCGTCGCGTACGCGTTGTGAATCGAGTACGACTTGGCGAAGTTGACGTTGGATTCGATGTCGCGCACCAGCAGCGCGTTGATCGGCTGGTCGCTCGAAATCACGCCCACGCCGCGGAAGCCCGGCGTCAGGCCGCTGTTCGCCGCCTGCGCGAACACCCGCGTGCCGCCCGGCGGCACATTGCTGTACGCCACCGTCGCCGAGGGGATCAGCACCCCGGCCGGTGTGTAGATGTCCATCACAATCGTCGCCGGCGCGGTGCCGTTGTTCTGCGCGATCGTGCTGGTGTTCTCCTTGCTGTTCGGCAGCAGGGCCGGCAGCACCGCCACGTGGTCGAACCCGCGGCCCCGGACGGTCTCCGGCTCCCGGCCCGGCATGCTCCCCGCCGAAGCCGAGACCGCAGGGATGATCGTCAGCGCCCCGAGCACCAGCCCGAGCGCCATGCGTCGAAGAAATCTACGCTCCATATGGCATCTCCTCATCTCCCGGCAGTGTAGGAATCGCGCAGAAATAGGGTCAACGAATTCTGTCGCCCATCTGCCCGGGGTCGTGTAAACGGTCTGTAACTTTTGCCGGCCCCTCCCGGGCGCCTCATCCCCACTGGTTCAGCGCCTGGAAGACGAGCACGATGGCAACGGCCCCGCCGACCATCAGCAGCACCAGCCTGGTCCCGTTCACGGCCCACAGTGTCGCACGAAACGCCGCCGCGTGGGAACGCATTCGGTAACCCGCCTGAACAATTCCTCCCCGGCGGCGCTCCGTCGGCCACGGCAGCCTGCGCCTCCTTCCGCCCGCCAGCGTCCAGCGCAGCGGGCATCCGCCAGTCTGCACCGCTCCCGCGTCACCCCCTGTCGTCTCCGTGGCCGAACGTCATGCCGCCCGTCAGCGGCCGTTCGCCATCCCCTGCAGCTTCCGCCAGTGATGCTCCGCCCGGATCCGCCGGATCGTCCCCGAACGCGCCCGCATCACCAGCGACTCGCTCACCGCACCGCGCGGCGTGAACTCCACACCCGCCAGCAGCTCGCCGCCGGTCACTCCCGTGGCCGCGAAGAACACATCGTCGCTCTTCACCAGGTCGTCGATCGTCAGCACCCGGTCCAGGTCCAGCCCGAGTTCGGCGGCCTTCTTCCTGTCCTCCTCATCGCGGGCCCAGAGCCGCCCCTGGAAATCCCCCTCCAGGCACTTCAGCGCTGCCGCCGCAATCACCCCTTCCGGCGACCCGCCGATGCCGAGCATCACATCCACGCCCGAACCCGCGATGCCCGTCGAAATCGCCGCCGGCGCATCGCCGTCGGTGATGAACTTGATCCGCGCGCCGGCCGCCCGCACCTGGTCCGCAATCTCCGTATTCCGGTCCCGGTCGAGGATGATCACCGTCAGCTCCTCCACCGGCATCCCCTTCGCCTTGGCCACCTGCTCCAGGTTCCACTTCACCGGCGCCGAAAGGTCGATCCGCCCCTTCGCCTCCGGCCCGACCGCGATCTTCTCCATGTAGAAGATGTCTTTCGGACTGTACAGCGTCCCCCGCGGCGCACACGCAATCACGCTCACCGCCCCCGGCCGGCCCATCGCCGTCAGCCGGGTGCCCTCCAGCGGGTCCACCGCCACATCCATCTGCGGGCCCTTCCCGTTCCCCACCCGCTCGCCGTTGTACAGCATCGGCGCCTCGTCCTTTTCGCCCTCGCCGATGACAATCACGCCGTCCATCGCCACCGTGTCCAGCATCAGCCGCATCGCATCCACCGCCGCCTTGTCGGCGCCGTTCTTGTCGCCGCGGCCCATCCACCGCGCCGCCGCCAGCGCCGCCGCCTCGGTCACGCGGACCATCTCCATGCCGATGTTGCGGTCCGGGATCTGTTCAGCCCTCATGGATTCACCCCCAGCAAGTGTGCTACCGGCTTCAGCGCGTCCGTCACGAACCGGATGTGCTCGTCGAGGTCCACCCCAAGGTCCCGGGCGCCGTTGACCAGGTCCTCCCGACGCACGCTCCGCGCAAACGCCTTGTCTTTCATCTTCTTCCGCACCGAAGCCGGCTCCACCGACGATAGCGACCGGTCCGGCTTCACCAGTGCGCAGGCGATCACAAACCCGCTCAGCTCATCGCACGCGTAAATCGCCCGGTCCATGGTCGAACGGTACTCCAGCCCCAGGAACGGCGCGTGGCAGAGGATCGCATACCGGATGTCCTCCGGCACACCCCGCGCTGCCAGCAGCTTCGACCCCTCCATCGGGTGCAGCTCCTCCGTCGGGTGGATCTCCCAGTCGAAGTCGTGCAGCAGCCCGACAATCCCCCACCTTTCCTCGTCCTCGTGCAGCAGCCGGGCGTACGCCTGCATCACCGCCTCAACCGCGATCCCGTGCTTCCGCGTCCGCTCCTCCTGCGTGTAATCGAGCAAGATCTGCCAGGCGTCTTCCCGGTGCATACGCGCCTCCCGGGGTGAACTTCGCGGGAATTATCGCTATCTCGCCGCCAACGGACCAAACGGGGCCTGCCTGGTCACCTATCGCCGGCGCCCGCTGCTCCTTCCGCGCGCCAGCTCCACCGCCATCGCCAGCAGACCGCCAATTTCGTCCCAGTCGCAGTCTGTATCGAGCCACGCGCCGACCCAGCCCCGTTGGCCAACGTAGGGCGGCCGGAAATACCGGTCCGGCCGCGCGGCCGCCAGCGCCTCCTGCACGCCGGGCGGAGCCGCAATCCATACGGCCACCCGCCCATCATGGTGGCGGTCAGCGAACATCGCTGCCTGCCGGCGCCCGCGCACAAACCACGCCGCCTCGCCGTGGCTCACCCGCTCGTCGACCTCCTCGAACTCCGCCAGCAGCGCGCGGATCCGCGCCCGACCCTCCTCCGCGGCCCGGTCCGCCTCAGCGTTCACCGGCCCCCGCCAGCTCCACCACCGCAAACCCCCGCACGCTCGGCTGCCCCTCCTCATTGATGATCGCCAGCTCGAGGTCAGCCCGCTCCGCGCCATCCTCGGCATATACCCGCGCAACCCGGCCCACGATGGCAATCGGCCGCCCGACCAGGTCGGGGCGCCGGTGCGCCGCCCGCACCTGCCGGATCCACCCCCGTCCCGCCAGCCACTCCTCAACCGCCCGGTAGAGCAGCCCCACCTTCAGCGGCCCCGGCACGATCGTCCCCGGCATCCCCTGCGCCCGCGCAGCAGATTCGTCATAAAAGAATGGCGGAAACGCCCACTGCAGCGCGCAGTACCGGATCACCTGCCCCAGCTCCGGCCGCAGCTCGAACGGCCCCAGTTCGTCCCCTTCCCGCAGTGACGGCGCGACGCTCATTCCACCCCTCCCGCACCCGATTCCGCCGCCGAGTACTGCGTCATTGTCCGCCCGCTCCGCGCCACGAGCCGCCCCTCGGAATCGAAGAACGCTGTCTCCGAGAGCACGTCGATGCTGTACCCGAACCGGCCGCCGAACCGCTCCCGCACATCCGTCACCCGGTGCACCATCTCCAGCCATTCGCCCATCCGCAGCGGCCGCTCGAACGCCCACTCGTTCGCAATCAGCAGCGAGTTCGGCAGCAGCTCCGGGAAGGGAGGCGCCTCTGACTCCGATTCCAGCCCGGTAATCACGTACCCCGGCACCGGCTCGCCCTCCGCCGGCACCCGCGCCGGCGCTCCGCCGACGTACACCTCGTGCGCCCGCCGGTACGCCCGCGGCGTCACCTGCACCCGCCCGAGCCGCGTCTCCCGGCCCACCAGCGCGCGCACCTCATCCGTCAGCAGCGAAGCCTCCGGCATGGCCGAAAGCCTGCACGCGCCGCCCGGCAGCCGTCAACCGCAGCCGCCTCTGCTACGCTGGACCCGGCAGATGATCTACCTCGACCACGCCGCCACCAGTCCCCTCCGGCCCGTCGCCCGCGAGGCCATGGCCCCCTTCCTCGATGTCCGCTTCGGCAACCCAAGCGGCCTCTACGCCATCGGCCGCGATGCCCAGGAAGCCCTCGACGAGGCCCGCGCCGCCGTGGCCGCCTGCCTCGGCGCCCGCCCTTCGGAAATCATCTTCACCAGCGGCGCCACCGAGAGCATCAACACCGCGCTCTTCGGCATCAGTTACGCCCTCCGCCGCGCCGGCGCCGGAAACCACGTCATCACCAGCGCAATCGAACACCACGCCGGCATCCACGCCGCCGCCTTCCTCGAGGAGCTCGGCTTCGAGGTCACCGTCGTCGGCTGCGACGCCTCGGGCCGCGTCTCGCTCGCCGAAATCGACCGCGCCATCCGGCTCGGCACCATCCTTGTCAACGTGATGCTCGCCAACAACGAGGTCGGCACCATCCAGCCGATCCCTGAGCTCGCCGCCCTCCTCCGCGAACGGACCGCGCCCGGCGGCCACCGGATCGTCCTCCACACCGACGCCGTCCAGGCGCCCGCCTGGCTCCCCATCGATGTCGAAGCCCTCGGCGTCGATGCCCTCAGCCTCTCCGCCCACAAGTTCGGCGGCCCCAAGGGCACCGGCATCCTCTACCTCCGCCGCGCCACCCCCTTCCACCCGTTGCTGCTGGGCGGCGGCCAGGAGATGCACAAGCGCGCCGGCACCGAAAACGTCGCCGGCATCGCCGGCACGGCCGCCGCCCTCCAGGTCGCCGCTGCCGGCACCGCCGAGCGCTCCGCCCGCGTCCTCGAACTCCGAAACCGCCTCCGCGATGGCATCCTGGCGGCCATCCCCGACGTCCAGGTCAACGGCTGCCAGGTCAACTGCCTCCCGAACATCCTCAACGTCGCCTTCGGCGGCCTCGAAAGCGATGCCCTCGTCGCCGCACTCGACGAGCGCGGCGTCGCCGTCAGCTCCGGCAGCGCCTGCAGCAGCTCCACCTGGGAGCCGTCCCACGTCCTCATGGCCATGGGCGTCCCTATCCGCCGCGCCGTCGGCAGCATCCGCTTCTCCCTCGGCGAAACCACCACCCCCGCCGAGATCGACGCCGTCCTCAAGCTCCTCCCCGGCGCCGTCGAAGCTGCCCGCCGCCAGTTCGCCCGCGCGCGCACCTGACCCTTGGCAGGCCCGCCCCTACACTCGAACCGGTGAACGTCGAGGCCCTCCCCTACACCCTGCTCATTATCCTCGCCGAACTCACCATCGGCAGCCTCTGGGTCACCCTCGCCAGCGACCTCCGCGGCGGCGTCACCCGCGGGTTCGTCCTCACCATGGCGCTCTGCATCGCCATCGCCGGCATCCTCGCCCTCTGGACCGCCAGCTCCCTCTCCCTCGGCCCCGACGTCGACGGCTACCGCATCGACCCCGACCCCTTCCCCCGCTTCCGCCAGGCGCTCCTGGTCGTCACCATCGCCAGCGGCGTCTACATGTTCGCCGTCTTCATGGGCTGGGACCCCATCGGCCGCATCGCCGGCATCTTCGGGTCCCTCGCCGGGCTCGCCGCTATCGTCCTCCTATCGATCATGTTCGCCCCGCCGACCTGGGGTTACCCCGCCATCTTCCTCGGCCTCTTCGCCGGCACGCTCGCCCTCGGCGCCGTTTCCGTCGCCATGACCTGGGGCCACTGGTACCTCACCGAAGGCGCACTGCCGGCCTGGCCCCTGCGCGACCTCTGCCTCATCCTCCTCGGGGCCCACGCGCTCCAGCTCATCGTCCTCGCGGTCAACCTCGCCGTGCCCGTCCGCGAGGTCCCGCTCCCCGCCAACCCTGTCGACGTCGGCCTGTTCGCCAACCCCGTCCTCTATCTCCGCATCGGCGTCGGCCTCGTCTTCCCCATCATCCTCGCCTACCTCGCCTACCGGACCACCCGCATCCGCGCCATGCAGAGCGCCACCGGCCTCCTCTACATCGCCATGGGCGCCGTCTTCGTCGGCGAAGTCCTCGCCAAGGGCCTCATGTTCCTCACCGGCCGCCCCACCTGACCCCCGCTCCCCGCTCCCTGCTCCCCGCTCCCCGCTCCCCGCTCCCTGCTCCCCGCTCCCTGCTCCCTGCTCCCTGCTCCCGGCTCCCCGCTCCCTGCTCCCCGCTCCCTGCTCCCCGCTCCCTGCTCCCCGCTCCCTGCTCCCTGCTCCCTGCTCCCCGCTCCCTGCTCCCTGGGGCGGGGAGCGGGGAGCAGGCGGGGTTCCCTCCTCCCTCCTCCCTCCTCCCCGCTCCCCTTGCCCCCTCCCCCACCTCCCCGTAGAGTCCGCCCGACAGCTCTCCCGAGGAGGACCAGCCCATGGACCCCCAGGTCGAAGCCCTGCTCCAGATGATGGCCGCCCAGGCCCAGGCCGCAGGCGTCCCGCCCCTGTGGGAACTCGACCCGGCAACCGCCCGCGCCAACGCCGAAGTCTCCTTCCAGGCCTTCAACCAGCCGCTCCCTGCCTCCGTCACGATCACTGACCGCACGATTCCCGGCCCGGCCGGCGAAATCCCCGTCAAAATCTTTACCCCCGCCGGCCAGGGCCCCTTCCCCCTCGTCGTCTACTTCCACGGCGGCGGCTGGGTGATCGGGTCGCCTGCTACCCACACGAAGCTCTGCGCCGAGCTCGCCGAGGGCGCCGGCGCTGTCGTCGTTAGCGTCCACTACCGCCTCGCGCCGGAGCACACCCCGCCCGCCCAGCTCGATGACTGCGTCGCCGCCGTCCGCTGGGCCGTCGACCACGCTGCCGAACTGAACGCCGACGGCTCCCGCTTCGCCCTCGCCGGCGACAGCGCTGGCGGCAACCTCGCCGCCTGCGCCGCCCTCCGCCTCCGCGACGAAGGCGGCCCCCGGGCCCGCCTCCAGCTCCTCCTCTACGGCGCCTTCACCGGCAATAACGACCTCCCCTCCGTCATCGAAAACGGCGAAGGCAAGATCCTCACCCGCCAGATGATGGACTGGTTCTACCGCCACTACCTCTCCGCCGGCGCCGACCCGAAGGACCCGTACATCTTCCCCATCAACGGCGACCTCCGCGGCCTGCCGCCCGCTCACCTCATCGTCGGCACGCTCGACCCTCTGCTCGACGACTCGAAGCTCTACGCCGAGGCCCTTCAGAAGGCCCGCGTGCCCGTCAAACTCAGCATCTACCAGGACCAGCCCCACATCTTCCTGCAGCTCACCGCCATGCTCGACGGCGCAAAGAAGGGGATGGCCGAGGCCTGCGAAGCCCTCCGCACCGCCCTCAGCTGAGGCATCCCCGTTCGTTCATCCGCCCGCAGCCGGCACGGTTACCGTGTGCCGGCTGCAGCTGTCTCTCGATACACGCGCCGCCACGCGAAGTACAGCGGCGGCAGCAGAACCGCGAAGGCCGCCGCCGTGAACGCAAACGCCGCCCGGATGCCGATGTCGTCGGTGATGAAACCGAGCGTCGCCTCCAGAAACCCGACCTGCACGCTGAACGCCAGCGACACCACGCTGAGGACCGTCGCCCGCCGGTCGCTTGGCGTGTGCTCGTTGATGTAGGCATCCAGGGTCGGCCGGATGAGCCCCTGCACTGCCGCCGGCACCGCAAACAGCGAAAACGCGGCCACCGAGTCCCAGAGCGCCAGGCCGGCGAACGCCGCCACCACGCTGAGGCACGCCGCTCCCACCACCCGGTCGCGGCCGGCCCGCGCCGTCACCCTCCACGCCACCAGCGCCGCCGCAAGGCCCACCAGCCGGACCGGCGCCTGGAACACCCCGAACAGCCCCGTCGGCACCTCGTGCACGATCAGGAACGGCTGCACCAGCACGACCGGCGCAAACGTCACCATCAGCAGCCCCGTCAGCAGCAGCATCGTCGCCCGTACCGGCGGGTGCGACCACGCATAGGCAAATCCGCTGCGCACCTGCTCCAGGTACGGCCGCCGCGCATGGGTCAGCCGCGGGTCCACCATCAGCAGCGCCGCCGCCATCGCGACCAGGGGCGTCACCGCGCTCACCTGCACCGTGAACGTCATCCCCCAGGTCGCGGCCGCAAACCCGCCCAGCACGATGCCCGCCAGCCCGCCCGTCATCGTCAGCGCAAAACCCCGCCCGGCAATCCGCGCGAACCGGTCCTCCCGCCCCGCGGCCTTCAGCGAATCGAACACGATCGCCTGGTCCGCCCCGCTCCGGCACGCCTGCGCCACCGCCCAGAGCATGTAGTCCGCGAACAGCATCCAGTAGTTCGTCGTAAGCCCGAACCCGAGGATCGTCAGCGCATACACCGCAGCCCCGAGCGCCAGCACCCTGCTGTGGCCCACCCGATCGGCCAGCGCCCCGAACGGCGCCTCCAGCGCCGCCACGGCGAACCAGAACGGCAGGTCCATCAGCAGGATGTACTTCAGCTCCAGCCCGCGCTCGACCACCAGGTACTTGATCCAGATGCCGAACCAGAGCCCGAAGTCGTTGAACAGGACGAACGCGTAGTAGAGGCGCGTATTACGCCGGGCGACGACTTCCGGAGACATTGCCGCCCATCATCCCACGGTTGGCCGCTAGAACCTCGCCCGGAAAACAGCGACAGCGGAGCCTCCGGAGCCCGGAGTCCCCGCTGTCGGCCCTGCCCGCGCTGCCGCCCGGGCGCTACGGAATCTGCTGCAGGATCGCGAAAATACCTGCGCCGATGATCGTCGTGTCGCTCGAGAACGCGATGATGCTCAGCACCAGCGTGAACACCACCATCCCGGCCAGGTTCGCCATCACCACCTGCGTCGAGTCAGCATTCGTCACCGACTGCGCCGCATAGATGCTCATCACGAACAGCAGGACGATCGAACCCAGCGCGAACACCGGGTACAGCACCGGGATGAACATCAGCACGCTCAGGGCCAGCGGCCACGCCGCATACCCCATCGTCCGGAAGAGCGACTGCACATCGGCCGAGGCCTTGTACACCTGCGCCAGCATCACGTACACGACGAGCACCCACACCGCGTACAGCGCCGCCATGAAGATGCCGCCCAGGATGAACAGGTTCAGCCACGGGCTCTTCGGGCCGAAGTCGAAGTTGAACTCCCAGAAGAGCGTCGCGCCGAGCCCTGCCAGCAGCGACGCAACCGCCGCCACCACCAGCGCCGGGATCAGCTCGTTCGCATCGTCGCGGACCTCGTCGAAGACGCTGGTGTCGAACCGCACCAGCCGCATCACGTGATTGACAATGACGTTCGGGTCCATGCTGCCTCCTGCATGCCTTCCGTTTCTGGCGGCCATCGAATGGTCTCCCGCCAGTTGCGCGGCACTATAGCACGCGGCTGCCAACACGCGAATGAAATGATCAGCAATCTGCGCCAATGACGCCTGTGCGGCGCACCGGCCCGCCGATCGGCCGCCGCTCCGGCAGCCCCACACGCCGGGGATACCGCCCCGGGCAGGACGCGCGCTTCCGCAGCAGCGCCACCCGCACCGTCTCGCTCACCTCCGGCCGCATCGGCAGGATCGCATCCAGCTCGCACCCGAGTTCCCCAATCGCCGTCTCCGCAGCCGCGAGCTCCTCCTCCAGCCGGCTCCCTTTCGGGAGCGCAATCACCCCGCCCACCGCCGCCAGCGGCGCCGCATACTCCAGCACCACCCGCAGCTCCGCCACTGCCCGCGCGGTCACCAGCCCGCACGCCTCCCGCAGCGGCCCCCGTCCCGCCTCCTCCGCCCGCAGCGCGTGCACGGTCACGTTCGTGCATCCCAGCTCCCGGGCTGCCGCCTCGAGGAACCGCGCCCGCTTCTGCAGCGGCTCCACCAGGTGCACCTCCCAGCCGGGCCGCACGCATGCCGCGACCAGCCCCGGCCATCCGCCTCCCGTGCCAATGTCGGCGTAGCGCACCCCCTCGCCCCTCCCGAGCGCCTCCTCCGCAATCCGCACCAGCTCGAGCGATTCCCCGTACTGCCGCCGCACCGCCTCCCGGGCATCGACCGCCGTCAGCCGCCCGGCCGCCTCGTCCGCCTCCACCAGCGCCCAGTGCCGCTGCAGCCGCGCAATCCCCTCCCGGTCCGCAACCCCCGCGAACAGCCGCTCCAGGTCATCCCATCCGAGAACGTTATCCATTGCGTACAGCACAAACCCCCGCCCGAATGGTACAGTAGAGCCATGACACAAACGCCCGCTGGAGTACCGGCCACCCAGGTCACCCTCCGCGAAGCCCTTCGACAGTTCTCCGCCAGCCTCAAACCCGCCGAGCGCGAATACGCCGCCTACGCCGAAAAGTTCTGCAACGACATCGGCCTCGACCGCATCACCGCTGACCTCACCCCCGCCATCGTCGAGCAGTACGGCGAGCGCAACCTCCGTCCCACCGACCCCAACGGCCAGCGTCGCCTCGACGCCCTCAAGGCCTGGTTCAGGTTCCTCAAGAACAAGGGGTACACCGAGCGCAACCTGGGCACCGGCCTCCGCCTCCCGAAGGCGAACGGCCCCCGCGCCACCAGCGCCAGCACCCGCGTCGTCGAAACCCCCATCGAAATGACCGCCGAAGGCATTGAAGCCCTCAGGCGCGAGCTCGCCGAACTCGAGCGCCGCATCCCCGACCTCATCCGCGCCGTCGAAACCGCGCGCTCCGACGGCGACCTCCGCGAGAACGCCCCCTACCACGCCGCCCGCGAAGCCCTCGCCCTCGCCGAGAACCGCCGCCGCCAGCTTGAAGAATCACTCAAGCGCGCCGTCGTCGCCGACCGCTCCGAACTCGATGCCGACGTCGCCGCCATCGGCTCCGGCGTCACGGTCACCTTCCTCGAGCGCAACATTCAGGTGACCTACCAGCTCGTCGGCCCGCGCGAAGCCAACCCCGCTGAGAAGAAGATCAGCGTCGAATCCCCTGTGGGCCGCGTCCTCCTCGGCCGCCGCGTCGGCGAAGAAGTCGAGGTCGAAGCCCCCCAGGGCACGATGCGCTACCGCATCGACGCCATCATCCACGACCCGTAGCCCGCACCGGCCCCGGAACGCAGGCCCCGCCGCTGCGCATCGCGGGATTTTCCCGGCCGCATCGCGGGATCTCCCCAATCCGGCATCCGCACACGGTGACGAATACTCCTCCCACCATCACTGGGAGGCCAAGCATGCTCGTCACCGGCGACCTCAAATGCCTGCACTGCGGCCACATCACGGCCCGCTGGGTCGGCCCCAAGGGTGCGCCGCTCACCTTCGCAGGACTCCGCCCCCTCCTGCCCGGCACCGACCCCGCTGCACCCGTCCGCTGCGCCCGCTGCCAGGGCCCCGTCTACCTCGATGATGCCATGCCGGTGGCCAGCTCCTACCGCCTCCGCCGCATCCAGCGCATGCGCCAGCAGCTCGCCGCCTTCGATACCCCGAAACGGAAGCGGGGCCGCGCTGCCTGACACCGGGCCGTCAGCAGCAGTCGTCTTTGTAGCCGCACCGCCGGCAGACGGCCAGCCGCGAACCTTTGATGTCCGCCATCGCTGAGCCGCACCGCGGGCACACCTGCACCGGGATGCTGCTGTCGCCCATGCCGGCCATTTCAGCACAGCCCCGCCCTCCACGCCACTCGAATCGCGTAACTGCTTGACCATTTCAACAGTTTCGCACACCCTGAACCTGCCGCAGCGCTTCTTCCCGGGTCGCGCACCCCGCCTCCCGCTCCGCGAGGCCCCGCCGTGAACGGGGCCTCGCACCGTTTCCCCGGGCTTCACCCGCCGCCCTCGAAACGGGCTATCGGCGCCCCCGGAACGGACCTTCGGCCGGCTCCATAGCCCCCGTCAATGGCACCATCGAACCTGTCGACCCGCTCGCCCGCCGCACGCCATCCCCGGCGCGGATTGGGCACACTGGAAACGACAGGACCCGCGCGCAGCCCGCGGGAAGGAGGATTCATCTGGCCATGCACCGCTTCACCCGCCCCGTACTCGTAGCCACACTCGCCGTCGCCGCCGCGCTCGCCCTCGCCGCCTGCGGCGGCGGCAGCAGCAGCTCGTCCGACAAGGGCGTCGCCGACGGCTCCGACAGCCGCATCCCCGCCGGCGCCCCGCTCATCGACCAGGATAAGCTCCAGTTCAACCCCAGCCAGCTCACCGTCAAAGTCGGCGAAACCGTCTACTTCAAGAACAGCGAAACCGCACTCCACACCGTCGACATCGACGGCAAGAACGTCTCGGGCAACATGAAGAAGAACGACGTCTTCACCTGGGTCTTCCAGCAGCCCGGATCCTACAAAATCACCTGCGACTACCACCCGCAGATGAAAGCGACCGTCACCGTCACCGGGAGCTAGTTCCCGCCCTTCGGCGTCTGCAGCGCCGTGTTCTCGCCCAGCCGAACCACGATGTCGAACCCCGGCGGCTCCGTGCCGTCGGGGTTCTGCATGCGCAGGTCGAACAGCCCGGTCAGCTTCCCCGCCGTGTACGGCTTGCCCGTCACATCAACAATCCCGGCCTGCCCCGTCCCGTCGCCCGCCACCACCGTCACCCACGCCTCCGAGATTCCCCATGCCGCGAGATGGGCCAGTGCCGCCTTCCCCGCGGCCTGCCCGCCCGGCGGCGTCACCAGCGCGATCTTCGGCGCCTCATCTCGCGCCTGCGGGTCTGCCAGGAATTCATCGATGATCGCGTACATCTGCTCCCGGTTCGGCAGCAGGATCAGCTGGCCGTCCTCCGAGACCCCGCCGTACATCGCCTTCCCGAGCGAGAACGTCTCGATCCTCCCGAGGTCCACCTGCCGCGCCATCAGCGCATACCCCGGGATCAGCCCGTTGTCGATATCGGTCTTGAACGCGTCCCGGTAGGCGCTCCACAGCTCCGGGATCCGCGCGATATACCCCAGGCTCACGGCCTTCTCCGCAACCGCCCGGATCACCAGCTGCTGCCGCTCAATCCGCTTCAGGTCGCCGTCGACCCGCACCCGCGAGTACCCCAGCGCCTGCCTGCCGTCCATATGCTGCCGGCCTGCCTGCACCGTGTTGTTTGGAAAGACCTCCAGCACGTCCGTCCCGAAGTCCGAAATCGTCTCCGGCACGTCGATGTCGATGCCCCCCAGCGCATCGATCAGCCGCACGAACCCCTCCCAGTCGATCACCACGTAGTGCCGGATGGTGATGTTCAGGTTGTGCTGCACCGCCGCGACCGCCGCTGCCGCTCCGCCCCCCGGGTACCTGTAGAACTGCCCGTACGAGTACGCCGCGTTGATCTTGTTCTCGGCCCACACCCCCGGCGTATTCCCGTACGGGATCTCCGCCCAGAAGTCCCGCGGTATCGCCAGCAGCTGCAGCCGTCCCGCATGGGTGTCGATGCTCGCGATGAACATCGTGTCGCTCCGGTAGCTTCCGTCCTCCGGCTGCCCCGGCCGCTTATCAATCCCCAGCACCAGGATGTTCAGCCGCGCATCCGGCGTCCACGGCTTCGGCCCTTGCTCCGAAACCCCCGGCAGCGACACGTTCACGCCGAGGTCGGTCCCCGGCACCTTTGCCGGCACGGCCGGCACCGCCACCTCGTTCGCCGGGAACAGGTACTGGTCGACCCGTCCAAGCACGACCAGTGCGACGTAGACCGCGGCAAGGAAGCCGACAACAATCCCTGCAGCGGCGGCTCGCCGCCGCGTCACTCCGGTGCTCACTGCCCCGCCAGCCTCCAGGGAGGTTGCCCCTCACCTTCTCCGCCGTCTACCGCTCAGTCAAGCTTCCGGGTAAAGCCGTCATGTCCCTCCTCATCCGCAACACCGTTGTCGCCAGCCCCTCAGGCCCCCACCGCGCCGATATCCTCGTCCAGGGGCCCCGCATTGTCGCCGTCGGCCGCGACCTCGAAGCGCCCGGCGCCGAAATCCTCGATGCCGAAGGGCTGACCGCCGGCCCCGGCTTCATCGATGTCCACGTCCACGGCGGCGGCGGCCGCACCTTTTTCAGCGACGACCCCGCCGAAGTCGCCGCCTATGCCGCCTGGGCGCCCTCCCGCGGCGTCACCGCCTTCCTCGTCTCCACCGTCGGCCCCGATGCCGCCGCTACCGCCGCCCGCCTGTCCGCCCTGCGCCCGGCGATCCAGCCCCTGCCCGGCTCAGCCGAACCGCTCGGGTTCCACCTTGAGGGCCCCTTCCTCAACCCCATCCGACGCGGCGCCTTCCCCGCGCACTACCTCCGCGAGCCCTCGATCGCCGAGTACGAAACCTTCCACGAGGCGGCCGGCGGGCTCGTCCGCCAGGTCACCGTCGCCCCCGAGCTGCCCGGTGCGCTGCCCCTCATCCACACCATCGCCCGCCTCGGCGCCGTACCCGCGCTCGGCCACACCGACGCCACCGTGCCCGAATGCCGCCACGGCTTCGAAGCCGGCATCGCCCACGTCACTCACCTCTTCAACGCCATGCGCCCCATCCACCAGCGCGAAGGCGGCCCCGTCGTCGCCGCCCTCGAAGCCCCGGATGTCACCTGCGAACTGATCTGCGACGGCGCCCACGTCGAGCCGGCCGTCCTCCGCCTCGCCTACCGCCTCCTCGGCCCGCTCCGGGCCGTCATCGTGACCGATAACCTCCACCTCGCCGGCGTCGATGCCGGCCAGGCCGTCTTCGCCGGCGAGGAGATCACCGTCTCCGGAGCCCACGCCCGCAAGGCCGATGGCACCATCGTCGGCAGCGTCGCCACCTTCGACGTCCACTTCCGCAACGCCGTGGAGATCTTCGGTCTCGACCTTCCCGCCGCCTTCCGCCTCGCCAGCACCAACCCCGCCCGCGTCGCCGGCGCCGCCGACCGCAAGGGTCAGCTCGAACCCGGCTTCGATGCCGACATCGTCCTCCTCGACCACGACCTCCATGTCGCCGCCACCATCTGCCGCGGCGAGGTCGCCTACCGCCGCGCCTGAGCCCCCGCCCGCAGGAACGGCAGCGTCGCCCGCAGGAACGCGTCAGGCCGCTCCTCCGCCAGCAGATGCCCTGCCCGGTCGATCACGACCGCCGGTCCGGCCGCCGGCAGCGCCTTCGCCAGCTCTTCCGCCCGTAGCGGCGGCACCACCACGTCCGCCTCGCCGGTCACCACCAGCGCCGGCGCCGCGATGGCGCCGAGGTCGACCGCCGGCTCCGCGGCATGCTCCCGCGCCATCTCCGCCACCGCCCGGACGGTCCCCGGGATGAGCAGCGGGTCGATGTACCCGCGCACCACCTCCGGCGTCACGAACGAGGGGTCGGCCACCATCTGCCGCAGCCCCCGGCGTCCGGCCGCGTACATCACCGTCGGCGAGATCGCCGCCAGCCGGATCGCCCCGAACATCAGCCGGCTCGCCCGCCGCCGGCGGCCGATGTCGAGGTTCGCCCCAGCGCTCACCGACCCCACCAGCACCAGCCGCTCGGCCCGCCCCGGCGCGCGCGCCGCCAGCCGCTGCACCACCGCTCCACCCATCGAATGCCCGGCAAACGCCGCCCGCTCGATGCCCAGCAGGTCGAGCAGCGCCAGCAGCCGGTCGACGTGCCGCTCGTGCCCGTAGCCGATCCCCGGCCGCCGGTCGCTCAGCCCGAAGCCCGGCAGGTCCACCGCAATCACCCGGAACTCCTTCGCCAGCTCCGGCACCACCGCCCGCCAGCTGAACGTGCTCCCGGCGAAGCCGTGCACGAGCACCAGCGCCGGCCCGGCGCCCTCGTCGAGGTAGTGCAGCCGTGCCCCCGCCACCTCCCGCACCAGCCCCGCCGGCTGCGGCGGCCGCCACCGCCGCCGGTCCGCTGCGGCCAAGCCCGCAGCAGCGCCTGCGCCGGCCGCCCCGAGCAGTGCCGCCGCCGCTGCCGCGCGTCTCACCGCCATGCCGCAGCCTCCGCCAGCAGCGTACGCAGCGCCCGGATGCTCCCCGGCATCCGCGGCCCGTACCACCACAGCAGCTTGCCATCCACCAGCCGCGCCGGCGCCGCCTCCGCAAACTCGGCGCAGTGCTCCTCCCGGAAGTGGTAGGGCTCATCCGGCAGCAGCACCAGGTCCGGCCTGAGCGCCCGCACCTCCTCCAGCGTCACCTCCGGGTAGCGCTCCCGCTCCCGCAGCACGTTCACCGCCCCGCATGCTTCCAGCAGCGAACTGCCGTACGTCCCCCCGCCGAGCCCCAGCAGCGGCCGCCGCCAGATCGGCACGAACACCCGCGGCCCTTCGCCGGGCGCGGCATCCGCCAGCGCAGCTTCGACTTCCGCCGCGAGCGCGTCCGCCCTGCCCGGGTTCCCCACCTCCGCGCCGATCGCCCGGATCGCCGCCAGCGCCTCCTCGACCGAATCGATCACCGTCACCAGCACCCGCAGCCCGGCGGCCTCCAGCGCCGCCACGTCCTCCCGCCGGTTCTCCTCCCGGTTCGCAATCACGAGGTCCGGCCGCAGCGCGGCAATCGCCGCCACGTCCGGGTCCTTCGTTCCCCCGAAGGCGGGAACCGCCGCCGCCATCTCCGGCGGCTCCGTGCAGAACTTCGTCCGCCCCGCCAGCGTTTCCGGCGCCAGCTCCCAGGTCAGCTCCGTCAGGCTCGGCACCAGGCTCACGACCCGCATGCGCCCATTATCGTCCCTCCGCCCGCGCGCGAAGAGGGGCCGGCTCACCGCCGGCCCCCGTGGCCCTGTCCCCGTTCGCCGGTCAGTTCGACGGCGGCGAGCCGAGCGTCACCTCCGCGCTCTGCCGCTTCCCGTTGCGGTAAAACTCCACCTTCACCTTCTGGCCGGCCTGGTACTTGATGAGCGCCACCGCCAGGTCTGCCTCGTTGTCAATCTCCACGTCGCCGATCTTCACAATGACGTCCTTTGCCTGGAGCCCGGCCTGCGCCACCGGCCCGCCAGCCAGGACCGTCTGGATGACCACTCCGCCCTCCCTCTCCGGGATCCCCAGCTGCCGCGCGACCGCCGGCCGCAGCGCTTCGAACCCCTGGATGCCGAGGAAGCCGCGGTTCACCCGGCCCTGCGCCTTCAGCTGCTCAATGATCGCCTTCACGATGTCCGAGCCGACCGCAAAGCCGATGCCCGGCGCCGCCTCGCCCGTCGTCGGGTCCGGCGCCAGCGCAGTGTTCACGCCCACCACCTTCCCCGTCAGGTCGAGCAAAGGTCCGCCGCTGTTCCCGTGGTTGATCGCCGCGTCCGTCTGCACCGAACCGAAGATCGCCGCGTTCGACCCCTCGTTGATGACCCTGTTCTTCTGGCTGATGATCCCCTTCGTCACGCTGAATGCGCCGCCTTCGCCGCCCTGCAGGTCGAGCGCGTACCCCATCGCCACCACATCCTGCCCCACCGCCACGTCCTTCAGGCTGGCGAACTCCAGCGCCTTCAGCCCCGTCGCCTCAATCTTCAGCAGCGCGATGTCCGCCCGCGGGTCCACGCCCACCACCCGCGCCTGGTACTGCGAACCATCGCTCAGGGTCACCGTAATCGCGCTCGCTACCCGCCCCGTCGTCCCGGTCACCACGTGCGCATTCGTCACGATGTAGCCGTCGCTCGCCACGACGAACCCCGAGCCCACGCCCGCGTTGGTCTGAATCCGCACGATCGCCGGCTCGGCGAACTGCACCACCTCCGCCACGGTCATCTGCCCCGCTGGCAGCGACGTCGGCTGCGACCGCCCTGCCGTCGGCGTGGCCGCAGCCGCTGCGTTCCCGGCCGGCGCCGCCGGGTTCGCCTCGTGGGTATCGGAGCAGGCTGCCCCGCCGGCCAGCGCCAGCGCCGCAAGCCCCGCCGCCAGCACCATCCTGGTGTTCATCTCTCGCACCCCTCAGGTTCTCCTCCCAGTCTCACAGCCGCTCGCCGTGCAAAAGGTAAAGATGAAAGCCGCCTTCACGCTACCGGTAAAGCCGTTCGCGCCCATCACGCCGCGGTGTATCATCCCCTGCCGAAGGGACCACCCCGCGCGATGGACGGCAATCCGACGCCCGCCGGTATACGTAACCTCGATCGAACGGTCGAATTCGCGCGCCCTGCCGACGCAGCGCTCGCCGACCGCACCGATTGGCCGGACGAAACCCTCATGCTCGCCATCCTCGAACGCGACCAGCACGCCTTCGCCGTCCTCTACGACCGCTACGTCGACCTCGTCTACTCTGCCGCCTACCGCATCCTCGGCGACCCCGGCCTCGCCGAGGACACGACCCAGGACGTCTTCGTCCGCCTCTGGCGCCGCCCCGAAACCTTCATCGCCGAACGCGGCCGCTTCATCAGCTGGCTCATGAGCGTCACCCGCAACCGCGCCCTCGACGAAGTCCGCGCCCGCGGCCGCCGCTGGAAGCGCGAGGGCGGCCCCCTCGGCGACCCCGCCGAGTCGGCCGAACCCGTCTTCCACGCCGCTGCGCTCGACCCGGGCGCTACCGCCGAGCTGAACGAAGAACGCCTCGCCGTCCGCCGCGCCCTCAACGAGCTCCCGCCCGAGCAGCGCCGCGCCCTCGAACTCGCCTACTTCGGCGGCCTCACCCAGCAGGAGATCGCCGCCGTCCTCCGCGAGCCCCTCGGCACCATCAAGACCCGAATCCGCCTCGGCATGCAGAAGCTCCGCCGCTGCCTCGAACGCGGCCGGTAGCCCGCAACCGCCATGGACGCCCCGCACATCACCCAGGAACAGGCTGACGAGTACGCCATCGGTTCGCTCGAACCCGAGCTTGCCCGCGCCATCGCCCTCCACCTCGCCGAATGCTCCCGCTGCCGCGACATGGTCCGCGAAGCCGAGCGCGTCGCCGCCCTCCTCGCCGCCAGCCAGCCCCTCCGCCGGGCCTCGCCCCGCCTTCGCAGCCGGGTCTTCGCCGCCGCCGGCATCCGCAAGCCCGGCCCCGCCTGGCGCGCCTTCACCATCGGCCGCGCCGCCGCAGGGCTGGCCGCCATCATCATCGCCGTCGGCGCCTTCTCCGGCATGCTCGGCCTCCGCACCCAGGTTAATGCCCTCCGCTCCCAGAATGCCGACCTCCAGCGCCAGATCGATGAAGCCCTTTCCCAGAAGGTCGCACTCGCAGCCCTGACCCAAAAGCTGGAAGACCAGCAGGCCGTCGCCGCCGAACTCCGCGAAACGCTCAAGTCCGACTCCGAGCTCTTCATCGCCCTGATTTCGCCCAACAGCCAGGTCGCCGCCGTCGTTTCCGTCTCCCCTGAGCGCGGCTCCATCGGCCGCCTCGTCTGGGACGAAGACCAGAAGCGCGTCTGGTTCGTTGCCAGCCAGCTCCGCCAGCTCCCACCCGGCGAAACCTACCAGCTCTGGGTCAACTCGGGCGGCCGCTACTACTCCCTCGGCACCTTCGCCCCCGACGACGCCGGCTTCGCCCGCTACGAAACCCGCGTCCCCGAGGGCATCACCAGCTACGACACCGCCGTCGTCACCATCGAACGCGCCGGCGGCTCGCCCGTCCGAGAAGGCCCGACCGTCTTCTTTGTGACCGACCTCTCCCGCCTCACCCGCAACTGAGCTGCTCTCAGCCCGGGCCCGGCGCGAACGGCAACCGGCGCCGCTCCGCGTGCTTCCGCTCCTGCACGTACTGGTGCGCCAGCCGGAACTGGATCACCGCCAGCACCGATTCCCGCGTCAGCTGCGGATACGCCGCGAGGATCGCGGCGATCTCCTCGCCCCGGTCCACCGCGTCCAGCACCTCCTGCGCCGAAATCCGCGTCCCCCGCACCACCGGCCGCCCGCCCGGCGCCGCAGCGTCGACCTCGATGTACTCCCGCCAGTCCAGTCTGCTCATCCCGCAGCCTCCCGAATCAACAGCAGCAGGATGACGATGCCCAGCACCGCCAGCCCGAACCCTGCCGCCTTCAGCGTGGCCCGCTGGTTCGCGTCGAGCAAGTCCCCGCCCTCCTCCGTCTCCAGGTTCGGCCCCTCGCCCACCTCCTCCAGCAGCGCCCGCGCCGGCTCGATGGCCTCCGCCGGCACGCGGATCAGCCACGTCCCGCCCAGCGGGAACGCCGCAGCCCGGTACGGCGTCGCCGACCCCTCAACCAGCGCCGGGATGCCTGCCGCCCGCAGCTGACCTGCGGTCAGCTCCGCATCAACCTCCGTCGGCCCCCGCCACACCACCTCCCACCGGCCAGCCGGCATGGCGCGCCCGTCAGGCCGGCACCGGCACGTCCAGCCGGTGCCGCCGCAGCTCCGCCATCACCTTCGCCCCCACCGCCTCGTCCGGCTCCACCACCGGCAGCCGCGGCGCCCCGATGGCGAAGCCCAGCTGCCGCAGCACATATCGGATCGTGCTCGGGCTCCCGTTCAGGAAGCACGCGTCCGTTACCCGGCAGAGCGCCCTGTGGATCGCCGCGGCCTCCGCCAGCCGCCCGCCGAGCACCGCCTCGAGCATCGCCCGCTGCTGCCGCGCCACGATGTGCGCCGTCACGCTGATGGCGCCCCACGCCCCCATGCACCACAGGTGGAAGTTGTCGTTGTCGTTCCCGCTCCAGATCTTGAAGCCCGGCGCCGCCTCCATCACCGCCGCCGTGTGGCGCAGGTCGCCGTTCGCCTCCTTGTTCCCAACCACGTTTGGCAGCTCCGCGCACCGCAGGATCGTCTCCACCGTCATCCCGACCCCGACCCGGCCCGGCACGTTGTACAGGATGACCGGCAGGCTGGTGCTCTCCGCAATCGCCCGGAAGTGCTGGTAGATCCCTTCCTGCGAAGGCTTCAGGTAGTACGGCACCACCGCAAGGATCGCGTCGGCCCCGGCCCGTTCCGCCAGCTTCGCGAGGTGGATGGAGTGCCGCGTGTCGTTCGTCCCGGCGCCCGCCACCACCGTCGCCCCGCCCAGCTCCTGCTTCACCTCCGACCAGAGCGCGTACTTCTCGTCGTCGCTCAAGAGGGGCGCCTCGCCCGTCGTCCCGGTCACGACCACGCCGTCGTTCCCGTTCTCGACAAGCATCCGCGCGAGCTCCCGCGCCATCGGCAGGTTCACCGCACCCTCGTCCGTGTAGGGCGTCACCATCGCCGTCAGCAAACGTCCCAGTTCAGCCATCGCACCAACTCCGCAGGGGGTCCATCCATTCTACCCGGCTCCCGCAACCCGGCCCTGTTCCCGGCCAGCTCCCGGATTTCACGGCGAATTTACCGCCCGGCGGTCGAACGGCAACGTTCCCCGGCCGAACCTGCAGATGCGCCCTCAACGGAGGTTCCCTATGGCACGCATCACCGCACCCTTCCGGGCCGGCTGGCGGGTCGCCGTGCTCGCCGCGGCCCTCGTCGTCGCCGCCCTCGGGCTCTCCTTCGCCGCGGCCGGCTCGAGCACCGCCGTCCTCGCCCCCGGCGACTCCCTCACCGTCCGCTGCGAAGGCGGCACCCGGCTCACCGTCTCCCGCGTCAACACGCGCGAGGTCCGCCTCGATTGCACCGGACAGGCCGCCACCCCGACCCCCACCCGCAGCGCCACCCCCACCGCTACCCCAACCCGCACGCCCACGCCGACGCCCACCCGCTCCGCCACCCCGCCCCCGTCCTCCGGCGCCGTCGGCCGCTGCGGCGAACCCATGGACCGCTGGCACCCGCCCGTCGTCACCGGCCCCGATGGCAAACCGTGCTACACCGGCCACGAGCACGGCGACGAGCCGCCCGCCTGGATCGCCGCCGCCGGCTACACCGTCTCCTTCTCCGGCCCGTTCAACACCTCCCCCGCCGAGAACGTCGACAAGCACGCCGCCATGAAAGGCTTCAGCACCCGCCTCAACGGCGTCGATATCTACTTCCGCGTCCACGCCGCCTCCAACCCCCTCGACCGCATGAGCCGCTACCACTCCTACCAGGTCTGGGCCCGCGACCCCTCCGGCAATGTCTCCTTCTGGCAGGGCTGGTACAACTCCGGCGACCCCCGCCCCGCCTCCGAAGGCGGCTCCCGCGTCCCCCGCCGCGTCATCGCCCTCCCCGAAGAGGCCCAGCGCCCCATCGTCGCCGTCTGCGACGCCACCTCCATCGCCCAGGGCATCGGCTGCGAACAGTGGTACTCCGCCCCCGGTGAACCCGACTGGTCCTGGGACTTCGGCTGGACTATCTGCGGCGCCACCACCCTCTACACCCCCGGCGAGAACGCCACCGCCTACGATATCTCCACCTGGATTCCCACCGGCGAAACCGGCAACACCCGCCGACTCGAAGCCGCCTGGTACGCCTTCCGCAACCCCATCCGCGGCGCCTTCGTCGCCACCCAATTCGGCGAAATCGTCTCCGGCCACAACGACCCACGGTGCTCCGGCACCACCACCCGCTACGGCGTCACCTACCAGAACGTCTGCCTCGACCAGTACATCGCGCCCACTATGCCCACCGTCGCCGTCCCCGGCAACGCCGACCAGAAGACCTACCCCGACCCCGGCGTCACCATCCCCAACTGAGCCCGCGCTCCCCCGGCGCACGGCGAGGCCCCGGCACACCTGCCGGGGCCTCGCTGCGCCCGCCCGGGCGCTCCAGGGGGAACCTGCTGTTCGTTACTGCGTCGGCTGGCTCGAGCCCGACGGCGGGGTCATCCCGCCCCGGTCGTGGTGGCCGCGCCCGAAGCCCTTGCCGAACTTCTTGAGCGGCCCGCCTTCGTTCACGAACTTCGAGATCATCTCGGCGGTCTTCGTCTTCAGCTGGTCCGCCTGCTCCTGCGTCAGCCGTCCGTTCGCGACCGCCTCATCGATCTTCGCGTTCGCCTCGGCCACGAGCGCGTCGATCACCGCCTGCGTCTTGTCGCCGGCGATCTCCGCGATCGTCTTCCCTTCGGCGAGCTGGCTCCGGAGCGTCTCGACGTCCGTACCGAGCACGCCGGCGATCGTCTCGAGGCTTGCGCCGCCCTTCGGGATCCCGAAGCCCTTCCCGGGCTTGCCGTCGCCGTCCCTTCCCGGGAGGTGGTCGCCCGGCTTCGAATTCAGGAACTGGTCGATCTTCGCGCCCGCGTCAGCCAGCCGCTGGTCGGCCTGCTCCTGCGTCAGCCGCCCGTTCGCAACGGCCTGGTCGAGCTTCGACTTCAGCGCATCGAGCGCCTTCTGCTTCGCCTGCGCCGCGGTCACGTCGCCGTACTGGTCAAGGATCTGGCCCCAGGTCAGCCCCGCGGCCTTGCCTTCGGCAATCTCCTGCGGCGTCAGGCCGACGCCCTTCAGCAGATGCCCCATCGCCAGCCCGAGGCCGAGCCCGTGCTCGCACCCGGCCAGTGGCCCGCTCCCGCCGTCCTGCGTCGCTGGCGTCGGCGTCGGCGTCCCGCTGTCCTGCGCGAACGCCGCGCTCCCGAAGCCGATCACCCCGACCGCGATGACGCTGGCGACGCCGACCGATACCAGCCGGCTGTCCCGAATCGAAAACTTCATCTCGTCTGCTCCTTGTCCGGAGAGGATTGCGGCGGTTCGTCCGCCGCTCACCTGTACCATGGCGCCAGCCTCCCCGGAGGTGACGCGTCCCGGCGCCGCCGGTCAGGCCGCCTTTACCCTGCCTGTCCTACCGGTGACGCTCCACCCACCGCCCCCGGAAGACCAGCAGGACACCGTCTCGGACCTCCACCTCCGCCCGCTCACCCACCAGTTCGTTGTGCACACCCCGCGGGCTGAACGGGAGGTCGGCATCCTGCAGCTCCCAGCGCAGGCCCCGCGTCGTCACACCCCGGCAGCCGCCCGGCGCAATCAGCGACACCACTGTCCCCGGCTCCCCGCGCACCTCCGTTCGGCCGCGTACCAGCCACACCTCGAACAGGTCGTCGTGCAGCACCACCTCGTGGTCCCGGAACACCGCCAGCACCGAAAGGTTCGCCAGCGCATGGTCGCCCCGCCCGCCGCCGGCCGCCGCCACATCCACCCGCTCCGCCCCCCGTTTCAGGGCGAACCGCACCGCCTTCTCCAGGTCCGTCGTCATCGGGTCCGGGTCCCGCACGAACCGCTCCCGCGGCACCGGCGCCTCCGGAAACTGGTCCATCGTGTCCAGGTCGCCCACCACCGCGTCCGGCGTGATGCCCGCATCGAGCGCGACCAGCGCCCCGCCGTCCGCCGCCACCACCAGGTCCGCCGCCGCCGCGAGCTCCCGCAGCAGCCCGCCCGAGGGCGGCTCCCCATGGGCGATCACCAGCGCGCGCATGCCTCCATTCAACCCGCCGCCGGCCAACCGCGCGAGCCCCCGTATGGTTGTGCCTGCAACCGCCCCGCTGCTACCGTCAAACGGGTAACGTTCACACCTTCAGTAAGGAGGGCTGCACATGCCTGCATCCATCCCCGCGTCGCACCGCGACCTCTTCGAAAAACCGAACTTCGGCCACCTCGCCACCCTCATGCCCGACGGCTCGCCCCAGGTCACGCCGGTCTGGGTCGACATTGATGGCGACACCATCCTCATCAACACCGCCGAGGGCCGCGTCAAAACCCGCAACCTCGACCGCGACGGCCGCGTCGCTATCTCCGTTGCCGACCAGCAGAACCCCTACCGCTACATCCAGGTCCGCGGCCGCGTCGTTGCCCGCACCCACGAGGGCGCCGATGCCCACATCGACAGGCTTGCGAAGAAGTACCTCGGCCAGGACCGCTACCCCTTCCGCCAGCCCGGTGAACAGCGTGTCATCTTCCGCATCCAGCCCGAACACGTCCAGGTCAGCGGCTGACGCTTGCTCCCCGCTGGCTCCCGGTGCCCGCGCCCGCTAGCATCGGGAGCCATGCGCATCCTCCTCCTCGGCGCCAGCGGCCAGCTCGGCTCCGATATCGTCCGCTGCTGGCGCGGCCAGCCCGGCATCGACCTCCTCCCGGCCACGCGCGCCGACGCCGACGTCACCGACCGCGCCGCCGTCCGCGCCCTCGTCGCGCAGGCCCGCCCCGCCGTCGTCATCAACACGACCGCCTTCCATAACCTCCCGCTCTGCGAACAGGACCCGGCAACGGCAATGACCGTCAACGTCGTCGGCGGCTGGAACGTCGCCACAGCCGCCCGCGAAGCCGGCGCCGCCGTCGTCCAGTTCTCCACCGACTACGTCTTCGACGGCGAAAAGTGCACCCCCTACCTCGAATCCGACGCCCGCCGTGCCCTCAACATCTACGGCGCCGCCAAGATCGCCACCGAAGACGCCGTCCGCATCGCCAACCCCGACCACCTCATCGTGCGTGTCTCCGGCCTCTACGGGCTCGCCGGCTCCGCCGGCAAGGGCGGCAACTTCGTCGAAACCATGCTCCGCCTCGCGCGCGAAGGCCAGCCCATCCGCGTCGTCGCCGACCAGGTCACCGCGCCCACCAACACCGCCGAGATTGCCGAGGCGCTTCTCCCACTCCTCCGCGAGGGTCTCCGCGGCACCGTCCACCTCGCCGCCGACGGCGAAACCAGCTGGTACGACTTCGCCCGCGCCATCTTCGAACTCCGCCGCCTGGCCCCCGATTGCCGGCCGACCACTACCGCCGAATTCGGCGGTCCCGTCCGCCGCCCGCTCTACAGCGTGCTGGGCTCAGAGCGCGTCCCCCGCCTCCGCCACTGGCGCTTCGGCCTCGAACGCTACCTCCGCGAAAAGTACGGCGACCTGTCCTGAATCCCGCATCTTCCGTACCATCCACCACCATGCGGGCCACGCATGGCCCGGTCGGAGGCTCGATGCGCATCCTCGTCACCGGCGGTGCTGGCTACATCGGCAGCGTCCTCGTCCCGAAGCTCCTCGCCCGCGGCCACCAGGTCCGCGTCGTCGACCGCATGTTCTGGGGCCTCCCCCACTATGCCGACGAACCCGGCGTCGAACTCGTCAACGCCGATATCCGCCGCCTCCCCGAGGGCGTCTTCGAGGGCATCGACGCCGTCGACCACCTCGCCGGCTTCTCCAACGACCCCACCGCCGAGTTCAGCCCCGAAGCCAACTGGCAGATGAACGCCGCCGCTACCGATGCCATCGCTCGCCAGTGCATCGCCGCCGGCGTCCGCCGCCTCGTCTTCGGCTCCTCCTGCTCCCTCTACGACGGCGCCCCCGACGCCGAAACCCTCCTCGACGAAAACGCCCCCCTCGCACCGCGCGGCGCCTACGCAACCTCCAAGCGCTACTCCGAGCAGGCCCTCCTGGCCCACGCCGGCCCCGGCTTCGAGCCCGTCATCCTCCGCCAGGCGACCGTCTTCGGCCTCAGCCCGCGCATGCGCTTCGACCTCGTCCTCAACACCTTCGTCAAGGATGCCCTCGTCCGCCAGCGCCTCATCCTCCACGGCGGCGGCCGCATGTGGCGCCCCCTCGTCTCCGTCCAGGACCTCGCCGACGCCCACATCGCCGTCCTTGAAGCCCCCTCCGAGCTCGTCGCCGGCGAAATCTTCAACGTCGTCGGCGATAACTACCAGATTCGCCAGCTCGCCGAAGTCGTCGCCGCCGCCCTCGTCCGCCTCGGCCAGCCCGTCGCCCTCATTGATGGTCCCCTCCCCAACCTCGTCCGCAACTACCGCTGCTCCGGCGAAAAGCTCAAGCAGCGCCTCGGCATCCAGCTTCCGACCACCGCCGCCGACGCTGTCGCCGAGCTCGTCGAAACCTTCCGCAACGTCCCCGTCGAGCAGCTCGGCCACCCGAAGTACTACAACATCGCCTGGATGCAGCTGCTCGAGCAGGTCCGCCCGGCCTACCAGGCCTCCACCCGCATCTTCGAACCGTTCGACGAGGAGTAGCACGTGGACATCCATGTCTCCACGACGCCGCTCGAAGGCGTCCTGGTCATCGATACCGACTTCTTCCGCGACGAGCGCGGCTTCTTCATCGAGGTCTACCACGAGCAGCGCTTCCGCGAGCACGGCCTCCCCACCAACTTCGTCCAAGACAACCACTCCCGCTCCGGCAAAGCCGTCCTCCGCGGCTTCCACTACCAGGACATGACTGCCCCCATGGGCAAACTCGTCCGCTGCACCGCCGGCGCCATCCTCGATGTCGCTGTCGACCTCCGCGTCGGCTCCCCCACGTTCGGCAGGTACGTCGCCATCGAACTCACGGCCGAGAACATGCGCCAGCTCTGGGTGCCCGAGGGCTTCGGCCACGCCTTCCAGGTCCTCACCGACGCCGCCGAGGTCCAGTATAAGTGCACCGGCCTCTACAGCCCGCCCTCCGAAGGCGCCATCGCCTGGAACGACCCCGACATCGGCGTCGACTGGCCGATCAAGAACCCCGTCCTCTCCCAGCGCGACCAGAACGGCATGAGCCTCCGCCAGTACCTCGAAAATCCGGCCTTCCACTACCGCCCCGCCTGAGGCCGCACGCTCCCGGCTTGACCCCGCCCTGCTGACGCCGGCGGTATCCTCCTCCGCATGCTGCGCGCGATCCGGTTCGTCCCCTTCCTCCTCGTCGCCTTCGCCCTCGCCGCCTGCGCCGGCGAAAGCGCCCCGCCCGCCGATGCCCCGGCCGCAGCCTCGCCCGCAGCCGAATCCCCGCCATCCCCGGCGCCGCCGTCGCCTGCTCCCTCACCCTCGCCGGCCGCCGGCTACCGCCCCCTCGGCACCAGCGCCGGCGTCGCGACCACCATCTCCGACCCCCGCTTCGACCCCGTTCCCGGCGCCCGCGCCAGCTACGGCATCCTCGGCCGCGCCGCCTACCGCATCGAGGTGCCCGAGAACTGGAACGGCGAGCTCGTCCTGTTCGCTCACGGCTTCGCCGGCTTCGGCACCGAAGTCGCTGTCCAGAACCCGCCGCGCGCCCTCCGCGAGTTCCTCGTCGCGAACGGATTCGCCTGGGCCGCCAGCAGCTACAGCGAAAACGGTTACGTCCCCGGCATCGGCGCCGACGATACCCTCGCCCTCAAACGCCACTTCGAAACCGAAGTCGGCCGCCCGGCCCGCACCTACCTCGTCGGCGCCTCCATGGGCGGCAACGTCGTCGCCCTCGCCCTCGAACACCACGCCGGCGAATACGATGGCGCCCTCGCCCTCTGCGGCGCCCTCGGCGGTATCGAACAGATCGACTACCTCGTCTCGTGGGTCGCCCTCGCCGAATACCTCTCCGGCCTCAGCTTCCCAATCGGCGAACCCGGCGCCGACCTCACCTCCATCTTCCTTACCCGGCTGCCCGCCCGCCTCGGCACGCCCCAGGCCCCCACCCAGGCCGGCCGCCAGTTCGCCTCCGCCATCAAGCACCTCACCGGCGGCCCCCGCCCCTTCTTCGCCGAAGGCTTCGCCGAGCAGTACCTCGTCAACTTCGGCCTCGCCATGGTCGACCCCGAGCGCCGGCTCCTCGTCACCCGCGCCGCCACCAACCAGGACCACGTCTACGCCATCGACCCCGGCCTCGGCATCACCGCCGAACAGCTGAACGCCGGCGTCCGCCGCTTCGCCCCCGACCCCGCCGCCCGCAACGCCGACGCCCACCCCGACGCCGTCCCGACCACGGGCCGCATCACCGCGCCGCTCCTCACCCTCCACAACACCGGCGACCTCTTCGTCCCCATCTCCCTCGAGCAGTCCTACCTCAAGAAGGTCCGCGCGGCCGGCCGGCAGGACCTCCTCGTGCAGCGCGCCATCCGCGCCGGCGGCCACTGCCAGTTCTCGCAGCAAGAGCTCACCACCGCCTTCTCCGACCTCGTCCGCTGGGTCCGCGAGGGTGTGCGCCCCGCCGGCGACGACCTCTCCGGCGACCTCACCGATATCGGCCGCCAGTTCACCAGTCCGCTCCGCCCCGGCGACCCCGGCGGCGTCAACTGAGCGCTGCCAGCGCCTCCGCAATGGGCCCCGCGTCGCACCCGAACGCCGCCAGTCCCCGGTCCACCACGCGCCGCCGCCGTTCCGCCGGCGCCAGCTCCGCCATCGCCAGTACCGATGCCCGCCACCGCTCCCGCGGCGGCCGCCCTGCCCCCGCCGTCCACGCCCGCTCCCATGCCGCGAAGAACCGGTCGAGCACGCCGCCCGGTTCCGCGTGGTGGATCAGCTCCTTCGGAAGGTACGGCTGAAACGCCCGCGGCCCCTCGCTGAAGAACCGCAGCCGCTGCCCGAACACCAGCCGAACCCGCCGCAGCGGAGGCTCGGGCCATCGCCCCGGCGGGACCGGCTGCGCCGCCGTCCGCTCCCATACCCACCAGCACGCCAGCCGCCCGAACGGGTCGCTCGTCCCTTCGACCAGCAGCGCCCCGGGCGCCATCCCCCGCGCGACCGTCTCCAGCGCCGCCCGGACCTCCCCCTCGTCGTACTGCCGCAGCACGTTGAATGCCCGCACCAGCCCGGCCAGCTCCCCCTCGGCCAGCGGCAGGTTGAACCCCCCGCGCACGAACCGCAGTCCCGCTCGCGCGAACGCCTGCGCCCGCTCCGCGCGCTCCGGGTCGATCTCCACCCCGATGACCTCCGCCCGGGGGTTCGCCCGCCGCAGCCGCTCGAACAGCTCCACCGTCGTCACCGGCACATCGCCGAACCCGAGGTCAACCGCCGGCCCCTGCAGCGCCCGCAGCCGCGCCCCCTCCGCCACCAGCAGGTAGGTATCCGCCAGCCGCAGCCGGTTCGGCGCCGTCTTCCCGCGCGTCACCTGCCCCGCCGGTTTCATGCCCATCGCCGAAATCCTCGCAAACCTCCCCGCCTGCCGCACCCGTGGACACGCTCCTCCCCCGGTGGCAGAATCCCCGCACCCCTCGCAGGAGGCCGCGCCGTGACCTCGAACGCCCCGCAGTCCTTCGACAGCATCATCGTCGGCGCCGGTTTTGCCGGTCTCTACCAGCTCATCCGCCTCCGCCGCGCCGGCTTCTCCGCCCGCGTCATCGAAGCCGCCGACGACGTCGGCGGCACCTGGTACTGGAACCGCTACCCCGGCGCCCGCTGCGATATCGAATCCCTCCAGTACCAGTACGCCTTCGACCCCGACCTCGCCAAAGAATGGCGCTGGACCGAACGCTACGCCACCCAGCCCGAAATCCTCCGCTACATCCAGTTCGTCGCCGACCGCTACGACCTCCGCCGCGATATCCAGTTCTCCGCCCGCGTCACCGCGGCCCACTACGACGAAGCCGCCGCCCGCTGGACCGTCCGCACCGACCGCGGCGACGTCTACACCTGCCGCTACCTCGTCATGGCTACCGGCTGCCTCTCCGTCCCCAAGACCCCTGAGGTGCCCGGCATCGAAACCTTCGAAGGCGAGTCCTACCACACCGGCGCCTGGCCCCACGAGGGTGTCGACTTCACCGGCAAGCGCGTCGCCGTCATCGGCACCGGCTCATCCGCCATCCAGTCCATCCCCATCATCGCCCGCCAGGCCGCCCACCTCACCGTCTTCCAGCGCACCCCGAACTTCTCCGTCCCCGCCCAGAACTACTTCCTCGATGAAGAGCAGTGGCGCGCCGCCGCCGAGCGGATCGCCGAGCTCCGCGCCGAAGCCCGCACCACCTCCGCCGGCATCACCGGCCTCCCCCTCAACGATGTCTCCGCCCTCGCCGTCAGCGAAGAAGAGCGCCGCCGCGAATACGAACGCCGCTGGGCCATGGGTGGCTTCGCCATCGGCGGCGCCTTCAACGACATCGCCATCAACCCCGACGCCAACGAAACCGCCGCCGAGTTCGTCCGCCAGAAAATCCGCGAAATCGTCCAGGACCCCGAAACCGCCGAAGCCCTCTGCCCGCGCGATTACCCCTTCGGCACCAAGCGCCTCTGCGTCGATATCGCCTACTACGAAACCTTCAACCGCCCCAACGTCACACTCGTCTCCATCCGCGACAACCCCATCGCTGCCATCACCCCGAAAGGCGTCCGCCTCGAAAACGGCGACGAGTACGAGTTCGACACCATCGTCTACGCCACCGGCTTCGACGCCATGACCGGTGCCCTCCTCCGCATCGACATCCGCGGCCGCGGCGGCCTCACCCTCCGCGAAAAGTGGGAGCACGGCCCCCGCACCTGCCTCGGCATCCAGGTCGCCGGCTTCCCCAACATGTTCACCATCACCGGCCCCGGCAGCCCCTCCGTCCTCAGCAACATGCTCGTCTCCATCGAACAGCACGTTGACTGGGTCACCGACTGCCTCGAATACCTCCGCGAGCGCGACCTCGCCACCATCGAGCCCTCCCTCGAAGCCGAAGACGCCTGGGTCAACCACGTCAACGAGGTCGCGAACCTTACCCTCTACCCGCGCGCCAACTCCTGGTACATCGGCGCCAACGTCCCCGGCAAACCGCGCGTCTTCATGCCGTACATTGGCGGCGTCGGGGCCTACGCCCAGAAGTGCGCCGAGGTCGCCGCCAACGGCTACGAGGGGTTCATCCTCCAGCCCGAGCCCGCCGCCCTCTCCCGCTGAGCCTGCGCGGCTCCCGCGCCCATAGACAGGCGGGGCGCCCCGGATCCGGGACGCCCCGCCCTCATATCGCTGCTCCTGGCTGGCTCAGTCGAGCCGCTCGATCACCGTCGCCGTGCCGATACCGCCGCCGACGCACATCGTAATCAGCCCGTAGCGGCCGCCCGTCCGCTCCAGCTCGTTGATCAGCGTCGCGAACAGCCGCGCGCCGGTGCAGCCCGTCGGATGCCCGAGCGCGATCGCCCCGCCGTTCACGTTCACTTTCGACATATCCGGGTTCAGCTCCCGCTTCCACGCCAGCACGACGCTCGCGAACGCCTCGTTGATCTCGAACAGGTCGATGTCCCGCATCGTCAGCCCCGCCCGCTGGAGCGCCAGCGGCGTCGCCGTGATCGGCCCCGTCAGCATCAGCTCCGGGTCCGAGCCCACCACCGCCTGCGACACGATCCGGGCCCGCGGCTTCCACCCCATCTCCTTCGCCTTCTCCGGGTGCGTCAACAGCACCGCCGCCGACCCGTCCGTAATCTGGCTCGAATTCCCGGCGTGGTGGACGCCGTTCTCCTTGAAGCTCGGCTTCAGCTGCGCCAGCACCTCCACCGTCGTGCCGGGCCGGATCCCCTCATCGAAGTCGATGATGGCGTCCTCCCACTCCTCGGTGCCGTCCGCCTTCTTGATCTTCTTCTTGCCCGGCACCGGGATCATCTCGTTCTTGAAGCGGCCCTCCGCCTGCGCCCGCGCCGCCTTCGCCTGGCTCTCGACCGCGAACTCGTCCGCCTCCTCCCGCGTGATGCCCCACTTCTCCGCAATCCGCTCCGCGGCGATGCCCTGGCTGCTCAGGTCGTACTGCTCCCGCATCGCGTCCGTAAACGGGAATCCCAGCCCCTGGCCGATGTTCGCCCCCAGCGGAATCTGCGACATCCACTCCGTCCCGCCGGCTACCACCACATCGTGCACCCCCGAGGCGATCTGGTTCGCCGCGAAGTGCACCGCCTGCTGCCCCGAGCTGCACTGCCGGTCCAGCGTCACCCCCGGGATCGTGTACGGCCACCGCGCCGTCAGCACGATATTCCGCGCCAGGTTCGTCGACTGCGCCCCAACCTCCGAGACGCACCCGTAGATCACGTCGTCGACCATCTCCGGGTCAAGATTGTTCCGCTTCGCCAGCGCCTGGAGCAGCAGTGCCGAGGTCTCCACCGGGTGGTTCTTGCTGAGCACGCCGCCGCGCCGGCCAAGCGGTGTCCGCACCGCATCTACAATCACAACTTCACGCATTGAGGGGTCCTTTCGTTCCGAACGAACTGTCCCCTGAAGTGTACGGCCGCCTCCCGCGCCCGTGCTACCGCGCTCCCGGTTCCCCCGGCGGCGCCGCGAACCGGATCGCCCCCGGCACAATCTCGATCCGCGCCGGCAGGTAGCCGCCGAGCTCCCCGTCCAGGTCCAGCCGCGTCGGCGCCGGCGACGACAGCTCCACCACCTTCGCCGGGTGCCGGTCCACCCCCTCCATCTCCAGGTGGGTGCCCCCGGCCCGCTGCCCCGAAACCGCCCGCAGCACCTCCCGCCGGCCGAGGTCGCCCCAGCGGATCACATCGAACAGTCCGTCGTCCGGCGCCGCGCCTGGCGCCGCCACCAGGTCGCCGCCCCAGAGCTCCATGTTGTGCACGCTCACGGTGTTGTACCGCCCGTCGTACTCCTGGCCGTCGATCCGCAGCGTGAAGCTCCGCCCCATCGGCCCAAGCATCTTCACCACCGTCATGATCACGTAGGGCGCCGTATCCCCCAGCCGCTTCAGCCAGCGCGGCGTCGATTGCGAAATCTCCGGCACCCACCCGGCCGACGCCTCCAGCAGGAAGAAGCGCACCTGCTCCTTCCCATCCTCGCCGACGGCCGTCACTTTCCCGAGGTCGACCCGGCGCTCCGCCCCCTCCGCGATCGCCCGCAGGGCCCGCGACCCCCGGCCGATGCCCAGGCACTTCGCGATGTCCTTCCCCGTGCCCATGCCGATGGTTCCCACCTTCACCCGTTCGGCCGCGCCCTCCGCCATGACCCCGTTCACGACCTCGTTCACCGTCCCGTCGCCCCCGCACGCCACCAGGAACGTCCGCCCGGCCGCGACTGCCTCCCGCGCAAGGTCGATCCCCTCGCCCGGGCGCGTCGTGAATGCGCAGTCCGCCTCCAGCCCCGCCCGCTCAATCGCATCGATCAGCGCCCCCACCCGGCTCCTGGTCCGGCCCCCGCCGGAGGCCGGGTTCACGATGAAATACGGTCGGTCGGTCGGCGGGCGGTCAGTCGTCTCCATGCCCCGATCCTCCTATGCTCACCCCGCAGGGGCAAAGCCGTGGAGCACATCGAATCCTTTCGCGCCATGGACACCGGCATCGACCTCATCGTCATCGCCGACGAGCGCCCCATGCTCCCCTTCCTCGAGGCCCGCCTCCTCTTCGACCAGCAGGAGGAGCGCTTCTCCCGCTTCCGTCCATCCTCCCTCGTCTCCCGCCTCAACCGCGGTGAAACCGTCGCCGATCCCTGGCTCGACGCCATTCTCCCCCTCGCCCTCGCCGCCTGGGAGACCACCGACGGCCTCTTCAATCCGCTGATCCTCCCGGCGCTCGCAGCCGCCGGCTACGACCGCACCTTCAGCACCGTCTCCGGCGGCGCGCCGGTCCCGCTCCCTCCACCCGACCCGCGCACCGCCATCGAACGGACGACCGCCGGCTGGCGCCTCTGCGAGGGCCGGCTCGACCTCGGCGGCATCGTCAAAGGCTGGACCGCCGACCTCGCCGCCGAGCACCTGGCAGCTGCCACGAAGGCGCCCGCGATGGTGAATGCCGGTGGAGACATCCGCTGCATCGGCGAAGAAGCCCCCGGCCGCGGCGGCTGGGAGCTCACCGTCGAGGGCCCCTCCGGCGAAACCGCCTGGTCCGGCATCGTTGCCGGCGCCCTCGCCACCTCCACGACCCTCCGCCGCCGCTGGACCACCGCCGACGGCCGCACCGCCCACCACCTCATCGACCCCCGCACCGGCCTGCCGGCAGCCTCGCCCTTCGTCCAGGTCTCCGTCATCGCCCCGACCTGCCGCGAAGCCGAAACCTGGGCCAAAGCCGTCCTTATCGGCGGGCACGAGGGCCTCGAACTCGCCGCCCTGCGCGGCGTCGCCGCCTTCGCCCTCGCCGCCGACGGCTCCCCCTCACCAACGCCGTCCTGGACTGCTCCGTAGAACAGGAATCGAAGTTCAGGGAACAAAATGATCGATGTCACGCCCTTCCTCCGATGTACCGGTCGGCAACCTGCCACGGAGGAAGACCTGTGAACACCCTGGCTACCATCCTCACCGCATCCGCGACCGCGGCGTTCTCCCTCGCCGCCCTCGCCGCTGCCGCTGTCGGCGAGCCCCGGCCCGGCCTTCCGGCCGATGACCAGGCCGCTGCCGTCGCGGTCAGCGCACCCCCCGGCCCCTGCGCCGGACGCCGGGGACGACCCGGCCGGCAAGGCCGCTGCTCTCCCGGCCGCCCTGGTCGCCATGGAGGTCGGTGAACCCGCTGCGTCCGATGCCCCGGCTCCCGTGCTCTCCGCCGCTGACCATGGCCCCGCTCCTGCCGGCGCCGCCCCTTCCGACCGCGACTACGCCCGCGACCGCGACTACGCCCGCGACCGCGATGACACCGACAACCGCGATGACACCGACAACCGCGACGACGCCGGCGACCGCGATGACTCCGGCGACCGCGATGGCGACTCCGGCGACGACTGGCTGAGAGACCGCCGCGGGGGCGCCGGGCCGGCCAGCGGCCGCCGGCGCCCTCCCCGGTTCCGCCTTCGTCCTCGCCCGTCTGACACCTTTCGGCCGCGCCTCCCGATGTACCCGGCGGAAACCGCACGTGGAGGTGCACGCATGAACCGACTCGCATCCCTCCTGACCGCCGCCGTGACCACTGGCCTCTCCGCGGCCGCGGTCGGCGTCACCGCCAGCTCCCAGGGGCTCCTCTCCTTCGGCAGCCATGAGCAGGCCGCAGAGCCCGCGGCCTACGTCTCCGACGTCCAGCCGGCCGCACCGGTCCCGTCCCTTGCCGACCCGGCGGCCGCGGCCGAACCGACCCCCGTCGTCATCTACCAGGACGCCCGCCCGATGGTCATCTACCAGCAGGCCCAGGTCCCGGCGGCTGGTACCACACCCGCGCCGGCGTCCCCGCCCCCGGCCGCTACCGCACCGGCCCAGCCGCCGGCGCCTCCGTCGCCGACGCCCTCAGCGGCCGCGAAGCCATCCGCCCCGGCTCCCCCGCCCACGCCGCAGCCGCCGGCTGCCCCGCCCGCGGCCGCAGCCCCCGCTCCGCCGCCTCCCGCACCGGCGGCCGCCGACACCGCCGGAACGGCCGGGTACAGGGACGACCACGACGATGACCACGAGGACGACCGCGACCACGAGGACGACCGCGACCACGACGACGACCGCGACCACGACGACGACCGCGACCAGCACAGCGACGGCAAGGAGTCAAAGGACAAGAAGTCCGATGACAAGAAGCACGACGACAGCAAGGAGCGCCACTGATGAGCAGGTCAGCCGGAGTGGTCCGTTACCTCTTCACCCGTCTGTCCGTGGGGGTCACCGCTGCCGCCACCCTGGTCGGCACCTGGAACGCCATCGCCGTTGCTGAACACCGCCAGGTCTCTTCCGTCCAGGCGGATGCCGTCGCCGCCGAAGCAGGAGACCCCGCGACGGCGTCCGCCGCCCCCGAGACTGCCGGCCCGGCGCAGCCCGCCCCGGCTCCCGCCGCGCAGCCGCCTCAGCAGGTCGTCATCATCCAGCGCCAGCCGGTCTACTACGTCGTCCAGGTCCCGGTGCAGGCCGGTCCCGGCAGTACGGCTGCCGCACCGCCAGCCGCCGGTACCCCCGCCCCCACGGTCCCCGGCCTGCCGGCGGCTCCCTCCCCGGCCGGCAGCCCCGAAACGCCTGTCCCTGCTGCGCAGGCCGAAGCCCCGGCCCCTCTTCCCGAGGTTCCCGCGGCACCGCCTGCCCCGGTCCTGCCCGCGGCACCAGCAGCTCCTGCGCCTGCTTCCCCGCCCCCGCCCGCTGCCGTGCAGCCCGCGCCGGCCGCACCGCCCAGGCCGGCCGCTACCCCCGCTCCGAAGAAGTCCAAAGGATCCTAGGGAAAAGGTTTTTGGAAAATTCGTAAACGTCGTGACACCCCTGGCGAACCTCCCCCGATGTACCGGATGAAACCACCCTGCTGCCAGGAGAATCCGCAGTGAATCGCATCGCTTCCATCGTGACCGCCGCAGTGACTACCGGCCTCTCGGTTGCTGTGCTCGGAACCGTTGCCGCCTCACAGGGCATCATCGATGTGGGCGGCTCCAGCGACGACCACGAAGCCGTCGTCAGCAGCACCGACGCCTCCGCGCTTTCCGCTGAACCCGCCGTCTACCGCGGCGACGACGACCGCAGCGGATACGCGAAGCAGCGTAAGAAGGACAAAGAGCACGAAGAGCACGAGCACGAAGAGCACGAGCACGACGATGACTAAGCGCCCTTCGAGGCCGCGCTACGAAGCTACCCGGCTCGCGGTTGCTGCCGCCGCGGCTTCCCTCGTAGCAGCCGCCTGGGTCGCTATTGCGGCCGCCGGCGATGGCGATGCCGCCATCATCACACCCCGGCCGGGCTCGGCCCTCCTCGCCGACAGCCGCCCGCTGGCTGGTGCCTCCGCACCCGATGCCTCGTACTTCCAGCCGAACCGGGCTGTCAAACCCGCGCAACGCCAGCGCGCCTCCCGGGGGTCGTAAACCATGCAGCTCCGCTGGATCATCCTCGCTTCCGCCCTCGCCGGGCTCGCCGCCGGGCTGCTGCTCTCCGCGCCGTTCGCCCGCTTCATCCCGCCCGCCGAAGGCCACGGCGCCTGGTATGCCTCCCGCGCCGCCGGCCTCGTGGCCTACGGCTTCCTCTGGCTGTCCCTCGCCGGCGGCCTGGTCATGTCCTCCGCCTGGTTCGACGGCATCGTCAACCGCGCCCGCCTCCTCGCTCTCCACCAGTCGCTCGCCCTTGCCGGCCTCGCACTCGGCCTCGGGCACGCGCTCGTTCTCATCCCCGATGGCTGGACCCACTTCGGCCTGGCCGACCTCTTCGTGCCGTTCGCGTCCTACTACCAGCCCGCCGATGCCGCCATGGGCACGCTGGCGCTCTACCTCTTCGCCATCGTCAGCTTCAGTTTCTGGTTCCGCGGCGCCATCGGCCCGGCCACCTGGCGCTGGGTCCACCGCGCCTCGTTCGTTGCGTACATCGCCGCGCTCTGGCACGGCGTCCGCATCGGCACCGATACCGGCACCCTCCCGGTCACCCTGCTGTACATCCTCACCTCCTCCCTGCTGCTCGGCGCCCTCGCCGTGCGGCTTACCTACGTCCGCCCGCGCCGCCAGCCGGCAGCCCGCCCTCCGTCCCGGGCTGCCGCAGAGCCGGCGGGCTGAGCCGGCAGGGTGAGGCGGCGGCGTTCAGTCCTCCCCGCTGTTGTCCCCCGCCGCCGCCTCGCCCGCCGATTGCCCCCGCGCCGGCACTTCCTTCCCAACGGCCCGCATCGTCTCCAGCACCCCGTTCTGCACCGCGTCCCGCGCCGCCTTCAGCGCGTTGTAAATCGCCCGCGCGTTCGAACGCCCGTGCCCGATCACCACGACCCCGTCCACTCCGATGAGCTGCGCCCCGCCGTACTCCGCATAATCCAGCCGCCGCTTCACCTTCCGCAGCTCCGACATCAGGATCAGCCCCGCTGCCTTATTCCACGGCGTAAGCTCTACCGCCTTCCGCAGCTCGGTAAAGAGCAGCTCCGCAATCCCTTCCGCCGTCTTCAGCACGACGTTCCCGGTGAAGCCGTCCATGACCACCACGTCAGCCAGCCCCCGCGGCAGGTCCTTCCCCTCCACATTCCCGATGAAGTTCAGCCGGCTCCCGCGCAGCAGCTGATGCACCTCCAGCGTCAGCTGGTTCCCCTTCGTCTCCTCCTCTCCAATCGAGAGCAGCGCCACCCGCGGCCGCTGCAGCCCGAACATCCGCTCCATGTACGCGGAGCCCATGTGCGCGAACTGCACCAGGTGGATCGGCCGGCAGTCCGCATTCGCCCCCACGTCGAGCAGCATCGTCAGCTTCCCGTCCGCCGCCGGGAAGATCGTCGCCAGCGCCGGCCGCCCGATCCCCTTCACCCGGCCGAGCGTCAGCAGCGCCGCCGCCATCGTCGCCCCCGTGTTCCCGGCCGTCACGAACGCATCCGCCTCGCCCCGCTTCACCATCTGCAGCCCGACGTTGATCGAGCTCAGCGGCTTCGCCCGTACCGCGTCCGTCGCGTGTTCGTCCATCTCGATGACGTCCGGCGCCTCGACCAGCCGCACATCCCGGATGTTCCCTGTCCCCCGGAGCTCCGGCTCGATCGCGTCCTTCCGCCCCACGAGGATGACCTCCACCCCCAGCACGCCCGCCGCCATCAGCGCGCCCGCGACCGGCTCCCCCGGCGCGTTGTCGCCCCCCATCGCATCCAGCACAATCCGCGGCCTCGTCATGCCGGCCTCCTCCGCGCAATCACCAGCATCCGTTCGCTCCCGCCCGTCAGCGGCGAGAGGTCGTAATCGCCGAACAGGTCGGCAAGGTCCAGCCCTGCCGCCTCCAGCAGGTACTCCATCTCCCACCGTCCTACGTACCGAAGCCGGTGCACCGCCGTCCGGCGCCGCACCGTCCCGTCGTCGTCCACCGTCTCATACGCAACCCGCAGCGTCCGCACCTGCTCGGCGAGGTCGTCCTCGTGCACGTGCCAGCACTCGAACCGGATGCCCTCGTCCGTCTCGCCCGCAAACGCCAGCACCGGCTGTCCGTTCGTCGAAGGGTCCAGCCACGCGCCGGGCCCCGGCAGGTCGATCGCCAGCACGCCGTCGAAGCTCAGCGCCTCGGCGAGCGCGCTCAGCGTCCACCGCTGCTCGTCCCCGTCCCTGCAGTAGAGGAACACATCGAGCGGCAGCACGATCAGCCCGTACCGCCCCCGGTCGAGTGCAAGGTCCAGCACGCGGCCCTCGATGAACCGCACGTCCAGGCCCCGCTCCTCGGCCTTCCGCCGTGCCCGCGCCAGCATCGCCGGCGAGGGGTCGATGCCGGTCACCTCGTGCCCGTGCGCCGCCAGCTCCACCGCGATCCGCCCCGTCCCGCAACCCACCTCCAGCACCGGCCGGTCCGTCCGCCCTGCATACGCCAGCCAGAGGTCGATGTCGTCGCGGAACCCGTCGTGGATCGCGTCGTAGAAGGCCGCGTCAGCGCCGTAGGGGTCGTGCTGCACCCTCCGCATTCTCCCTGCAGGGCCGCTCGCTGTCGAACCTACCGCCCGCCTCGTTCCTGCGCGAGCAGCCGCGCAAGCACCAGGTAGTCCGGGTCGCTGTGCGTCACGTGCGTCGGCACCATCGCCTCCGCCAGCGCCGCACAGGTGCTCTTCGTCACCGCCAGCGCGACCGGGTCCTTCGCCAGCAGCTGCCGCGCCAGCTCCCGCGCCGCCGTGACTGCCTCACCCTCCGGCACCACCCGGTTCACGAACCCCCACGCCGCCGCCTGCTCCGCCGTGAAGCGGTTGCATGTCATCACCAGTTCCCGCGTCCGCGCCGGCCCCAGCTCCCGCATCAGCCGCGGCAGCGCGTTCCACGTCAGCGGGATGTCGAGGTCCACCTCCGGGATCGAAAACCACGCCGAAGCCGCCGCAATCCGCAGGTCGAGGCACGCCAGGAGCACCACGGCCCCGCCGATCGCCAGCCCGTTCACCGCACCGATCGTCACCTGCGGAAGCCCCTCCAGCGCTGCTGCCGTCCGGTTTCCCTGCATCGCCCGCAGCCGCTCCTGCAGCGGCGACCGCTCCGCCTGCAGCGCTGCCAGCGGCGGCCGGTTCGGGTCCGACGTGCTCCCGCCGAGGTCTGCCCCCGCTGAAAACGCCCGTCCCGCGCCGGTGACAATCACTACCCGCGTCTCCGCGTCGTCGGCCAGCTCCCGGCAGACCTCCTGCAGCTCCCGGTGCATCCGCCCGCTGATCGCGTTCAGCTTCTCGGGCCGGCGCAGCGTGATTGTCGCCAGCCCCGGCAGCTCTTCGTCCCGCTCGAACGCGATCGTCTCGAATCCGCCGCCCGCCATCAGTACGGCCGGACCTCGCGCGCGTAGTCCCGCCCCCCGCGCACCGTCACCCGCATGATCGCCCCCGCCCGCGAGTCGTCCTCGATCAGCTCGATCACCCCGGCCGCAACGTCCTCCGGCTGGAGGATGCCCCCCACCAGCTTCGCGACCTCCTCCACCCGCGCGTCGCCCGCGCGCCGCACCAGCGGCGTATCCGTAAATGTCGGGCAGACCGCGTTCACCCGGATCCGGTCCTGCTCCGCAAGGTACGCCAGCGACCGCGTGAAGTTCACCACGCCCGCCTTCGATGCCGCATACACCGGCGAATCCGGCATTGGCAGCAGCCCGCCCATCGACGCCGTGTTGATGATCACACCGCCCCTGCCGCTTCGCCGCATCTCCCGCACCGCGATCCGCGTGCCGTCGATGACCGCAATCAGGTTGATTTCGATGATCCGCTGCCACGGCCCTGGGTCGTCCGCAAACAGGTCTTCGCCGCCGATGCCCGCGTTGTTGAACACGATGTCCAGCGCGCCCCAGTGCTCGAACGCGCACGCCATCGCCCCCGCGAGGTCCTCGGTCCGCGTGACGTCGCACCGCCGGGCAATCGCGAGGCCCCCCGCCTTCGCCGCAAGCTCCGCGGTCTCCCGCGCACCCGCTTCGTCGATGTCGGCCACGACCACCTTCGCGCCCCTCCGCGCCAGCTCCAGCACGGTCGCCCGCCCGATCCCCGAACCGCCGCCTGTCACGACCGCGACCTTCCCGTCGATCTCCATGCATCCCTCCTTCCGGCGCCAGTCCGCGCCCGCCACGGCATTGTAGGCGACCCGCCCGGCTGCGCGACATCGACACTCCCCGCGCCCTGCCCGAGAATCCACCCGTGCCCATCTACGCTGTCGGCGACAAAGTCCCGCGCATCCACCCCACCGCCTTCATCGCCCCGACCGCCACCGTCGTCGGCGACGTCACCATCCACGCCGGCGCCTCCATCTGGTACGGCGCCGTCGTCCGCGGCGATACCTCGTGCGTCGTCATCGAGCGCGGCGCCAACGTGCAGGACGGCGCCGTCGTCCACAGCCGGGCCGGCAATCCCGCCCTCATCGGCGAGGAGGTCTCCATCGCCCACGGCTGCGTCGTCCACGGCGCCACCATCGGCGCCCGCGCCCTCATCGCCAACGGCGCCATCGTGCTCGATGGCGCGACCGTGGGCGAAGGCGCCCTCGTTGCCGCCGGCGCCGTCGTCGCCCCCGGGACCGTCATCCCCGCCGGCATGCTCGCCGTCGGCGTCCCCGCCGAGGTGAAGCGCCCGCTCGCCGGCACCCCCGCCGAGGAATGGGTCCGCACCGGCCCGGAGCGCTACGCCATGCTTACCGCGCTCCACCGTGCCGGCGTCCGCGAACTCAACCGCGCCGACGTGCCCCCGCCCGGCGAAGCCTGACGCCGCCTCACAGCTTCAGCCCGAGCAGCTCCCGCGTCACCGTCCCGTCCGCGTGCACCGTGACGTGCACCCACGTGATCCGCAGCTTCACCTTCCGCGTGCCCGTCTCGACCCACACCTCGTCGCCCTTCTCCCACCGGTAGTCCGAGTCGATCGTGCAGTAGTGCTCGCCCTTGCTCCCGCTGAACGGGTCGGCTTCGTAGAACGACGTCTTCACCGCGTCCCCCTCGTTGCGAACGATTCCTTCAGCGCGAGCCTACCCGTTCGCCCGCCACCGCTGAAGCCCGCAAACGAACGCCGGGGCGCTGCCCGCAGGCAGCGCCCCGGCCGGCATCCTGCCGGGCCCGGGCCAGGGGGCCCACCCGGGTCCGGCGGTCTCGCGCCTCAGGCCAGGCGGAACTTCCCTGCCGCGGCCGCCAGCGCGCTCGCCATCTCCCGCATCTGGGCCGCGGTCGCGGCAAGCTCCTGCGCCTGCGCCGAAAGCTCCTCCGTCGAGGCCGAAACCTCCTCCGCCGAGGCGCTCGTTTCCTCGCCCGTCGCCGAAATCTGGAGGATCGCTTCGGTCACCTTCGATGTGCCCGCGGCCATCTCGCCTGCGCCCTGCGCCGAATCGCGCGCCAGCTCCGCAATCTGCTCCGCCGAGCTCACGATCCGCTCAGCGCCCGCGGCCAGGCCCTGCACGTCCCGCGCAATCTGCTGCATCCGCTCCGCCGACTGCTCGACCGTCCCGATGATCGCCTGGAGCGCCTGCCCGGCTTCCGCGGTAATCCGCTGGCCCTGCTGCACATCCCGCACCCCGGCGGCCATCGCCTGGACGGCCTCCTGCGTCCCCTGCTGCACCTTCGCGATCAGGTCCGCAATCTCCTTGGTCGAAGCGCTCGAGCGCTCTGCCAGCGACCGGACGTTCTCGGCCACCACCGCGAACCCGCGGCCCTGCTCGCCGGCGCGCGCAGCCTCGATCGCCGCGTTCAGCGCCAGGAGGTTCGTCTGGGCCGCGATCTCGTCGATCGTCTTCACGATGTCGCCAATCTGCTGGCCGTACTCGCCCAGCATGTCCACCGTCTTCGAAGCGCGCTCCACCGCCGCGGCAATCGACTCCATCGCCGCGACCGCCTGCCGCACCGCAGCCTGGCCCTGCTGCGCCGCACGGCGCGACTCCTCCGCCGCCTCGGCGACCTCGCCCGAGGCCCGCGCGACCACCTGGATCCGCTCGCCCATCTGGGCCGCTTCGTCCCGCGACTGGCCCGCGGCCGCCGCCGATTCCTGTGCGCCCGCAGCCACCTGCTGCGACCCGCTCGCCACCCGCTCCACCTCCCGTGCGCTCTCCTGCGAGAGCGACGAGAGCGCCACGGTCGAACGCGTCACCTCGTTGATGGCGGTCGCGATCTGCCCCGTCGCCGCGGCCATCTGGTCGCTCGCCTCGCCGAGCTGCCCCGCCGCACTGAGAATCGCGTCGGCACTCTGTTGGACGCGCGTCACCAGACCGAGGAGGTCCGCCACCATCCGCTGAAGGGCGTTCCCCAGCGCGTCGTCGTGGCCGCGCGGCCGCACCTGCGAGGTCAGGTCGCCGCTGGCTACCCGGTCGGCAACGCTCACCATCTCCTTGAGGTAGCCGGTCATCTCCGCGAAGGCCTGCGCGGCTTCGCCCAGCTCGTCCTTCGAGCGGACCGCCACCTCCACCTGGACATTCCCCCGGGCGATCGTCCGCGCAGCGTCCCGCACCTCGCGCGCCGTCCGCGCCATCGACCGCGCCAGCCAGGACGCCAGTCCCAGCCCGGCGGCAGCCGCCCCCACCGTCAGCCCAATCAGGAGCGTCCGCGCTGTTGCCGTCGCGGAGTTGGCCGCCTCCAGCGAATCCGTCGCACTCCTGTCGTTGAAGTCGGCCGCGTCCTCGAGCGCCCGGTTCATCTCATTGATGGCGTCCGTCATGGCGGCCGCGGCCTGCTTCGCCTCCGCCTCCTTGCCCGCTGCCAGCAGGTCAAGCACCTGCGTTCGCTGGGCAATCACCCCATCGACTTTCTCCTCGACCGCCTTCCACTGCGCTGCATCCTCTGCGCTGGCGAACGTCTGGTGGTAGTCCTGTGCGGCCTGTTTTGCCTTCGCCATCTCTTCGCGCGAAAGGTTGATGAAGTGCGACCGCTTTGACGGGTCGCTCTCGAGGAATGCGCGCTTCTCCTCCCACGCGCTCCTAATCATGTTCGCATTGGTGAGCAGCGCGTACTTCACGCCCAGCGTGTTCTCCCGGTACAGCGCATCGGTCCGCTGGCCCGCCGCCTGCACCTGCACAATGCCGATGACCGCCACCGCCGCGTTCAGCGCCAGCACCACGCCGAACGCCAGGAGCAGCTTCGTCTGCACCTTCAAGTTCATGAACCACGACATGGCTCGTCCTTCGAATACCCGGATTCGCACCTTGCTGAGCGGGCGCTACGCAGATATTCAGAAGTCGTCCAGCCCGCGCGTATCCGTGATCTCCCTGCCCCGGACGGCACTGGCCCAGTATTTGCGGCTCAGGCGCCCTTTCCGGGCTCTTCGTCCGCAGCCCGGACATCCGCCCCCCGCCGCGTCGCCCGCCCCGGCGCCAGCCGCTCCTCCCCCAGCAGCTCCTCCATCGATGCCAGCGCATGCGCCCGCTCGTTGTACCGCCCCCGCAGCTCATCCCGGACCGACCCCTCCCACAGCGGCACCCCCAGGAAGTACGCGGCCCGCCCCAGCAGATGCGCCGCCACCGGCGCCGTCATCGCGATGAACACCGCCGCCGCAATCACCCGTGTCGTCACCGCCAGCTCCCCGAACTCCACCGCCGCCGCAGCCAGCAGCAGCCCCACGCCCAGCGTCGCCGCCTTCGTCGTCGCCTGCATCCGCGTGAACAGGTCCGGCATCCGCAGAATCCCCAGCGCCGCCACGAACATCAGCCCCGAACCGGCCACCAGCAGCACCGCCACGGCTGCGTCAGCCATCGCGCCGCTCCCCGGGGTGGCTCCCCTTCTCGATGTAGTACGCGAACGCCGTCGTCGCCAGGAACGTCACCAGCGTCAGCACAATCCCCACGTCGAGGTACGCGGTCCTGCCCGTGGCAATCGCATACACCGTCAGCAGTCCCAGCCCCTGGATGGTCAGCAGGTCCAGCGCCACCACCCGGTCCGGCAGGCTCGGCCCGCGCACCAGCCGGAATCCGGCCAGCAGCGCGCCCGCGCAGAGCAGCGCCACCGCGATCACCTCCGCGGCGTTGCCGTCCAGCACCCCGGTCATTCCACCAGCTCCTTCACCCGCCGCTCGAACCCCTCCTTCTGCTCCCGTCGGAACGCCTCCGGGTCGCGCACCCACATCCCGTGCACGTACAGCGTCTTCCGGTCCTCCGAAACGTCGAGCGCCAGCGTCCCCGGCGTCAGCGTCATCACGACCGCGAAGAACGCAATCGGCCCGTCCCCTTCCAGGTCGAGCGGAATGCCCACGACTCCCGGCGCAATCGGCGGCCGCGGCGAAAGCACATCCCGGGTCACCCGCAAATTCGCCTTCACCAGCTCCACGACGAAAAACACGGCGAAGGCGGCCACCTGCCGCGCTTTCCGCAGGTAGTCCGTACCCGCGCCGCCGAGGAAGACGAGCACCCCGAGCCCGATCGCCATCCCGACCGCCAGCTGCGTCCCCGAAACGACGCCGCTCAGCGCCGCCCACGCGCCTCCCAGCAGCAGCACCCAGAGCAGCCCTTTCATCGGGCACCCCCAAGCACGGCATCGATATATCCCTGCCGGTCGAACAGCTGCTCGCCGGCCATCGCCATCGGCCGCCACCACCACTCCGCGCCCACCCCCATCGCAATTGCCAGCGCCGCGAATGCCAGCACCGGCACCCACGACGGCGCCCCCACCACGCCCTCGCTCACCGCCCCGGCCGGCGCTGGCTTCAGGAACGCCTCCGTCCAGATCTTCACCATCGAGAAGAGCGTCAGCAGCCCCACGCCCAGCATCACCCCCGCCGCAGCGTACTCCCGCGTCTCGATCGCCGCCCGCACCATGATGAACTTCGCGAAAAACCCCGAGAGCGGCGGCACGCCCGCAAGGCTCATCGCCGAGACGAAGAACGTTGCCGCCAGCCACGGGTGTGCCCGCGCCAGCCCGCCCAGCTCTCTCAGCTCGTAGCTCCCCCGCAGCCGCCGCACCACCCCTGCGATGAAAAACAGGTTCGTCTTCGCAATGATGTTGTGCACCATGTAGAAGAGCGCCCCGCCCAGTGCCAGCGGCGTCGCGAGCGCCAGCCCCATCGTCATGTAGCCGATCTGGCTGATGATGTGGAACGAGAGAATCCGCTTCATATCCTGTTGGGCCGCCGCCCCCAGCACCCCGCTCACCATCGTCGCCGCCGAGATCCAGAACAGCAGCTCCCGCGTGTACCCCGCGTCCTGCGTGAAAATCAGCGTGAACACCCGCAGCAGCGCGTAGACCCCCACCTTCGTCAGCAGGCCCGCGAAGAGCGCCGCCACCGGTGCAGGCGCCACGTGGTACGAGGCCGGCAGCCAGGAGTACAGCGGGAAGACGGCCGCCTTCAGCCCGAACGCCACCAGGAACAGCATCGCCACCACCGTCGCATACCGCGCCTCCGCGCTGTCGGCCGCCACCCGCACCGCCAGGTCGGCCATGTTCAGCGTCCCTGTCGCCCCGTACAGCAGGCCGATGCCCGAGAGGAACATCACCGAACCCACGAGGTTCAGCGCCACGTATTTCATCCCGGCCTCGAACTGCGGCCGCTCCCCGCCGATCACCAGCAGGACGAACGACGCCATCAGCATCACTTCGAACCAGACGTACAGGTTGAAGATGTCCCCGGCCAGGAACGCCCCGCTCACCCCCATCAGCAGCACCTGGATGAACGCGTAGTACCCCGCCCGCAGCCGGCCGTCGTCCACCACCCGGAACGAGTAGACCGTCGCCGCGAGGCCCACCGCCCCGGTGACGGTCACCATCACCGCTGAGAGCATGTCGGCCACCAGCACGATGCCGAACGGCGCGGGCCAGCCGCCGACCTCCAGCACGTGGATGCCTTCCCGCCAGGTCCACGCCAGCAGCGCCGCCGCCGCCGCAAGCAGCGCCCCGCTCCCCGCCAGCCCGATCGGCGCCTGCCACCGCGGCCGCCCGAGCGTCAGCATCCCGGCGACCGCCGCTGCCAGCGGGAGCACCACCGGGAGCGCCAGGAGCAGGCTCATCCGTCCGCCTCCTCGGCCTGGACCTTCACCGGCGGGGGAGGCGGCTCCGTCGTCGTCAGCGCGTCGATGTCGTCGCTCCCCACCGAGCGGTACACCCGGTACGCCAGCACCATCGCAAACGCCTGGATCGCAAACCCGATGACGATCGCGGTCAGGATCATCGCCTGCGGCAGGGGGTCGGCCGTCCCCGCCCGCAGCGCCGTCTCTCCTCCGCCGATGAGCGGCGGCTCGCCGCGCACCAGCCCCGCCGCCGTGAAGATGAGCAGGTTCGTCCCGTTCGTCAGCAGCGCCAGCCCGATGACGACCTGCGCCAGCGTCCGCCGCAGCAGCAGGTACAGCCCGCACGCGTACAGCCAGCCCACCGTCACCGCCAGCAGCAGCTCCACCGCTACTCCTCCTCGCCCATCAGCGGGATGATCACGGCGAGCGCTACCCCGATCACCACGAGGTACACCCCGACATCGAACAGCAGCGGCGTCCCCAGCTTCACCTCCTCGCCGCCCACGTCCACGCTGATCCACTGCCCCGCCATGAACCCGTCCCCGGCGGCCGCCCCCGCAAACGCGCTTGCCAGCGCAATCGCCAGCCCCAGCGGGATGAGCACCAGCGGCGACACCCGGGTCGCCCGCCAGCCGGCCATCGGCTCGAATGCCACAGCAACGAGGACGAACGCCGCCGCCGCCATAATGCCCCCGGCGAACCCCCCGCCCGGCGCATTGTGCCCGCGCCAGAGCAGGTAGAGGCTCGCCATCAGCAGCAGCGAGGCAAGCAGCCGCGCCATCGTCCGCAGGATGCTCGAGTTCACCGCTGCCCCCTCCGCACCCGCAGCAGCGCATACACGCCCAGCGCCGCCGTCCCGAGCACCACAATCTCCCCGAGCGTATCTAGCGCCCGGAAGTCCACGAGGATGACGTTCACCACGTTCCGCCCGAACGCCTCCACGTACGCCGTCTCGCCGAAGTACCGCGAAATCGGCTCGCCATCCCGGTGCCCCAGCGAGGCCAGCACCAGCACGCTCATCGTGACGCCCACCGTCAGGGCGATCGCCCCGTCCCGGAGCCGCCGCGGCAGCGGCCCGCGCTCCACCAGCTTCGGCAGCCGGTAGAACACCAGCACGAACAGCATCACCGAGAGCGTCTCCATCACGATCTGCGTGAGGGCAAGGTCGGGTCCGCCGAAGAGCGCGTAGATGATCGCCACCCCGAAGCCGACCGCACCCAGCGCCGTCACCGCCGCCAGCCGCGACATGTGCACAATCGCCGCCGTCGCCCCGGCGATGACCGTCGCCGCCGCCACCGCCTCGTAGAACGCCGGCTCGGTCCACTCCCGCTCCAGCGACCCGCCCCACCGCACCAGCGCCGCCGCCACCAGCACCACCGACGTCAGCAGCACCGCGCCGATGTACCCGCGGAGATACCCCCGCTGCATCCAGACCGTATGGAACCGGGCGGCCCGCTGCATCCCGTAGTACAGCCAGTCATACACCTTCGGCCCCGAAGGGAACCACCGCGCGCCCATTAGCCGCGCGGTCGGCCGCGTCAGCCGCGGCGCTCCCAGCCCGGCCCCGATGCCCGCCGCCACCGAGGCAGCGCTCAGCCCGAGCGCCGCGTTGAACCCGTGCCACAGCTTTAGCGAAACCTTCACCGGCTCCCCGGCCGCCGCCGCTGCCGCCGGCGCGATGAGCCGCCCCTCGATGACGCCCGGCGCCAGCGCCAGCCCAATCGACAGCGCGCCGAGCACCAGCGGCCCCGCCAGCAGTCCCGCGCTCCCCTCGTGCGGCGCATGCGGCGCGCGTTCCGCCCCGAAAAACGGCCGCAGCAGCACGACCCCGGCCGCCGTGAACAGCGACCCCGAAACCACCAGCGCAGCGACCGCCCACGCGCCCGCTGCCCCCGCCTCCTCCAGCCCGGCCTCCAGCGCCGCCTCCTTCCCGATGAACGACAGCACCGGCCCGAACCCGGCCAGGCCCACCGCGCCCGCTGCGACCGCCCCGAACGTCCACGGCATCGCCCGCCGCAGCCCGCCCAGCTCCCCGACCATCCGCGTCCCCGTCCCGTGGTCGATCGTCCCCGCCGTCATGAACAGCGCGCCCTTGTACAGCGCGTGCCCAACCACGAACACCATCGCCGCCTTGAGCGCCAGCTCAGACCCCAGCCCGATCAGCATCGTCAGCAGGCCGAGCGCACCGACCGTCGTGTAGGCAAGGATCCGCTTCAGGTCCTCCTCGTGCAGCGCGACGAACGCCCCCACAGCCAGCGTCGCCGCCCCCGCAGCCGTCACCGCCGGCCGCCAGCCGTCGAGGTCCCCCAGCACCGGGTTCAGCCGCGCCAGCAGGTATACCCCGGCCTTCACCATCGTCGCCGAGTGGAGGTACGCGCTCACCGGTGTCGGCGCCGCCATCGCGCCCGGAAGCCAGAAGTGGAACGGCACCTGCGCCGACTTCGTGAACGCCCCGAGCAGCACCAGCACCATCGCCCCGTTGGCCAGCGAACTCGCCGCCACCGCCTCCGCCTGCATCTCCGAAATCCGGTACGTCCCCGCTGCCTGCCCCAGCACCACGAGCCCCGCCAGCAGCGCCAGCCCGCCCGCGCCCGTCACGAGCAGCGCCTGCACCGCCGCCTTCCGCGCCTTCAGCTTCTCCTGCTCGAACGAAATCAGCAGGAACGACGTGATGCTCGTCAGCTCCCACGCCACGAACAGCGTGACCACGTCGTCGGCGAATACCACCCCGAGCATCGCGCCCATGAAGGCGAGCAGCGTCGCCTCCAGCCGGCCCGCCCCCGCCTTGCCCGCCATGTACGCCTCGGCGTACACCAGCACGAGCGCCCCAATCCCCGCGATCAGCAGCCCGAACAGCAGCGCCAGCCCGTCGGCCCGGAACGCCAGCGCAATCCCCAGCGCCGGCACCCACTCGATGCTCCACGTCAGCGGGTCCCCATCCCTCGCCCGCTCCAGCAGCGTCAGCAGGTAGACGAACACCCCCGCCGGCACAAGCGCAAGCGCCGCCCCGCGCCACCAGCGCCCCGGCAGCGCGGCGGCAACGGGCACGGTCCCGAACACCCCGGCAAGCGCGAGTGCGAGCCCCACTGGCCCTCCCCGGTGCGAACTGAGCGGCCGGCGAAACCTCGCCGGCCGTCGAACGTCCTGCCAGCCGTCGCCCGGTGCCGGGGCGCGGATACGGGAGCGCGGCCCGCCCAGTCGGGCCTCGCGGAGGCGTCTCGGGCACCCGCCTCCGCTGCCATCCTTCCATTCCTACCTTATCTGAACGTCGAGGTTCGCTCCAAGATCACGAATGTCGCAAAATTCACGAATCGGGTTCGCCCCGTTCCGCCCCACCTACCCCGCCGAGGCGCTCCGTGGCCGCGAACGCACCCTCCTCCACGCCCCCCGCAGACCCGCCCCTGGGCGCCCGTCCCCGCCTGCGCGACTTCGGCCTCGCCCCCCTCGTCGTGCTCTTCGTCCTTAACGCCGTCGACGAGCTCGACCGGGCCGTCCTCGCCGTCGCCATGGAGGATATCCGCCGCGACTTCGACCTCGCCGACTGGGCCGTCGGCCTCCTCCCCCTTGCCGTCGTCTTCATCACCGGTGTCATCTCCCTGCCCGCCGGTAACTGGGCCGACCGCTGGCGCCGCGTCAGCATCCTCTCCGGCGGCGCCATCGTCTGGGGCGGCGCCGGGCTCCTCGCCTCCGTCTCCCAGAACTTCGTCCAGCTCTTCCTCACCCGCGCCCTCCTCGGCTTCGGCCAGGGCACCATCGTCCCCACCCATGCCAGCCTCCTCTCCGACTACTACCCGGTCAGCGTCCGCGGCCGCGCCCTCGGCTACCACCGCTCGGCCAACCCCCTCGGCCAGGTGCTCGGGGCCATCCTCGGCGGCGCCATCGTCGCAGCCCTCGGCTGGCGCTGGGGCTTTGCCGCTGCAGCCGTCCCCGGCCTCCTCCTCGGCATCTACGCCCTCCGCCTCCGCGAACCCCGCCGCGGCGAGGCCGACCTCCTCGTCGCCGCAAAACAGGACCCCCTCTTCGCCGCCTTCCTCCAGGACCCGCCCGATAAGCTCGGCTTCCGCCAGAGCCTCGACACCATCTTCCGCATCCGCTCCCTCCGCCTCCTCATCTTCACGAACGCCGCGTTCGGATTTTCCCTCTTCGGCGTCGTCTTCTGGATTCCCGCCCTCTTCGAACGCGAGTTCGGCTTCTCCACCACCGGCGCAGGCGGCGCCCTCGCCGCGCTCGCCCTCGCCGCCTTCGTCGGCACCTGGTACGGCGGCCCCTTCGCCGACCGCAACGTCGCCCGCGGCTTCCGCTACCTCGGCCGTATCGGCGTCGTCGCCACCATCATCCTCACCATCACCTGGACGCTCGCCTTCCTCATGCCGAACGCCGCCCTGTGCCTCCTCTTCCTCTCGTTCGGAGCGTTCATCGCCTCCCTCGGCACGCCCGGCCTCATCTCCATCGTCGCCGCCGTCTCCCCGCCGCGCGTCCGCTCGCAGGCCTTCTCCGCCTTCGGCCTCGCCCTCGCCGTCTTCGGCGCTGCCGCTGCGCCGCTCATCGTCGGCGCCATCTCCGAGCTCCTCCAGTCCTCCGCCGGCATGGCCGAAGGCGAAGCCCTCCGCTGGGCCATGCTCTCCGCTACCACCGTCGTCATGGCCTTCGGCGCCTGGCTCGCCTACCAGGCCAGCCGCACCTGCGCCGAAGACGCCCAGCGCACCATGGCCGCCTTCCTCGCCGATTACCAGCGCCGCGCCGCCGAGGCGGCCGGCGCCCGCTGACTACCGCTCCCCGAGGAACGGGTTCGGCACCGCCTCCATCCCGAAATCCTCCGCCACCGGCCCCGCAATCAGCGCCCCCCGGTACGTACTCAGCGCCTCCGCCAGCGCGCGGTCCCGCGCCAGCGCACCCTCCACACCGTAGTTCGCCAGCGCCTCCACGTACGGCAGCGTCGCGCTCGTCAGCGCCTGCGTGCTGGTCTGCGGCACCGCCCCCGGCATATTCGTCACGCAGTAGTGCACCACCCCCTCCTCCACGTACGTCGGCGCACTGTGCGAGGTCGGCCGGCTCGTCTCTGAGGCCCCGCCCTGGTCGATCGACACGTCCACCAGCACGGCGCCCTCTCCCATCGACCGCACCATCGGCCGGGTCACGACCTTCGGCGCTGCGTGTCCCGGAACCAGCACCGCAAGGATCGCCAGGTCGGCCCCGGCCAGCTCCTCCGCCACCGCCTGCGGCGACGAGACCCGCGTCCCGATCCGCCCGCCGAAGTTCTCCTGCAGGTACGCCAGCCGCGAGAGGTCGCGCGACATCACCATCACCCGCGCTTCGAGCCCCATCATCACCCGCGCCGCCGCCGTCGCCACCTGCCCCGACCCGAGAATCACCACCCGTCCCGGCGGCACGCCCGCCACGCCGCCCAGCAGCTTCCCCCGGCCGGGTCCCGGGTGCTTCAGCAGGTGCGCGCCGATCTCTGCGGCCATCCGCCCCGCCACCTGCGACATCGGCGCCAGCAGCGGCAGGCTCCCGTCCGCCTTCCGCACCAGCTCGTACGCAATCGCCGTCGCGCCCGATGCCGCCAACCGCTCCGTGAGCGTCCGGTCCGCCGCCAGGTGCAGGTACGTGAACAGCGTCAGCCCCGGCCGCAGGAAGCGGTACTCCTCCGGAACCGGCTCCTTCACTTTCACGATCAGGTCGCACGTGCCCCACACCTCCTCCGCCGTCGGCACCACCCGCGCCCCCGAGGCGATGTACGCCGCGTCGCTGTGTCCCGAGCCTGCCCCCGCGCCGCTCTCCACCAGCACCTCGTGCCCGTGCAGCACCAGCGCGTGCGCCCCTTCCGGCGTCAGGCCCACCCGCAGCTCGCCGTCTTTCCGTTCGCGAACCGTTCCGACACGCATTCCGGACACCTCCAGCGCCCATATCCTGCCACGTTACGCATCCGTCACGCCGAATTCAGGGTTTCCCCAACCCTCCCGCCACTCCGCGGAGCGGCCGCGCTTGCCGATGCCCATGGCGAACCCTTCGGCGCCGGAGGCACCACCGTGCACGCCCCTCACCGTCCCCGCTCACGCACCGCCTGGCGGTCCCTCGTCGGCCTGCTCGCCCTCGCAGCCTGCGCCTGGGGCATGGCCGCCGCTGTGCTCTTCGGCTCGACGGGCGCCGTCGCCGAAACCGAACCGCGCTTCCGCGATGTCGAGACCGTGTTCCTCGTCCCCCACGGCGGCGAGTGGTACATCGTCAAAATCGCCTTCTTCATGTACGACGACGGCTCCGGAAACTTCGCCGAAGCCGCAGACAACGCCCGCCGCGAGATGATCGCCCGCTTCCCCGGCGCCTACGAAATCCCGCCCGGCTCTGCCTCCGCCGCCTACGTCACCAGCGGCTTCAAATGGACCTCGGGCACCGCTTCCTGGGCCTATAACGGAGCCGGGGCGTACGCCGGCGTCGCCGCCCAGGCCCAGTCTGCCATGCAGGCCGCCGCCCAGACCTGGTCGATGGCCGGCGCCAGTTTCGCCTTCACCGGCGGCGGAACCACCACCGCCGGGACCGGCGCCTGCGGCGGCTCCAGCGGCGGCCTCGATGGCCAGAACACCGTCGGCTGGGCACCCCAGGGCGGCTCCGTCCTCGCCGTCACCTGCTCCTGGTACTCCAGCACCGGCAGCCCGTACCGCGCCGCCATCGAATTCGACATGCAGTTCGACCCCGACTGGAACTGGACCACCGGCTCCCCTGCCACGGTCGATCTCCAGAGCGTCGCCCTGCACGAATTCGGCCACGCGCTCGGCCTCAATCATTCGTCCGACTTCTCCGCCGTCATGTACGCCAGCTACCCCTCCGGGGCCATCAAGCGCACCCTCACCCAGGACGACCGCGACGGCCTCTATGCCATCTACGGGCAGCAGGGCGGCGGCTCTACCCCCACGCCCACCCCCACGTGGACGCCGTCGCCGACCCCGACCGCCACGCCCTCGGCCAGCCCGTCCCCGTCGCCGACCCTGACCGGCACACCGACGAACACCCCCACGCCGACCCGCACGCCCACAAGCACCCCAACGCCCACCTGGACCCCGCCCGCCGGCGGCTCCACGCCCACCCCGCCGCCCACCATGCCGCCGACCGCGACCCCCACGCCGCCGGCCTGGCCCACCCCCACACCGACCTCCCCGCCCACGGCCACGCCGACCCGGACTCCGCCCCCGCGCCCCTCGGCCTCGCCCACGCCGCGGCCGTCCCTCCCCGTGCTTCCCGGCGCCAACCTCCTCACCTGGCCCGGAAACGACGCCCCGCCCGCTGTCGCCCTTGCCGGCCTCCCCGCCATCCGCGCGGTCTACGAGTACGACCCCTTCACCGGCCAGTGGAAGCGGTACGTCGCCGGCGCACCAGCCTACCTGAACACCATCCCGCTCCTCCAGAACGGCCGCGTCTACTGGTTCCTCGCCGCCGCGCCGGCCACCATAAGCGTCGAACCGTAGCCGCCCGCCCGCGGAGCCGCCCGTGACCCGACCCGGTCGCATCCTCCTGGCCGCGCTCGCCCTCGCCGCCCTCCTCCCGGCCGGCGGGCGCGGCCAGCCCGGCTCCGCAGGCGCCGAAACTCCGGCCGCCATCCCCTGGACGCTCCTCATCGAACGCCCCGGCGGTGCCCGCGCCCGGCTCGACTTCCTCGTCGCGGCCCTCACCCCCGCCGATGCCGAACGCGCCGTCGCGGCCGCTCTCCGCGCCCTGCCGGTCGTCCCCGCTGCGCCGGGCGTTTCCGCCGCCTGGCGCCCCTGGGGCTGGGCCTGGTCCGACGCCGAACTGCCCGTGCCCGTCGCCTACAACCCCGCCGGTGCCCCCTCCGTCGTCGGCCCCCAGGCCGTCATCGCCGGCCTCCGCGCCTGGTCATCCGTCGAAGGCTCCCGCTTCGCCTTCCGCTACGCCGGCATCACCGACCGCACCGCTTCCATCCTCGACGCCGGCCCCGACGGCGAAAACGTCATCTCCTGGGCCCACCTCCCCTGCGACCGCGGCTGCGTCCTCGGCCTTACCAGCAAGGAGGAGGCCCGCGAGGTCGACATCCTTCTCAACAGCAACCCCAACGCCCTCGCCGAACTCGGCCTCGATACCGTCCTCGACTGGCGCACCGTCATCCTCCACGAACTCGGCCACATGGCCGGCCTCGACCACTCCTGCCCCGCGCCCTGGGGCCCCTGCACCCCGGACGAGGTCGCCGCCGTCATGTACTTCCAGTACACCGGCACCAACCGCGTCCTCGCCCCCGACGACCGGGCCGGCCTCCGCGCCCTCTATCCTGCCGAACCGCCGCCGTCCGGCTCCGCCCGCCGTGTCGCCCTCGAACCCGGCTGGAACCTCCTCGTCGCGCCGCCGGTACCGCCCGCCGACCTCGCCGCCCGCCTCCCCTGCCTCGTCGCCGCCTACGCCTTCGATGGCGCGGCCTGGCTCCGCTGGGCCCCGGAACTCCCTGCCCAGCTCCGCACGCTCGCCGTCTTCCCGTCCGAAGTCCCCGTGTGGCTCCTCGCCTCCGGCGCCTGCGCCGCCGATATCGCCCCGTCCTAGCGATACCGCGCTTCGTCCAGCACCAGGTACATGAAGTCCCGCTCCTGCGTCCGCAGGAACCGCCCCGGCGCATCCGGCATCGCCTCCATGAACCGCTCCGGCTTCACCGAGCCGTCCGGCTGCGGGAAGAAGAGCGACGTCAGCACGTAGGGGCTGTTGATGTCGAGCTGCATCGCGTACTCCGCCCCCGCCGCCCAGAGCGCCTTCGCCAGCGTCTCCGCGCTCAGCGAATTCCCCGCCGCCACCAGCAGGTTCCCGTCCTTCGTCACCCCAATCCCCGACCGCCACGTGATGAATTCCGACGAGTTCACCTGCACGTACCCCCAGGTGTCGTTCCCCTCGGCCGTCCGCCTGCTTACCTCGCCCCGGTCGACCAGCAGCACCGCGTTCTGCCGGCACGCCTCCATCCGCTCCGGGTCCCAGGTCAGGTCGCGCCCGTACTCGCCCATCACGAACGTCCCGTCCTTCTTCGTGCACACCGTGGCCAGCCCGTTCCGCAGCCGCTGGAACTCCTTCCCGTGCGCCACCATGCCGAAGTTCCCGTGGTCGCCCTTGAACCCGCCGTTCCACGCCGCCACCAGCCGTGGCACGTCCTCCGCCGGGATTGTCCCCGGCCCCTTTACCCCCCGGCTCCCGCCCGGGTCCACCGTCCCCGCCACCAGGTGCAGCCGCACCCGCCGCGCATCCACCAGCAGCACCCCGACCAGCGCGTACGGCCGCGACGGGTCCGGCCGGAAGAACGTCTTCGCCATCAGCGGGTCCGAAGGCGTCGTCCGCGGCAGGCCGGCCGTCGACCAGGTCCCCTCGCCCGGCTCCGGGTTCGAACGCAGCTGCTTCGTCGGGGGGAACGTCATCGGCACCGGCAGGAACGCGTCCGGGTTCGCTCCCCGGTCGACCCCCCGCGTCCCGGCCCACACCACGACCGTTCGCGGAGGCGTCCGCTCCACATACGAAACCCGCACCTCCTCCGTCGCGAACGGGTTCGTCTCCGCGCCGAGCAGCCGGTAGCGCGCCTTCTGCACCCGGTCCTCGATGGCGAAGAACCAGCTCTCCACCCGCGCCGTCCGCTCGTCGCCGATCGTCGCCCGCAGCGTGTCCGCAACCTGCGGCGCGATCCGCTCCTTCTGCGAATAGGCCAGGCCGCCCGCCGCCAGCAGCAGCACCGCCAGCCCGGCGGCCGCCCGTCTCCACGTCAGCCGGCGGCGCGGGGCCGCTTCTCCAGGCCCGGCGGCAGCCGCCTCCCCGGCGGCTCCCTCCGCCGCCGCCATGGCGCCGTCTCCCTCGGTCTGCCGCCGGAACGGAATCCCCCCGAGCACGGCCGCGAGTCTAGCACGCGTCTCCATCGCTGCAATCGACAACGCGCCAGCCGGCCCAAAGGTTCCCGCGCCGCTCTACACTGTCCCTATGCGCATCCTCGCGATCGACGTTGGCACCGGCACCCAGGACATCCTCCTCTTCGACAGCAGCGGCCCCATCGAAAACTCCCCCAAGATGGTCCTGCCCTCCCCCACCGCCATCGCTGCGTCCCGCATCCGCCGCGCAACCGCTGCTGGCCGCCCGCTCCTCATCACCGGGACCATCGCCGGCGGCGGCCCCTGCGCCTGGGCCCTCGAAGACCACCTCCGTGCCGGCCTCCCCGCCTTCGCCACCCCCGATGCCGCCCGCACCTTCGACGACGACCTCGACCGCGTCCGGCAGCTCGGCGTCGCCATCGTCAGCGACGACGAAGCCGCCCGCCTCGACGCCGACCGCGTCATCCTCCGCGACCTTGACCTCCACGCCATCCGTACCGCACTCGCCGCCTTCGAAGTCCCCGGCGACTTCGACGGTATCGCCGTCGCCTGCCTCGACCACGGCGAGGCGCCGCCCGGCACCTCCGACCGCATCTTCCGCTTCGACCACCTCGCCCGCACCGTCCGCGCCCGCAACGACCTTCTCGCCTTTGCGACTGCGCCCGAGGCCCTCCCGCCCTACCTCACGCGCGCCCGGGCCATCGTTGCTGCGGCCGCCCGCGAGGCCCCTGCAGCCTTTATGGATACCGGCCCCGCAGCCGCGCTCGGCGCCCTCCACGATGAGCGTGTCGCGGCCTCCGGCGAATGCCTCGTCCTCAATCTCGGCAACATGCACCTCCTCGGCTTCCACCTCCGCGGGCGGACCATCGCCAGCCTCTTCGAACACCACACCGGCGAAGTCACCGGCGAACAGGTCGAAACGTTCACCCGCCGCCTCGCGTCCGGCGAACTCACCAACGATGAGGTCTTCTCCACGAAAGGCCATGGCGCGCTCCACATTGACCGCAGCCTCGTCCGGCCCGGCCTGCCGCCGGTCGTCGCCGTCACCGGCCCCCAGCGCGGCCGCCTCGCAGGCTCCGCCCTGCGCCCGCTCTTCGCGGCCCCCTTCGGCGACATGATGATCGGCGGCTGCTTCGGCCTCCTCCGTGCCTTCGCCGAGGTTCACCCCTGGGCCCGCGACGCCGTCGAAGCCCGCCTCGGCCCCCTCGCCGCCTGACGCTCCCTCACGCCGAGCGCCGCGTCGGCTCCCAGCGCACCACGTTCTTCCCCGTCCGCTTCGCGAACAGCAGCAGGTCATCCGCCCGCCGCAGCACGTCGTCAAGCGTTTCGCCCGGCGCCCGCACCGCGCACCCCACCGAAATCGACGAGGGCGTGTCCCGCTCCACTGCCGCCCGCAGCCGCTCCGCGACCTGGAGCGCCTGTGCCAGGTCCGCGCCTGGCATCGCCACCACGAACTCCTCGCCGCCGTACCGCGCCAGCAGGTCCCCCTCGCGGATGTTCGCCCGCAGGACCCGCGCCACCCGCGCCAGCACCGCGTCGCCGTGCAGGTGCCCGTGCTCGTCGTTCAGCCGCTTGAAGTCGTCGATGTCCATCATCAGCACGGCATACCCGAGCTCCGCATCCGCGCGCAGTTCGAGCTGGCTCAGGAAGTGCCGGCGGTTCGGCAGGCCGGTCAGCGGGTCCGTCTCCGCCAGCACCCGCGCCTGCCGCTCCGCTTCCCGCCATCCGGCCCCGACCTTGTGCGCCAGCGACGCCATCGTCGCCGCGATGACCAGCATCGTCGCCTGGTCCGGGTTCACCGGTGCGCCGCCGGCCCGCCACGCGGTGACCCCCTGCGCCACGGCGAGGTTCGCCAGGATGAACACCGCCGTCCGCGCGAACTCCCAGCCGTGCATCCGCCGCGCGTAGCCCACCAGCGCGTACAGGTAGGCCGCCCAGAACGGCGAAAGCGGATTCCCCAGCAAGATCCATCCCGAAGAGATGCAGCTCACATCCAGCAGCGGAATGAGCGCCTCGATCGCCCGCACCGGCCGGTGCGACGCACGCCGCCGCACCACGTACACCACCCGGAAAATGTGGTACGCCGCAATCCATGCGACCGCTGCCCGGCTTGCGGCCGAGTGGTCGCCGAACCATCCCAGCAGCTCCCCGGCGACGAAGAAGGCCGCGATGGTGCCCTGCAGCGCCATCACGTGCAAATCCTGTCGCGCCCGCTCCTCGGCGGGCACCCCGGGGAGCGCTCGTTCGGACCTGCCGGAGCGATGCTCTTCCCGTTTCACCTTCTACCCGCTAGTTCGGCCGCCGCAGCCCGGCAGGTGAGTGGCGCTTGCGTGACGCCACGGGAACACCCCCTCCAACCTCGTCCGTTTCGATCCGATAATCTTCCCTTCCCGTCAGCGCCCGTCGCCCGCGTTCCACGCCCGGTCCAGCGCCTCCGTCAGGTGGAGCACCTCCGCCCTCAAGCCCGCCTCCCGTACCGCGCCGAGGTACTGCAGGTGGCACCCGGGATTCGCCGTCACCACCGCATCCGGCCGCGCTGCCGCGAAGGCCGCCGCCTTCCGCCGCCGCAGCTCCCGCGACATCCCGGGCTCGACCACCCCGTACAGCCCCGCTGCCCCGCAGCACGTGTCCGCGCCCTCCGTCTCCACCAGCTCGCACCCGGCCAGCGCCCGCAGGAGCGCCCGCGGCTCCTTCCGGATGCCCTGCACATGCGCCAGGTGACAGGCGTCCTGGTACGCGACCCGCGCTGCCAGCCGGCCATCCGGCAGCCTTCCCCGCCCGGCAAGCCACTCCGAGAGGTCCCGTACGCGCGCCGCGAACGCCGCCGCCCGCTCCCGCCACTCCGGCTCGCCGGCGAGCAGCTGGGGATACTCCTTCAGCGCCGCGCCGCAGCCCGCCGAATTCACTACGACCGCGCCCTCTGTCCGCTCGAAGGCCGCGATGTTCGCCTTCGCCAGCCGCCGGGCAAACGCCAGGTCCCCCTCGTGGGCGTGGAGCGCTCCGCAGCACCGCTGCGCCTCCGTCGCCTCGACCCGCGCTCCCGCCCGCTCCAGCACCCGCACCGTGGCCCGGTGAACCTCCCCGAAGAGCTCCCGCATCACGCACCCCGTGAACAGCTGCACCGGCTCCCCCTCCGCGACCCTGCCCCCCTCGCGCACACCCCGGAACGGTGCGCCCTGGTTCGCCGGCAGCTGGCGGGCCAGCTCCCGCAGCCTCCCCGGGAGGGCGCGCTCCGCCGCCCCGCGGAGCCGCCAGCCCGCGAACCAGCGCACCGGCGCCGTCGCCGCGGCCAGCACGCGCGGCCGGGCCACCACCTGCCGCAGCACGAACCGCCGCAGCCGCAGCCAGGCCCGCCCCGATGGCGGCGCCGCCTGCACCTGCGCCCGCGCGTGCTCCTGGATCCGTCCGTACGGCACCCCGCTCGGGCAGACCGCCTCGCACGCCCTGCACTGCAGGCAGCGTGACCAGTGCCCCTGCACGGCCGCGTTCAGCTCCGCGCGTCCTTCCTCCACCAGCTTCGCCAGCTGAATCCGCCCCCGGGGCGACTCCGCCTCCAGCCCGGTCACCAGGTAGGTCGGGCAGGCCGTCAGACAGAGCCCGCAGTGCACGCACCGCGCCAGGTCCTCCGCCGCCGGCGCATCCTCCGGCTTCGGCCAGCGGCTCACCCGTCCTTCCGTCCCGCCGCGCTCAGAGCCCACCGATGAACCTCCCCCGGTTCCACCGGCCCTCCGGGTCGAACGCCCGCTTCGCCCGCGCAAACAGGTCGAAGCTCTCCGGCGCGTCGCCCCACGGGTCGACGTCCTCCCGGTAGCGCGGAGGCATCCGCTCGACGACCACGTGACCCCCCGCCGGCGCCAGCAGCCGCCGCACCGCTTCGACCACGCCGCGCAGCTCCCGCGAGGCCGCGCCCTCGCGCCGTCCCGCCACCGCCCGCACCATCCCCGCCAGCGGCCGCACGATCAGCAGCCCCGGCCGGCCGCGCCGCAGCCCGTCCGCCGCCGGCTCGAGCAGCGACCACGGCGCCGCCGCCCGCACGCTGACCACGTCCTCCTCCCGGAAGCCCGCGTCCCGCATCTGCTCCGCCCTGCCCGGCGCCCATGGCCGGGCCTCCCGCCCGCCGAGCACGCCCAGCACCGCCGGCATGGCCTCCGGCGCCAGGCGCAGCGCCAGCACCGTCCGGCCGCCCTCCTCCACCACGTCCGCCACCTCGGGCCGCGCACCTGCCGCCGTCACCCGCCGCACCAGCTCCAGCCCCGTCGCGAGCGACCCCACCTCCCACTCGGCCTCCAACGCTTCCCGCACCGGCCACGTGCGCAGCGCCGCCTCGGTAATCACCCCCAGGCAGCCGAACGACCCGCACCACAGCCGCACCAGGTCGTACCCCGCCACGTTCTTCACCACCCGGCCCCCGGCGCGGACCAGCTCCCCGTCGCCGCGCAGCACCGCCATCCCCAGTACCTGGTCGCGCGGCGCCCCGAAGCCGCTCCGCTGGGGGCCGGCCATCGCCGCAGCCAGCGTCCCGCCCACCGTCGCCCGCGCGGGCAGCGGCGGGTCAAGCTTCAGCTCCTGCCCGCGCTCCCGGAGCACGCCGTTCACCTCGGCGATCGTCAGCCCCGCCGGCACCACGGCGGTCAGGTCGTCCGGCTCGTGCCGCACCTCGCCGCGCAGCGCCTCCCCAAGCTCCACCGCCCGGAACGGCTCCGCCGGCGGATAGCCGATCTCCAGCAGCGTCCCGCCGCCGACCGGCACCAGTGACTCCCGCGCACCCCGAACCAGCGCCGCCAGCTCCGCAAGGCTCGCCGGCCGCTCGATGCTCGAGGGCGCTGCGCCCGCCACGAGCACCATCGCCTCAGACATACGCATCCGGCCCCGCCGCCCGGACCGCGCGGTCGTGACGCGCCATCTCGCCGCAGCCCGTCCCGCCCGGGAACACCTTGCACGGGTTGAACAGCCCCGCGTCTGCCCCGAAGACCTGCCGGAGCCGCGCCATGTTCTCCAGGTCCGCCGCGCCGAATAGCCACGGCATGAACTCCCGCTTCTCCGCCCCGATGCCGTGCTCGCCGCTCAGCGTGCCCCCTTCCTCAACGCATACCCGCATGATCGCCGCCGCCGTCTCCAGCACCCGCGCCGCCGCTCCTGGTTCCCGCTCATCGAACAAAATCAGCGGATGCAGGTTCCCGTCGCCCGCGTGGAAGACGTTCGCAATCCGCAGCCCCGACTGCGCCGAAATCTCGCCCACCCGCTCCATCACCGCCGCCAGCCGCGAGCGCGGCACCACCCCGTCGACGATGTAGTAGTTCGGCGCCAGCCGGCCCAGCGCCGGGATCGCCCCCTTCCGCCCCCGCCACAGGAGCGCCCGCTCCTCCTCGCTCTGCGCTGTCCGCACCTCCGATGCGCCGTGCTCGAGGCACTCCGCCCGCACCCGGCCCGCCTCCGCTTCCACCTGCCCCTGCAGCCCGTCCAGCTCCACCAGCAGCACCGCGCCGGCCCCCGGCGGATACCCCACCCGGAACCCGGCCTCCACCGCCTCGATGCACAGCCGGTCCATCATCTCCATCGCCGACGGGATGATCCCCCGCGCGATGATGCTCGAAACCGCCTCGCACGCCTGCGCCACCGTCGGGAACGCCGCCAGCAGCGTCACCACCGCCGGCGGCACCGGCAGCAGCCGCACAATCACCTTCGTCGCAATGCCGAGCGTCCCCTCGCTCCCGATAAACGCTCCCCGCAGGTCGAACCCGAACGGGTCCGGCGCCCGGCCGCCCAGCCAGCGCAGCTCCCCCGCCGCCGTCACCACCTCCAGCCCCAGCACGAAGTTCTGCGTCACTCCGAGCGCAAGGCAGTGCGGCCCGCCCGCGTTCTCCGCCACATTTCCCCCGATCGTGCAGGCCGCCTGCGAACTCGGGTCCGGCGCGTAGAACAGCCCGTACTTCGCTGCCTGCCGCGAAAGCTCCAGGTTCGCGACGCCCGGCTCCACCACCGCCACCCGGTCAACCGGGTCAATCTCCAGGATGCGCCGCATCCGCGCCGTCGAGACCACCACGCCCCGCTTTGCCGGCACCGATCCCCCGCTCAGCCCTGTCCCCGCGCCCCGCGGCGTCACCGGTACGCCGAGCTCCAGGCAGGCCCGAACCACCGCCTGCACCTCTGCAGCCGTCGCCGGCAGCGCGACCGCATGCGGCACCGACCGCTCGACCGTCCCGTCGAATTCGTAGGTCGCCAGCTCCTCCGGCCGCCAAACCACGGCGTCCTCGCCGACCGCCCGCCGGAGCGCCGCGATCAGCTCACGCCTCGTCGTCATCGCTCGCCTCGGCCGAGGCCCTGCACTCCCGGCACAGCCCGAACACCGCAAAGTGGTGCATGTCCGCCGCGAAGCCCAGCTCCGCCAGCAGCCGCTCCTCCAGCGGCCGGAAGTATTCCGGCCCGATCTCGTCCACGTGCCCGCACACCGAGCAGATCAGGTGGTGGTGCGGCTCCTCCGGCGACCACTCGAACAGCACATCACCCGACCCCATGTCCGTCGAGGTCACCAGCCGCATCCGCCTCAAAGCGTCCAGCGTCCGGTACACCGTGCTCAGGTCCACGAAGGGATGCTCCCGGTGCACCTCCTCCGCAATCTCGGCCGCGCTCATGTGCCGCCCTCCATGGCGCAGCGCCCGCACGATCACCAGCCGCTGGGGCGTCAGCCGAAAGCCCGCCCGCCGGAGCGTCTCCGCAATCTCACTGTCGCAGCTCACGAACGAAGTCTACGTCCGCCGGCCCCGATGCGCCTGCCGGGCAACCTCCTGCCGGTCGAACTTTCAGGCATGACCTCCCTCGAAGAGCTCGATGCCGCCTGGCTCCGCGCCGCCCGCCAGCGCGCCGCTGCCGGCCGCTGGGAGCGCGACGCCGATGAGGTGTTCGCTGCCCTCAGCTCCGCGCCCCGCGCCGCCACGCCCCCAGGCGCCTTCCACTGCCCGGCCTGCCCGGCGCGGCCGCCGCTCGCCTCGTACCGCCGGCCCGGCGGCGGTTCTCTGGCACCCATCCACGTCTGCGAAACCTGCTGGGGCGCCTGGGTGCCCGACGCTGTCGTCGCGGCCGGCATCCCGCCCGATGCCGTCCCGCCCGCGGTCGCCGTTGCCGGTCCCGCCCCGCGCGGCCCGGCACCCGCAGCCCACCCGGCCCGCCCCTGCCCCGCCTGCACCGCCCCGATGGAGCACATCCCCGCCGCCGGCACCGTCCTCGAGCGCTGCCCCGCCTGCCGCTCGACCTGGTTCGATACCGGCGAGCTCGCCGACGTCTACGCCCTGTCGCCGCGCCCGGCCGGCTCGCCCGACGCCGTCGCCGCATCCGAAACTGCGCCAGCCCCGGCGTGGCAGGTCGTCCTCGACGTCGCCATGCTGCTCCTCGCACCCCACCTCCGCATCCGGCGGTTCTTCTAACTGCCGGCCCGCCGCCTCACCCCGGCCGGCGCCCGGCTGCCAGCACCCGCTTGAACGTATACACGTACGGCGCCCGCTCGCCGATGTCCGCCAGCAGCCGCTTCCGGTACCGCTCGAGGTACCTCGCGTACAGCTCCGGCCCCAGCCGCCGCTCGTAGTCCGTCAGCAGCGTCCCCCGCACCCACTCCACCACCTCGTCGCTCGATGCCAGCCGGTGCACATACACCTGCAGCCGCACATGCACGTGCTCGAACCCCAGCCCGTCCAGCAGCTCCGCGTACCGCTCCAGCGGCAGCACCGGCCAGTCGCGCACGTACCCGCCCAGCGCCGTCGCGAACGGCTCCTCCCGGGCCACCGCGTGGGCGATGGTGTGCGATGGGTGGTCCGCGTTCGCCGGCACCTGGAACGCGAGCTGCCCTCCCGGCGCCACGAGCTCGGCTACCCGCGGAATGAGCGACTCGTGGTCCGGCAGCCACTGCAGCGCCGCGTTCGAAAACACGACGTCGAACGGCCGCTCCGCCGTGAACGTCGCAATGTCCGCCAGCTCGAACCGGAGTCCCCCGCCGGCGAACTGCGCGGCCCGCTCCAGCATCGCCGGCGAGCTGTCGATGCCCAGCGTCTCCGCCGCACCGAGCCGCTCGTGGAGCACCCGCGTCAGCTCACCCGTGCCGCACCCGAGGTCGACAGCCCGGCCGCCGGGGGCCGGCTGCACCAGCTCCAGCAGGTCGAAGAACGGCTGACTCCGCTCGTTGCGGAATCGTTCGTACTGGTCCGGGTTCCAGTCCGCAGACATGGGCACTCCTCGCTGCCGATGTGCCCTTGCCGCTCTGCCGTCGCGCCCCGCGACTCCCGAACGGGCCGTTGGGCCCGGGACGCACCCTTCAGTCTACCCCGTCGGCCTACTTCACGACGCCCGCCGCCCGCAGCGCCCCGACCTCCTCCGCCGAGAGCCCGAGCCACCGCCCCAGCACATCGTCGGTGTCGCCGCCGTGCTCCGGCATCGGCCTGCCGACCACCGGCGGCGTCTTCGAAAGATGAATCGGCGAGTTCGGCAGCTTCAGCGTTCCCGGGAGGCCGTACGGCATCGGGATGTCCACCAGCATCCCGCGCGCCGCCACGTGCGGGTCATCGAACAGGTCCGCAATCGTGTTCACCTTCCCCACCGCGCACACGTTCGCCGGCTCGATGATCGCGAACCACTCATCCGTCGTCTTCTCCTTCAGCGTCCGCGTCAGCTCGGCCTCCAGCGCGTCCACGTGCTCCAGCCGTGCCCGGTTCGTCAGGAACCGCTCGTCCACCGCCATGTCGTCCCGGCCGATGATCGCGCAGAACAGCTCCCACTCCTTCACGTTGGCGATCACGATCCAGCCGTCCTTCGTCTCGAACGGACCGAACGGCGCCAGCAGCGGGTGGCGGCTCCCTTGCCGCGTCGGGTTCTCGCCGAACGCCGAGTGCCGCACGATCGCGTTCTCGCAGAGCGCCATCTGCGCCTCCATCAGCGCCACGTCCAGCAGCTGCCCCTCTCCCGTAATCTCCCGTGCCCGCAGCGCTGCAAGGATGCCGAGCGCAAGGTACAGCCCGCCGACCATATCGCCGATGCTCACCCCCACCCGCAGCGGCGGTCCCTCCCTGTAACCGTTCAGGCTCATCGTCCCGCCCATCGCCTGCGCCACCGCATCCACCGCCGCCATCGAGCTGTAGGGACCCGTCTGGCCGAACCCGCTCAGCGCCGCGTAGATGAGCCGCGGGTTCACCTGCCGCAGCGCTTCGTACCCAAGCCCCAGCCGGTCCATCGTCCCCGGCCGGTAGTTCTCCGTCAGCACGTCGGCCTCCGCCGCCAGCCGCCGCACCAGCTCCTTCCCCTCCTCCGTCTTCAGGTCGATGGCGATCCCCTTCTTGCCCCGGTTCGGGCTGAAGAAGAACGTCGAAATCCCCTGGTAGTACGGCCCGAACCCCCGCTCCTTCTCGTGCGTGCCAGGGTGTTCCACCTTCACCACCTCGGCGCCGAGGTCCGCCAGCTGCATCGTCGCGAACGGCCCCGCCAGCGCCCACGTAAAGTCGAGCACCCGGATGCCTTCGAGCGGCCCCCGCATCGCTACCGGCCCTCGAACCGCGGCGGCCGCTTCTCCGCGAACGCCCGGCCGCCTTCGGCAGCATCCCGCGTCTGCATGATCTCCGCGTAGAGCCGCGCCTCGAGCCGCATCCCCTCGCGGAACGGCAGCTCCCACGCACCCTCGTAGGCTGCCCGTTTCATCGCCTGCACCGCCAGCGGCGCGTTCTCGCACAGCTTCGCCGCCCAGTCCATCGCGAACGGCAGCAGGTCGCCCTGCGGCACCACCCGGTTCACCAGCCCGTACCGCAGCGCATCCTCCGCGCTGATCCGCTCCGCGAACAGGATCATCTCCATCGCAATCCCGAACGGGATGTACCGCGCCAGCCGCTGCGTTTGGCCGCCCCCGGCCACAATCCCCCGCTTCGCAGCCATCGTCCCGAAGGTCGCATTCGGGCTGGCCACCCGCACATCGCACCCCAGCGCCAGCGCCAGTCCCGCCGCGAGGCAGTGTCCGTTGATCGCCGCAATCACCGGCTTCCAGATGCCCTCCGGCGTCAGCCGGCCTCCCCGCTGCTGGCTCCAGTCGTTCGCCTCGTCCTCGACGCTCTTCACGAGGTCGCGCCCCGCGCAGAACGCCTTCTCCCCCGCCCCCGTCACCACCGCCACCAGCAGCTCATCGTCCTGCTCGAACCGGTCCCATGCCTGGCCGAGCTGGCGGTACATCTCCGGGTCGATGCTGTTCATCGCCTCCGGCCGGTCGAGCGTGATCAGGAACGTGCGGTCGCGGCGTTCGGTGCGGACGGGCATGGGCACATCCTACGCCCCGTGCGCCGTCTGTTCCTCCCCCGGCAGGCCCAGGAGCTCCCGCCCGTCGCCCAGCGCGGCCAGCACCTCCGCCTTCGCCGCCGTAAACGCCGGCCCCGTCACGATCCCCGGCTCCCGCGGCCGCGCGAACGGCGCCGGCACTTCGGCGAGTACCCGGCCCGGCCGCGGCGACATCACCACCACCCGGTCCGCCAGCACGAGCGCCTCCTCCACGTCGTGCGTCACCAGCAGCACCGTCCGCGGCTCAAGCGCCAGCACCCCCTGCAGCCACGCGTGCATCCCCCGCCGCGTGATCGCGTCCAGCGCCCCGAACGGCTCGTCCAGCAGCAGCACCGGCGACGGCACAAGGAACGTCCGCAACAGCGCCAGCCGCTGCCGCATGCCGCCGCTCATCTGCGCCGGCCACGCCTGCTCGAACCCCTCCAGCCCGAACACCCCGAACAGCGCCCGCGCCCGCGCCTGCGCCTCTTTCCGGGGAACTCCCCGGATCTCCAGCCCGAGCGCAGCGTTCCCCAGCGCGCGCCGCCACGGCAGCAGCAGGTCCTTCTGCGGCATGAACGCCACCAGTCCCGGCCGCCCAATCGACGAAACGCCGCCCACCTCGGCGATGCCGCCGGTGGGAGCGAGCAGCCCGGCCAGCACCCGCAGGAGCGTGCTCTTGCCGCAGCCGCTCGGCCCCACCAGCGCAACAAACTCTCCCTCGCCGACCTCCAGGTCGAGGCGGTCGATCGCCTGCACGTCCCGCCCTTTCTGGCGAAAGGTGTGCGTCAGCCCCTCGACCCGGATCGCCGGCCTTCTCATCGCCCGATTATCGCTTTGGCAGGAACTCGTTGGTGAAGGCCGCATCGACATCGATCTCTTTGTCGATGAGCCCCGCTCGCCGCAGGTACTGGGTGAACGTCACCCACACCTCACGATCCTGCAGCCCCCACGGCCGGCCCGGGTCGACATACCGCGTCGAGAGGTACTTTGCGCTCACCTCGAGCAGCTTCCGGTCCGATTCCGGCGCGCCCTTCATGATCGCGTCCGCCGCCGCCTGCGGGTCCTTCATCGCCACTTCGTAGCCGCGGACCGTCGCCTCCATGAACTTCCGCACGACGTCCGGCTTCTCCTTGATCATCTGCTCGCTGGTCACGATGAGCGGCGTATACCAGTCCGGGATGCAGTTCGTGTAGTCGATGAACTTCAGGCTGCCGACGTCTTTCTTCTCAACTTCCCGTGCCCGCAGCACATCCCAGAACTCGAACACCCAGACGAAGTCGAACCGGTTCGACTCCATCCCCGCCAGGTAGTCCACGTTCCCCACTTCGACGAACTTCACCTTCGACGGGTCGCCGCCGTCGCATTTCACCAGCTCCGAGATCAGCTGGCGCTCCAGCACCCCGCCGAAGCCCCCGTAGGTCTTCCCTTCAAGGTCGCGCGGCCGCGTGATCCCCTCGCTCTTCAGGAAGTACAGCGACGAGTCGTTGTGCTGGATGAGCGCAGCCAGCGCCACCACCGGCACCCCTTCTGCCCGCGCCGGGATGATCTCCTCCTGCGCCATCACGCCGAAGTCGGCCTTCCCCGCAGCGAGCACCTGCGCCGTTCCGCCGGCCGCCGGCTCGATAGTCTTGACGTCGAGCCCTGCATCCCGGTACCAGCCCCGGTCGAGGGCGATGTACACCCCGCTGTGGTAGGTGTTCGGCGTCCAGTTCAGCATGAACGTGACGGGTGTGAGCTTGCCGCCCCCGTCATCGTCGTCCCCGCCGCAGGCAGTCAGCACCGCCCCGGCCAGCAGCGCAGCGGCCAGCGCCGCTGCTCCCAAAATCCAGCGTTTCATGTCGTCTCCTCCTCTGTTTTGACGTACATCCACGGCGTTGCCAGCCGCGCCAGCACATGCACCGCTGCGAACAGCAGCATGCTCAGCAGCGCGATCAGCACCACCGCGACGAACACCCGGTCCACCCGGAACGACGTCTGCGCCCGGGTGATGTAGAGCCCCAGCCCGGAGCTCGCCCCAATCCATTCGCCGACGACCGCCCCGCCGACGGCGTACGCGGCCGCGATCTTCAGCCCCGAAAAGAACGCCGGCAGCGCCGCGGGCACCGCGATGTGCCGCAGCACCTGCAGCCGGTTCGCACCCATCGCCCGCACCAGCCCGACCATCTCCCGGTCCGCGTGCATCAGCCCGTCGGCTGTCGCCACCGCCACCGGGAAAAACCCCCACAGCGCCACAACCACCACCTTCGGCGTCATGCCGAACCCGAACCACACGATCAGCAGCGGCGCCAGCACCACCATCGGGATCGTCTGCGAGACCACCAGCAGCGGCATCAGCACCCGCCGCACCAGCGGGATGCCCGCTACCAGCACCGCGATCGCCACGCCCGCGCCGGCCCCGAACGCCAGCCCCAGCACCGCCTCGGCTAGCGTCGTCCGGATGTGGTCCGGCAGCAGCTCTTTCGTCCCCCAGAAGCCGTCCCAGATGCGCGACGGCGCCGGCAGGATGTACGGCCGGGTGTCGAAGACCCGCACCCACGCCTCCCACCCCGCCACCAGCAGCGCCAGCAGGACCGCCGAGGGCCCGTACGCCGCCAGCAGCCGCCGGCCCGCCTGCATCGCCCTCACGCTGCGCCGCCGTCCTGCCGGAACTTCGCCGTCAGCGACTCCATCGTCGGCGGATTCGGCATCCGGCTCTGCGAAAACTTCACGATGGTCAGCACGCTCTCGGCGCCCGCGGCAAGGCACGCCTCGTGTGCCTCGCGCGCCACCCGCCAGGCCTCCTCCGGCTCTCCCTCGAACGTCGTTCCCAGCGCCGAGACCTCGTACTTCAGGCCCGACTCCTGGATGACGCGGATCGCAGCCTCGACGAACGAATACGGCGCCCCGGGCTCCCCGTACGGACGGGGCAGGCACTCAATTTCGACAATCATGCAGCGGCTCCTTTCCGCTGCCCGGTCCGAAAGGGTGCCCGCTCCCGGCTCCGGCCCCTGGCCCTCGGCCAAAAAGAAACGGAGCCCGGGAAAGCCGGACTCCGTGCATGCGCGCCCCTGCGCACTACCCGGTTTCCGTTCGCTTTCCCTACGCACGTCCGAACGTGGTCAGGTTCAAGGGGTGTGATCTCAGCCCGCGACCGGGCACCCCCAGCGAACACGAACAGCGCTATTTGGTTGTCCGTCACAGCCTAGCCCGTTCAGATGGGCCCCGCAACCGCCGGGCTCACACCGCAGTTCCCGACCCGTCACCTGTTCGTTCCCCGGCGTTACCCCCTGTCGACCCCCGCCGGGCTGTCCGCCGTCGATAATCCAACCGACAACTACTTGCCGTCATGGCGCACGAAAGGCCTCCGTGAAACACGCCTGGCGCCGCTGGATCCGCCCCCGGCTCGCCGCACCTCCCGGCGAACCGCTCCGCGTCACCGCAGCCCGCAGGGCAGCCGTCGCCCTCGCGCTGCTGCTTCTCGCCGCCGAGCTCGTCGTGGCGTTCCGCTTCTCCGGCACCGTCGGCGCCGTCCTCATCACCTCCACCGCCGGCCTGGCCGCCTTCGCCTACCGCGGCCTCCAGGCGCTCGCAACCGCCTCCGTCCAGGCCGAAGACCCCGACGCCCACCGCTTCCTCGTCGACCCCGAAACCCACCTCCCCAACCGGCAACAGCTCATCGATACCCTCGCCCGCGACATCGCCCGCGCCGAGCGCTACCGCCACCCCATCACCCTCGCCATCGTCCGCATCGCCCAGTACGACGAGATCCGCACCGCCTGGGGTCCCGGCACCGCCGCCCAGGCCGTCCTCCACGTCGCCGAAACCCTCACCCGCATCACCCGCGCCAGCGATTTCCTCGCCCGGCTCGATGAGACCCGCTTCGCCGTCATCCTCCTCCAGTGCACCGGCACCCAGGCCCTTGCCTACGCCGACCGCGTCACCCTCGCGGTCTCCAACCGGCCCGTCCGCTCCAGCGCTCACCTCAAGGTTCCCCTCTACGTCGGCGTCGAGGTCACCGCCCTCGAGTACGATGCAGCCCGCTTCCGGGGCCCGCTCGAGTTCCTCTCCCAGGCCGGCGGCGACCTCCTGCTCGAAAGCGTCCGCCCGCCCCGCTCCCGCCGCTCCGCGCTCGCCCACGACCCCCGCGCCATGCGCCAGCAGCTCGTCCGCGACTACTACCCGGAGGGCGAGGTCAAAGAGTTCGCCGACGCCTACCGCGAAGCCCGCTCCCGCAGCCGCCACGCCGGCTGACCCCCATCGCAGACCGCAGGTCCGGCAACAACGCGGGGGAGCCGATTCGGCTCCCCCGCCTCGCCTGCGCTGCAGCGAAGAATCGCGGCTAGCCCTGCTTCTGCGCGGCCTTCTCCGCCAGGTACGCCTTCAGCGTCTGGCCCGTCCGCCACATCGGCTCCGCGCCCTCCAGGCTGCAGATCTTCTCCCAGTTCGCCTGGACCCATTCGGCATCCTTCAGCTCGCCCAGGCCCGGCTGAATCCCTGGCCCCTTCACGATCGCGGCCCGGTTGAAGTTCCCCGCCCCCGCTTCGATGATGAGCCCGGTGTCCTGGCACTCCTTCGAGACCATGTAGACCACCGCCGGCACCACGTACTCCGGCTTCAGCCGCTCCACCAGCTCCGGCGGCATCACCGTCTGCGTCAGCCGTGTCCCGGCCACCGGCGCAATCGTGTTCACCATCACGTTGTACTTCGCGCCTTCCTGCTTCAGCACGTTCATCAGGCCGAGCATCGCCGTCTTCGCGGCGCCGTAGTTCGCCTGGCCGAACTGCCCGTAGATGCCCGACGACGACGTCGTCAGCACTACCCGGCCGTATGCCTGCTGCCGGAACACCGGCCACGCGTGCCGCAGCACCGTGAACGTCCCCTTCACATGCACCGCGAAGACCTTGTCCCAGTCGTCCTCGCTCATGTTGTGGAACGCCACATCCCGCAGGATGCCCGCGTTGCAGATCACGATGTCCAGCCGGCCGAAGTTATCGAGCGCCGTCTTGACGATGTTGTAGCCGCCTTCGTAGGTCGCCACGCTGTCGAAGTTCGGCACCGCCGTCCCGCCGGCCGCGATAATCTCATCGCACACCTTGCGCGCCGGCGCCGCATCGGCCCCCTGGCCGTGCGGGTCGCCGCCCAGGTCGTTCACGACGACCTTCGCGCCGCGCCGCGCCAGGTCCAGCGCGTACGCCCGGCCGAGCCCGGCGCCCGCGCCGGTCACAACCGCCACCTGTCCCTCGAACGAAATCGCCATCGAATCCTCTCAGTCCATGCGAAGTTTCCGGGCACCAGGGCAGTCAGCAGGGGCGGCCCCGGCCCGTTCCAAACCGGCAGGTTACCAGCATTCGCTCATTCGCACCCGGCAGGCAGCCCGGGAGCCCGGTCGACCATCTCAGCGAACCACGCCTCCGTGCTCGCCACCCGCCAGGCCAGCACGTCATCCTCGCCCCGCAGGAACCCCTCCCGCACCGCCTGCACGGCCTCCCCATCGAACACGTCGCCGCGCCGCGCCGCCCCCTCGAGGTGCCGGACAATCCACCCCTTCAGCGGCCCGTGCGCCCAGCTCCGCTGCGGCGGCGCATACGCCAGCTTGTCCCGCCGCTTCAGCACCGCATCCGGGACAATCCCGTCCATCGCCCGGCGCAGGATCGCCTTCGTCGTCGCGCCCTCCATCAGCCACTGCGGCGGCAGTCCGAAGCAGAACTCCACCAGCCGGTGGTCCAGGAACGGCAGCCGCACCTCCCGGCCGAACGCCATGCTGTTCCGGTCCGCGTAGCGCAGGAACTCCGGCAGCTGCGTCGTCTGCTGCCACCGCACCAGCTCGTTCCGCAGCCGGTCCCGGAACGGCGCAATCGTGGCCGCGTGCGCGGGGGCGTACCGGTCATGCACCGCCGGCGCCAGCAGCGCGCCCGAGCCGAAGTACCGCTCCGCCAGCCGGTCGCGCACCCGCGCCGGCAGCAGGTAGTACCCGCCGAACAGCGCAGGCTCCCGCAGCGACCCATACCGCCGCCACGACTCCCACAGCAGCCCCGCAGCCCGGTCCAGCCGCCCCGTTCGCAGCCAGTGCGCGAAAAACATCCCCAGCGCCTGCGTGTACCCCCCGAGCAGCTCATCCGCCCCCTGCCCGTCGAGCAGCACCGTCGTCCCGTGCTCCCGCGCCAGCCGCATCACCATCCACTGCGCAAACGGGCTCGTGCTCGCGATCGGCTCCTCCTGGTGGTACTGCAGCGCCGCAAACGCCGCCTCGAACGCCTCTGGCTCCACCCAGGTGTCGTGCCGGTCTGCACCGCAGCGGCGCGCCACCAGGTCGATGAACCGCCCCTCATCGTGTGCCGCCGAGGCAAACCGCGCGCTGAACGTGTGCTGCTCGCCCAGGCCCAGCGCCAGCTTCTGGGCGTGAATCGTGCAGACGATGCTCGACGAATCGATGCCGCCGCTCAGCGAACTCCCGACCGGCACATCGCTCCGCAGCCGGATCCGCACCGCATCGAAAAACAGCGACCGGAACGCCTCCACCGCCTCCGCGTGCCGCCGCGGCGTCTCAGCCGCCCGCGGCAGCCAGTACCGCCGGGGCGTCCCTCGCCCCTCCCGGTCAAGCACCAGGTAGTGCCCGGCCGGCAGGCTCTCAATCCCCGCGAAAAAACTCTCCGTGTCCTGGTCCAGGTCGCCCCGGGCGATGTACCGGTACACTGCCCGCAAATTCGGCACCCGCAGCTCCGGCCGCACCGCCAGGATCGCCTTCATCTCGCTCGCGAACAGCACCTCCCGCCCCGTCCGCGCCAGGTAGAGCGGCTTCTCGCCGAACCGGTCGCGCGCCAGCACCAGCTCCTGCCTCCGCTCATCCCAGATGGCGCAGGCAAACATCCCGTTCAGCCGCGCGAACGCCCCCGTCCGCCACTGCGCGAACGCCCGCAGCAGCACCTCCGTGTCCCCCTGCGAGCGGAACCGGTGGCCCAGCCCCTCCAGCTCCGTCCGCAGCTCGACGTAGTTGTAAATCTCGCCGTTGAACACCAGCACCAGCCCCGCCGCCTCATCCGCAAACGGCTGGTCCGAGGCGTGGCTCAGGTCGATGATCGCCAGCCGCGTGTGCCCAAACCCGATCCCCTGCCCGAAGTAGCTCCCTTCTCCGTCCGGGCCGCGATGCCGGAGCCGCCGCGCCATGGCGAGCACGTCCTCCCGCGGCACCTTCTCGGCGCCGAGGGAAAGAATGCCGGCTATCCCGCACATGCGCGTCAGGCCTCCACCGCGCCGTCGCCCGCTCCCGGCGCCAGCAATCTGCGCGCATGGTAGCAGCCTCTGCCCTTCAGGGAAGTTTTCGTCACCGGAAAGAACACCATCCCGTCCGCGCGTGACGTATACTCCCTCCAATGCCCGGCAACATGTGGGACGACGCGGAAGAGCCCGAGGACCTCGACCTCCGCATCCTCCGCGTCGGCGCCCTGCCCGTCGAATCCGCACCCGGCGCGCTCCGCATCCGCCTCGAAACCACCCGCGGCCCCATCGACGGCGTCCTCCATCCCGTCGAAGGCGGGACAGCCGCCATCGTCTGCGTCGGCGGTGCCATGGGCGGCCTCGATGGCCCAGCAGACGGCCTGTACGCCCGCCTCCCTGCCCTCCTCGCCGACGCCCGCGTCACCGTCTTCCGCATCGACTACCGCCAGCCCAACGTCTTTGAAGAGTGCGTCCTCGATGTGCTCGCCGGCTGCTCCTTCCTCCGCGGCATCGGCGCCGAGGAACTCGCCCTCGTCGGTCACAGCTTCGGCGGCGCCGTCGTCATCAAGGCCGCCGAACTCCACCCCGCCGTCCGCGGCGTCGTCGCCATGTCCCCCCAGCTCTACGGCACCGCCGACGTCGAAACCCTCGGCCGTCCCCTCCTCCTCATCCACGGCATGTCCGATACCGTCCTCAGCCACGAGGCCAGCGAAGATATCTACCGCCGCGCCCGCGAACCGAAGCGCATCGCCCTCTTCGCTGAAGCCGGCCATTCGCTCATCCAGGCCCGCGACGCCATCGACCGCCTCCTCGCCGAGTGGCTCCCGCCGGCCCTCGCCGGTTCGCCCCTTCCCGGCGGCCGCGAAGAACACGATATCCTCTAGCCCGACAGCAACCCGCGACCGGAGGAAGCCCCTGCCATGCGTTCGCCCGCCGAAGTTGTCAGCGCCTTCATCGCCGAGTGGCAGCAGCCCCGCCCCGACCCTGCCCGCCTCGCCTCCTACTTCACCGAAGACGCCGTCTACCACAACATCCCCGCCCAGCCCGTCAGGGGCCCCGAAGCCATCGCCGCCGTCTTCCAGGGCTTCCTCGCACAGGTCGAGTCCCGCGGCTGGGAGGTCCTTCGCCAGGTCGCCGATGGCAACCTCGTCATGAACGAGCGCATCGACCGCTTTGCCGCCGGCGACCGCGTCATCGAACTCCCCGTCGCCGGCGCCTTCGAGGTCCGCGGCGAGCGCATCTGCGCCTGGCGCGACTACTTCGATATGAACACCTGGCTTAAGGCGCTCTCCGGCGGCTGATTCCCGCCCCGCCTACGGCTCCGTCACCACCCGCATCGGGCTCCACCGCCCGATGACCCCCTGCCCATGGCAGCTCACCGACCGCCCATCCTCGATGTCGATCTCCGACATCAGGCCGAGCGCTGCCGTGAACCCCGTGATCCGGTCGGGGACGTTCTCATACCGGTCGACCACCCTGCCGTCGGCCTCGAACTCCACCGTGTTCGCACCCTGGTCGTAGGTGATCCGGTAGGCGTGGACCTGCCCCTGCGCCGTCGGCAAATCGTGCAGCTCATGGAAGATGCAGAACGCCCGCGCCTCCCCCGTCTCCGGCAGCCGCGCACCCGGGAACGGCAGCCGCCCGTACACCGTCGCCACCGTGTCGCCGCCCGTGAAAAAGTCGAAGGCCCACCCCGTCTCCAGGTCGAGCAGGTTCCACGAAACATACCCGTCGTACAGGTCCCCCGGCCGCGTCCCCACCGTCCTCGCCGCCACCTGGATTTCGAACGTAATCCGCCCGCCGTCCGGCACCGCAAACCGCTCCTTCGAAAAGTACATGTGCTTCGCGTTGTCCAGGATCTGGACCCGGTCATGCTTCCGCGTGTACGGCACCGCCGAAACCTGCAGCCAGCCGTTCCGAACCAGCACCACCGCGTTGGGCTCCCGGTACTCCCACCGCGAACCATCGGGCAGCAGGAACGACCCGATCGCCCACGCCGAATCCGGCTCCAGGATCCGGTGAAAGTCCCCCACAATCCGTTCGGCCATGCCAGCCTCCTCTGCGGGCCTTCCGCCCCGGCTGTTGCTCAGCCCCGCAGCGTGGCGCCGAACTCCCGGCCCAGCCGCGCAAGCAGCCCCTGGCGCACCTTCAGCGCCTCATCGTCCGTCAGCGTCCGGTCATCGGCCCGCAGCCAGAGCCGCAGCGCCAGCGACTTCTTCCCCTCCGGGACCCCCGGCCCGCGGTACTCGTCGAACAGCTCAGCCCGCACCTGCACCCCCTGGCTCCGGTGCGAACGAACCAGGTCCAGCACGGCGCCCGCCGGCACCGCGGCATCGACCACCACCGCAAGGTCGAGCCGCACGGCCGGGTAGCGCGAAAGCGCCTGGTAGGGCGGCCGCTCCGGCAGGTGCCGGACCAGGTCCTCCACCCATACTTCGAACAGGTACACCGGCTCGTCGATGTCGAACGCGGCTGCCGTGTCCGGGTGCACCTGCCCCACGATGCCTGCCATCTCGCTCCCGACCCCGAACTTCGCCGTATGGCCCGGCAGCAGCCCGTACTCCTCGGCGGGGACGCAGGTGCCCCGCACGCCGAGCGCACCCAGCATCGCCTCCACCGCACCTTTCGCATCGAAAAAGTCCAGCGCCTCGCCGCCGCCCACGCGCCAGCGTCCCTCCCGCGGCCCGCCCAGCACCGCGCACAGCACCGGCCGCTCGATCGGCAGGTCGCCCTCCACCGGCAGGTACTCGAATCCAACCTCGAACAGCCGCAGCGGGCCCTCCGCCTGCCGCCGATTCGCCGCGAACGATTCCAGCACCGAGCCGCGGAGGCTCGTGCGGAGGTAGGCATGCTGCGCCGCGACCGGGTTCACCACCCCGAGCGGATTCCGCCGCACCGTATCCATCGGGTCCGTCACCAGCGCCAGCTTCTCCCGCGTCGTCAGCGTGTAATTGATCACCTCCTGGAACCCGAGCGCGACCGCAAGGTCCCGCAGCCGCTCCCGGAGCGCCATCACCGGGTTCGTCTCCGGCGGCGGCAGCGTCCCCCGCAGCATCGTCGTCGGCAGCCGGTCGTATCCGTAAATCCGGCCGACCTCCTCAACCAGGTCGTCCGGGATCTCCACGTCCGGCCGCCACGAGGGCACCTGCACGCTGTACTTCGCCGGCGGCACATGGTGGACCAGGAACCCGAGGTCGCCCAGGATCCGCCGCACGTCCTCCACCGGCACCTCGACCCCCAGCACCTGCGCAATCCGCGCAGACTCAAGCAGGATGGTCCGCGGCGGCTCCTTCCCCGGATACACGTCCACGATTCCCCGCGCAATCCTGCCCCCGCAAACCGCCTCGAACAGGTGCAGCGCCCGCTGCTGCGCGTACATCGCCATCTCCGGCCCGATCCCCTTCTCGAACCGCAGCGAGGCCTCCGTTCGAAGCTTCAGCAGCGTCGACGTCCGCCGAATCGAGCCCGCCCGGAAGTTCGCCACCTCCAGCAGCACCCGCGTCGTCCCCTCGTTCACCTCGCTGTTGCCCCCGCCCATCACCCCGGCCACGCCCACCGGGCCCTCGCCGTCGCAGATCAGCAGCATCTCGTTGTCGAACTCACGCTCCACCCCGTCGAGCGTCACGAGCCGCTCGCCGGGCCGCGCCCGCCGCGCCACAATCCGCTTCCCCCGCACAAGGTCGTAGTCGAACGCATGGAGCGGCTGCCCGGTCTCCAGCATGACATAATTCGTGATGTCGACCACGTTGTTGATCGGCCGCATCCCCGCCTTCCGCAGCCGCTCCTGCATCCACGCCGGCGACGGCCCGATCTCGATGCCCTCGATCACCGAGGCCGTGAACCGCCGGCAGAGGTCCGGCGCCTCAATCGTCACCGACACCAGCTCGTTGACGTCCTGGCCGCTCTCGCTGTACCGCCGGTCCGGCTCCCGCAGCACGCTCCCCGTCAGAGCCGCCACCTCGCGCGCGAACCCCACCATCCCCAGGAGGTCTGCCCGGTTCGCCCAGGTCGAAACCTCCAGGATCACATCGCCGAGCACATCCGCCAGCGGCACGCCGACCGGCGTCCCCTCCGGCAGCACGAGGATCCCTTCATGCTCGTCGCTCAGCCCGAGCTCCTTCTCGCTTAGCACCATGCCCGCCGATTCCACCCCGCGGATCGGCCGCAGCTTCAAGGTCGTGGGCTCGCCGGTGTGCCCGTCGAACAGCCGCGCCCCTTCGCTCGCAAACGCCACCGTCTGCCCCACGGCAAGGTTTGGCGCACCGCACACCACCCGTACCGTCCCCTGCCCCGTATCGACCGTCGCCAGCCGGAGCCGGTCCGCATTCGGGTGCGGCTCCACCGCCACCACCTTTGCCACCCGCACCAGCGCCGGGTCCCACATCTCGCCGATGACCCGCCACCCCTCCACCTCCGCCACCGCGTCCGTAATCCGGCGCGCCAGCTCCTCGATCGGCAGGCGGACGTCCACGTACTCCCGCAGCCAGTTCAGCGATACCTTCATCTCGTCCCCTCCTCGCTCAGAACTGGCTCAGGAACCGCAGGTCGTTGCTGTAGAAGTGGCGGATGTCCTCAATCCCCCAGCGCAGCATCGCCACCCGCTCCACGCCGATGCCGAACGCGAAGCCCGTCACCTTCGATGCGTCGTACCCCGCATTGTCGATGATCTCCGGGTGCACCATCCCTGCCCCGAGGATCTCGATCCACCCCGTCCCGTGGCAGGTGTGGCACTGCCGCCCGTCGCCCCGGCAGATGAAGCAGTCGATCGCCATCTCCACGCCCGGTTCAACGAACGGGAAGTACGAGTGGTGGAAGATAATCCGCCGGTCCGACCCGAACATCGCCCGCGCCCACTCATAGAGCACGCCCTTCAGGTCGCTCATCCGGACCCCTTCGTCCACCGCCAGCCCTTCGATCTGCGTCAGCATCCACTCGTGGGTCGCGTCCGTCGCCTCCTGCCGGTAGCACTTCCCCGGCACCACCACCCGCACCGGCGGCTGCGGCGTCCGCTCCATCACCCGGATCTGGTTCGGCGTCGTGTGCGTCCGCAGCAGCATCCGCCGCTTCCCGTCGATCAGCGTGTTCACCCAGATCGTGTCCCACATGTCCCGCGCCGGGTGATCCTCCGGGATGCGCGCGGCATCGAAGTTGTACCGGTCCCACTCCACCTCAGGGCCCTCGGCCACCCGGAACCCCATCGCCTTGAACGCTTCGAGGCAGTCCCGCAGCGTCCGCGTGATCGGGTGGAGCCTCCCGAGCGGCTGCGGCCGTCCGGGCAGCGTCACATCCAGCGCCCCCTCCCGCGCCAGCCGCTCCAGCTCCGCACGCTTCAGCGCCGCCCGCCGCTCTTCCAGCGCCGCCTCCAGCCGCCCCTTCAGCGCGTTCACCGCCGCCCCGTAGGCCGCCCGCTCCTCCTGCGGCACCTCGCGGATGCCGCGCAGCAGCACGGTGACCCGCCCGTCCTGCCGCCCCAGCCACTCGGCCCGCCAGCGCTCCAGCGACGCCTCGTCGCCGGCCGCTGCAAGGCCCGCCAGCGCCTCCTCTTCGAGGCGCGAAAGATTCCCGGTCTCGGTCGTCATGGGCTTCCAAGTATAGGCGCACCCGCCCTTACCGTCCGTGGCCCCTCGCCGCGCCTACACTCGCAGGGTGCAACGGCCCGCCCGCCGAACCCGTATCATCGCCCTATGCCTCGCCCTCGCCGCGGCGCTCGCCGCCATCATCGCCGTCGCCTGCTCACGCGGGTCCGAGCGCTCCGCCCCGCAGGGGTACGCTGACGTGTCCTCCCAGCCCGAGCGCACATCCTGGGTCGGCACCGAACCCGCCCCGCCCTTCCCGCCCGGCCTCACCTGGTTCAACGTCCAGCGCCCCATGACCCTCGAGGACCTCCGCGGCCGCATCGTCCTCCTCGACTTCTGGACCGCCGGCTGCATCAACTGCCAGCACATCGTGCCCGACCTCAAACGGCTCGAAGCCGAGTTCGGCGACCGCCTCGTCGTCATCGGCGTCCACTCCGGCAAATACGCCGAAGAACACGAAGACGAGACGATCCGCGAGGCGATCCGCCGCCTCGGCATCACCCACCCCGTCATCAACGACGCCGATTTCCGCGTCTGGACCACCTACGGCGCCCGCGCCTGGCCCACCCTCGTCCTCATCGACCCCGCCGGCAACCTCGTCGGCTACCACGAAGGCGAAGGCGTCTACCCGCTCTTCCAGCCCATTCTCGCCTCGCTCGTGGCCGAATTCGCCGGGCGCGGCCTCCTCCGCAGCGAGCCGCTCCCGCTCGCCCCCGGTGCGCCGCCGGCCGCCGCCACCCTCGCCTACCCCTCGACTGTCGCCGTCTCCGCTGCCGCCGACCGCCTCTACATTGCCGATGCCGGCAACCACCGCATCATCGAAGCCGCCCGCTCCGGCGAGGTCCTCCGCGTCTTCGGCACCGGCCAGCCCGGTTTCGTCGACGGCGCCCCCGCCGAGGCCGCCTTCCGCGACTCCCAGGGCCTTGCCCTCTCCGCTGATGGCCGCACGCTCTACGTGGCCGATACCCGCAACCACGCCGTCCGCGGCATCGACCTCGCCTCCGGCGAAACCCGCACCATCGCCGGCACCGGCCGCCAGCTCACCCGCCTCCCCCGGGGCCCCGAACCCGCCCGCGAGGTCGACCTCGCTTCCCCCTGGGGCCTCGTCGAAGTCGGGCGCCGCCTCTTCGTCACCATGGCCGGTGTCCACCAGGTCTGGGTGCTCGACCTCGCCGCCGGCACCATCGACGTCTTCGCCGGCACCTCCCGCGAAGGCCTCGATGACGGCCCCCGCCGCGAAATGGCCACCCTCGCCCAGCCGTCCGGTATTACCACCGACGGCATCTACCTCTACTGGGTCGACCCCGAGGCCTCCGCCGTCCGCACCGTCCCCATCGAGGGCGACGGCGAGGTCCGCACCCTCGTCGGGACCGGCCTCTTCGACTACGGCGACCGCGACGGCGTCGGCCGCCAGGGCCAGCTCCAGCACCCCCAGGGCATCACCTTCGCGGGCGGCGTTCTCTATATCGCCGATACCTACAACCACCGCATCCGCGTGCTCGACCCGGCCACCCGCCAGCTCGGCACCGCCGCCGGCTCCGAACGCGGCTGGTCCGATGGTACTGCCGGCGAGGCCTTCTTCGCCGAGCCCGCCGGCCTCGCCTGGGATGGCCGCCTCCTCTACATCGCTGACTCGGCCAACCACCTCGTCCGCACCTTCAATCCCGTCTCGGGCACCGTCAGCACCCTAGCCCTCGCGAACATCGAACGCCTCCGCCCTCCGGCGGGCGGCCCGGTCGAAACGCATGACCTCCCCGCCCAAACCGTCGCCCCCGGTGCTGCCAGCCTGCGCATCGAAATTGCTGCCCCGCCCGGCTACCACCTCAATGCCCTCGCCCCATCCGTCCTCGAGCTTTCCTCCAGCAACCCTGCTGTCGTCGAGCCCGGCGAACACCGCCTCGAATGGCGCACCGACGACCCGTCCGTCAGCTTCCCGGTCCCGGTGATCCTCGCTCCCGGCAGCGCCGTCCTCACCGCTGCCGTCTCCGCCTACTACTGCCGCGAGGGCCAGGAAGCCCTCTGCTTTATCGCACGGGCGGCCTATCGTCTCCCCGTCGAGGTCGTCCCCGGCGCGCCTGCCGCCGAACTCCGCCTCCAGCTCCGCCTGCCCGAGCGCTGACCATCGCGTATCATCCCCGCATCACTCCTGGAGGGGACCACGCATGGCCGTCCGCGGCTACATCCTCATTGAAACCGAAGTCGGCAAAGCGAAGTCCGTCAGCGCCGCCATCCAGAACTTCAGCTACCCCGGCGCCCGCCTCGTCAACGTCGATACCGTCACCGGCCCGTTCGATGTCATCGCCCAGGTCGAGGCCGACGACCTCGACTCGCTCGGCAATGCCATCACCGAGGCCATCCAGAAGGTCAACGGCGTCCAGCGCACCACCACCTGCCTCGCCGTACGCCTCGCCTGACCCGCTCCCCCGGTTCCCGCTCCGCTACACTGAGGACCATGCTCCCCGTCACCAGCATGATCCCCGTCGAAGAGGCGCGCGAGCGCATCCTCGCGTACTTCAGCCGGCTCGAGCCCGAGCGCAAACCGCTCCTCGATGCTCTCGGACAGGTCCTCGCCGAAGACGTCGTCGCCCCGTTCGACATTCCGCCGCTCGATAACACCGCCATGGATGGCTACGCCGTCCGCGCGGCCGATACCGCCGGCGCCGGCGAAGCTGCGCCCGTCGAACTCCGCGTCATCGCCGACCTCGCCGCCGGCTACGTCCTCGAAACGCCTGTCGGCCCCGGCGAAGCCGTCCGCATCATGACCGGCGCCCCTGTCCCGCCCGGCGCTGACGCCATCGTCCCCTTCGAAGAAACCGACGAAGCCCTCCGCGGCATCAACGAGGCCGCCCGCAAGGCCGGCTCCGTCCGCATCCTCAAGGCCGCCAATCCCGGCGCCAACATCCGCCGCCGCGGCGAGGATGTCCAGGCCGGCTCCACCGTCATCCAGGCCGGCCGCGTCCTCCGTCCCTCCGAAATCGGCGTCCTCGCCTCCATCGGCCTCACCCACGTCACCGTCATCCGCCGGCCCGTCGTGGCCATCCTCTCCACCGGCGATGAAATCACCCCGCCCGGCGAACCCCTCCTCCCCGGCCGCATCTACGATGCCAACGCCTACAGCGTCGCCGCCCTCGTCCGCAAATACGGCGGCATCCCCCGCATCCTGGGCATCGCACGCGATACCGTCGAAGACCTCACCGCCAAAATCCGCGAGGGCCTCGATGCCGACATGCTCGTCACCTCCGCCGGCGTCTCCCGCGGCGACTTCGATGTCGTCAAAGATGTCCTCGCCCGCGAAGGCAACATCGACTTCTGGTCCGTCCGCATGCGCCCCGGCAAACCCCTCGCCTTCGGCGCCTTCACCGCGCCCGACGGCCGCAAAGTCCCCCACCTCGGCCTGCCCGGCAACCCCGTCAGCTCCATGGTCTCCTTTGAGCTGTTCGGCCGGCCCGCCATCTTCACCATGCTCGGCCGCTCCGACTGGGAGCGCCCTACCGTCCGCGCCATCTCCCGCGACTACGTGAAAAACCCCGATGCCCGCCGCTTCTATGCCCGCTGCATCGTCACCCGCGGTGATGACGGCCGCTGGTACGCCGACCTCACCGGCCCGCAGGGCTCCGGCATGCTCACCTCCATGAGCTCCGCCAACGCCCTCGCCGTCATCCCCGAAGACGTCCGCGCCGCGAACCCCGGCGACGAAATTGAGTGCATCATGCTCGACTGGGAGCACGCCCCCTAGCCGTTACCGCCGCGCCAGCCGCGCCCCGTACTGCCGCTCGAAGTACCGCGCAAAGTCGCCGTTCGCCGTCTGGGCCCACGCCTCGCCGTGCTCCCGGTACCAGGCCACCGTCTCCGCCAGCCCCTCCGCGAACCGCCGCCGCGGCGCCCACCCCCGCGCCCGCAGCCGCGAACTGTCGAGCGCGTACCGCCGGTCGTGCCCCGGGCGGTCCGCCACCGGCGTAATGAGCTCCGCCGGCCGCTCGAGCAGCTCGCAGATCAGCTCCGCCACCCGCCGGTTCGCCACCCGCTCGCCGCTCCCGATGTGCACCGCATGCACCCCTGGCGCCGCCGGGAGCTCCCGCAGCACCAGCCGCAGCGCATCCACAAAATCCTCGACAAACAGCCACTCCCGCTCCTGCAGCCCGTCCCCGTACAGGGGCATCGGCTCACCGGCCAGCGCCCGCATCGTGAACAGCGGGATGAACTTCTCCAGGTGCTGGTTCGGCCCGTAGACGTTGCAGCACCGCAGCACCGTCACCGCCATCCCGTACGTCTCCGCGTACGCCCGCACCATCAGCTCCGCCGCAGCCTTGCTCGCCGCGTACGGCGAACTCGGCGCGAAGGGAGCATCCTCCGCGGCCTCCCCCGGCGCCGGGATGCTGCCGAACACCTCGTCTGTCGACATATGCACGAGCGCCGTCCCCGGCTGCTCCCGGACCGCCTCCAGCAGCGTCACCACCCCCTCGACGTCCGTCCGAACGAACACGCCCGGCTCCAGCAGCGACCGGTCGACGTGCGTCTCGGCGGCGAAGTTCAGCACGAGGTCGGCCCCGGCCGCCAGCTCGCGCACCAGCTGCCCGTCGCAGATATCCCCCTCCACAAACCGGTAGCGCGGGTGGTCCGCCACCTCCGCCACGTTCGCCGGGTTCGCCGCATACGTCATCCGGTCGAGGTTCGTCACCTCCCACCCGTCCGCAATCAGCCCCCGCACCACGTGGCTGCCGATGAACCCGCAGCCCCCGGTGACCAGCGCCCTCACCCGGCCGCCTCCACACGCGAATGGTCGCCCAGCGTCAGCCGTGCTCCGGCCGGCGCCCCGACCACCCGCGTGAACCGCCCCAGCATCGATTGCGCCACCCCCGGGCAGTCCACCACCTCGCTGTGGTTCATCACAATCGCGTCCTCCACCCGGCTCCGCACCACCCGGCACCCCTCCCCAATCGCCGCGTTCGGCCCGATGACGCTCCCCGCGATGTGCGCCCCCGCCCCGATCGCCGCCGGGCCGATCACCTCGCTCTCCTCCACCCGCGCGCCCTCGTCAATCACCACCGCACCCTCCACCCGGCTCCCCCGCACCAGCGCGCCCGGCGCAATCCGCCGCTCCACCGTTCCCAGCAGCAGCCGGTTCGCCGCAAGGATATCCTCCATCTTGCCCGTATCGATCCACTCCCGCGGCGTCACCTCCACCTCCACGCGGCAGCCCCGCGCCAGCAGCCCATTGATTGCGTCGGCAATCTCCAGCTCCCCCCGCGCGCTCGGCTGCTGCGCCGCGATCACGTCGAACACCACCGGCCGAAAGGCGTATACCCCGATTACCGCGAGGTTCGAAGGCGGCCGCTGCGGCTTCTCGACCACCTCGACCAGCCGCTCCCCGTCCATCCGCGCCACGCCGAACGCCCGCGGGTCCTCTACCTCCCGCAGAATCAGCGCCCCGTCCGCCCCCGACCGCGCGAACCGTTCCACGAACCCCGCGATCCCGCCCATCAGCACGTTGTCGCCGAGGTACAGCACGAACGCCTCATCCCCGGCGAACTCCCGGCACACCAGCGCCCCGTGCGCGATCCCCAGCGGCGCCTCCTGCCGCACATAGGTGAACCGCGCCCCGAACGCCGAACCGTCGCCCATCGCCTCCCGCACCTGCCCCTCCGTCTCCCCCACGACGAGCGCAATCTCCCGGATGCCCGCCTCCACCAGCTGCCGCACCGGGAAGTGGAGCACCGGCGTGTTCGCAATCGGCACCAGCTGCTTCGCGCCCGAGTAGGTGAACGGCCGCAGCCGGCTCCCTTTCCCGCCCGCCAGCACGATTCCCTTCATCCCCGGGGATTATAGGCACCGCCCACCCTACAATCGCCCGGTGCCGAGCGTGATTCGCGTGGCCCTCGATGCCTCCGCCCTCCCGCCCCGCCCCGCGGGCGCGGGCGTCTACATGAAGGAGCTGGCCGGCGCCCTCGCGGCCCGGCCCGGCCTCGAGCTGGTCGCCTTCGCGCCCCGCCCGCTGCCCGGTTGCCGCCACCTCGCCGTTCCCGGCGGCTCCCCCGCCCGCCGCTTCGCGTGGCAGCTCCGTTCCCTCGGCCCGGCGGCCATCGCGGCCCGCGCCGACCTCCTCCACGGCCTCCACTTCTACACCCCCCGCCGCCTCCCCATCCCCCGGGTCGCCACCATCCACGACCTGACCTTCTTCCGCATCCCCCGCCGCTACAGCACTGCCCGCCGCTGGTACTACCGGGCCATCGCCTTTACCGCCCGTTTCGCCGACCGCGTCATCGTCCCCTCGTCGGCGGTCGCCGCCGATGCCGTCCGCTACCTCGGCCTCCCCGCCGAGCGGATCCGCGTCATCCCCGAGGCCCCGCGCGCCGGCCTCCGCGCCGCCGAACCCGCGCGCGTCGCCGCCTTCCGCGCCTCCCGCGGCATCGAAGCCCCCTACCTCCTCTGCCTCGGCACCGCCGAGCCCGGCAAGCGCGCCGTCGATGCCGTCCGCGCCCTCCCCATCATCCGCGAGCGCCGCCCGGATGTCCTCCTCGCGCTCGCCGGCAACCCCGGCCCCCTCCTCGGCCCGCTCCGCCGCGAAGCCGCCCGCCTCGGCGTCGCCGATGCCGTCCGCTTCCTCGGCTACGTTCCCGATGGGGACCTCCCCGCCCTGCTCACCGCCGCCGAGGCGCTCATCTTTCCGTCCCTCTTCGAGGGGTTCGGCCTGCCGCCGCTCGAAGCGATGGCCTGCGGCACGCCCGTCATCGCCGCGAACGCCCCCGCGATGTCCGAAGTGCTCGATGGCGCCGCCCGCCTCGTGCCGCTCCGCTCGCCCGAAGCGATCGCCGCTGAAGCCCTCCGCCTCCTCGAAGACCCCGCCTGGCGCGCCGAGCTCGCCCACCGCAGCCTCCAGCACGCGGCCCGCTTCTCCTGGGCCCGCACCGCCGAACTCACCGAAGCCGTCTACCGGGAGCTCGTCCCGTGACCATCGGCATCGTCATCGTCACCTTTCGCTGCTGCGACCTCGCCCTCGCTGCCCTCCGCTCCATCGAGGCCCATGTCCCCGGTCTCCTCGCAACCACCGTCGTCGTCGACAACGCCTCCTTCGACGGCACCGTCGAGGCGATTCGCGCCGCCTTTCCTGCCGTCACCGTCATCGAACACCGCCGCAACCTCGGCTTCGCCGCTGCCGTCAACCGCGGCCTCGAGGCCCTCCCTGCCGCCGAGGTCTTCTGTCTCCTCAACCCCGACGCCGAGCTCCTCGACGACGGCATCCTCGCCGCTGCCGCGTATCTCGAAGCCCACCCCGGGGTCGGCGTCCTCGGCGGCCGCATCCTCAACCCCGACGGCTCCATCCAGCCCAGCGCCCGCAGCTTCCCCTCCCACCGGAACGCCCTCTTCAACCGACACTCGCTCCTCACCAAACTCTTTCCCCGCAACCCCTGGTCCCGCCAGTACCTGCTCTCGGACTGGGGCCACGACGACATCCGCTCCGTCGACTGGGTCTCCGGCGCCTTCATGCTCATCCACCGCCGGGCCCTCGATGCCGTCGGCCCTTTCGACCCCGCCTACTTCTTCAGCATCGAAGATGTCGACTTCTGCCGCCGCGTCCACGACGCCGGCCTCGATGTCCGCTACTTCCCCGGCGCCTCCGTCCGCCACCGGGTCGGCGGCAGCTCCCGGCGGGCCGTCTACCGGGCCATGGCCGGCCACCACCGCGGCATGTGGCGCTACTACCGGAAGCACTTCCGCGGCAACCCGCTCCTCCATGCCCTCACCGCCGCCGGCATCGCCGCACGCTTCGGCCTCCACGCGGTCTCCTACGCCCTGCGCGCCGGCCGCGCCCGCCTCACCGGCCGCGAACCCTCCTGAGGCCGGCCTAGATCGGCTTGCCGCTCCGGGTCGTCGCCGCCGAGAGCCGCCCCAGCTCCGTGCTCGGCGGCGCATCGTCCACGTACTCCCGCACAATCGCGCGCCACGGCCCGCGCGCCCGCAGGCTCGCGAACAGCCCCGCCAGCCCGAAGTTGATCCGTGTCAGAAACACCATCCCCTCCGGCACGTTGCAGTACCGGTTGATCTGCCCGCCCAGCCCCGTGGTCATCGTGTTCCGGCGCACCATCTCCGCCGCCAGCTCCGGTGTGTACTCCACCTCGTCCTCCAGGATCGGCGCCAAGTACCAGTGCATGTGCTCGTACAGCTCGTCGGTCGTGAACGGCGCATTCGGCAGGAGGATGCCGACCTCTTCGGTCGCCGCCCGCCACGCCTCCCGGTCGCCACGGTCCAGCGCCCGGATCAGCCGCTTGAACCCCTCCACGACGGCGTTGTCGAACTCGGCCACGCACCCGTAATCCACGAAGCCCACCCGCCCGTCCTCCAGCAGCAGGTAGTTCCCCGGGTGCGGGTCCCCGTTGAACAGCCGCAGCCGGTACAGGCTGCCGAAACAGAACCGGTACAGCATCTCCCCCAGCCGGTTCCGCTCCCCCTGCGGCAGCCCCAGCGCCTCCCGGAACGGCCGCCCCGGCAGCCACTCCTGCACCAGCACGGTGTCGGTCGTCAGCTCGTGGTACACCCGTGGCACCCGCACGAATCCGTGCCCTTCGAACGCATCGAAGAATCGCCGCTGCCAGGCCGCCTCCCGCCGGTAATCCAGCTCGCCCCGGATGCCCTCGCCCAGGTCCCGCACAAGCGTCTCCACATCGAGCCCCTTCGCCACCAGCCCGCCGAAACCAAGCAGCACGGCCACGTTCGCCAGGTCCCGCTCGATCGCCTCCCGCACGCCCGGGTACTGGACCTTCACCGCCACCCGCGTCCCGTCCCGCAGCTCTGCCCGGTGCACCTGCCCGATCGACGCCGCCGCAAACGGCTCGCGCTCGAACCGCCGGAACACGCTCCCCGGCGACCGCCCGTAGGCCGCCTCCAGCACCTCCTGCACCAGCCCGTACGCCATTGGCGGCGCATTCGACTGGAGTGTCGCCAGCCCCTCGGCCATCTCCGGGGGCACCACCCCGCTCATCATCGAGAGTACCTGTCCCACCTTCATGGCCGCGCCCTTCATCTCCCCCATCGCCCGCGTCACATCCTCCGCCGTCCGCAGCACCGCCTCCTTCCGCTTCTCGCGCCGCCGTTCGCCCCGGTACCGGAACGTGCCGAGCCACCGCAGCGCGGCTGCCGCCGCCAGCCGCGCCGGCACCGCTGTCCGGGCCAGCCGGCCCGTCCGCATCGCTGAACCCGTTCGCCCTGTCGCCATGCCTCGTGCCTGCACCGGACGCCGCTCCCGCCCGGGCGCTCCGCCCCGCGGGTGGCCGCTTCCAGCTTCGCCGGTTCGCCCCGCCCCGGCAATCGTCCCGCTCGCCCCGGCAAGCCCCGGGAAAAATTTTCCCGGAATGTGGGGTGTCCATCTATTCAGACTATCGATCCATAGCCGATACTGTTGGTACGAGGGATACGACCATGGCAGGCATCTTCTACGACCCACGCACCCGCCGCCTCCATGCCGTCACCGGCCACCCCGAACCGGGCTGGACGCTCGTCACCCACAACCTCCACGCCGGCGTCCACCACTGCCGCCGCATCATGAGCGAATGGATGAGCCCGGACGAGCTCTGGAAGGTCGACTGGCGCATCGAGCGGCACACGTTCTCGGCCTGACCGCCCTACCATAGGCGCATGGACCACGGCCGGCTCGCCGACGCCATCGCGCGCCTCGACCGCGCTGCCGCGCCCGCCGCCGAACGGTTCGATGCCCGCGAGCCGCTCGCCGGCCCCATCGCCTTCCTCCCTGCCGCCTTCAATCCCCCCACAGTCGCCCATCTCCGCCTCCTCGAACGCGCCGCCGAAGCCGTTTCCGCCGCTCCCGCCGCGCTCCTCACCACCCGCAACGTCGACAAGGGCGTGACCGGCGCGCCGCTCCATGCCCGCATCGAAATGCTCCTCGCTGCCCGGCGCGACGGCTACCGCCACGCCGTCCTCGCCGCCAATACCGCCCGCATCATCGACCAGGTCGCCGCCCTCGAAGCCGCATTCCCCGCCGCCGACCCGACCCCCGTCGTCGGCTTCGATACCCTCGTCCGCCTCTTCGACCCCCGCTACTACACCAGCATGACCTCCGAGCTCGACCGCTTTTTCGAGCGCCGTCGCGTCATCGCCGCCAACCGCGGCCCGCACGCCCTCGAGGCCGTCGCCGAGTGGCTCCGCACCAACGCCCGCGAGTACGAGCACCGTGTCATCCTCGTCGAACTCGACCCCGAGGCTGCCGCCATCTCCTCGACCCGCGCCCGTGAACTCGCCGCAGCCGGCATCCTGCCCGACCTCGTCCCGCCCGCCGTCCGCGCCATCCTCGCCGAGCGCCCTTACTACCGCGCGCCGGCCGGCCCTACGTAATCTCCGAGATATCCAGCCTGCTCTCGAGCGCGAGCACACCCCGCTCGGCCAGCCCCCGGATCTCCTCCTCCGAAAGCCCCAGCAGCTCCCCGAGCACGTCGGACGTATCGCCCCCGAGGTCCGGCGGCGGCCCCTTAATGCCCGTTTCGCTGCGCGACATCCGCACCGGCGTGTTCGCAATCGGAATCGTCCCCGCCGCCGGGTGGGTCACCTCACGGATCATCTCCCGCGCCCGCACCTGCGGGTCGGCCACCACCTCGCGCACCGTGTTCACCGGCCCCGCCGGGATGCCCGCGGCCAGCAGCTCCTCCAGCCATTCCGCCGTCGTCCGCTGCCGGAAGGCCGCCGCCAGCAGCGGCTCCAGCTCCGCGTGGTGCTGCGTCCGGCGCGGCCCCGTCAGGAACCGCTCGTCATCGATCAGCTCCGGCACCCCCAGGATCGCGCAGAGCAGGTTCCACTGGTTCTCCTCGCCGAACCCCAGCGCGATCACAATCCACCCGTCCGCCGTCGGGAACGCTTGGAACGGCGTCGCGCTCGGGTGGCGCGTGCCCAGCGGCCCCGGCACCTCGCCCGTCACGAAGTACCGCATGATCGCGTTCTCCATCACCGTCACTTGGCAATCGAGCATGCTGATGTCGATCGCCTGCCCGAGCCCGCTCCGGTCACGCTCCCGCAGCGCCGCCAGGATGCCGATAACAGCGAACATCCCCGCCACCACGTCGCCGTACGACACGCCCGGCCGGATCGGCGGCCCGCCCGGCTCCCCCGTGATCGACAGCACCCCGCCCATTGCCTGCACCACGATGTCGAGCGCAGGCCGGTCCCGGTACGGCCCCGTCTGCCCGAACCCGCTGATGCTCGCCAGGATCACCCGCGGGTTCCGCGCCGAAAGCACCTCGTACCCCAGCCCCAGCTTCTCCAGTGTCCCCGGCGTGAAGTTCTCGATCACCACGTCGGCATGCTCAACCAGCTGCAGGAACAGCTCGCGCCCCTCGGGGTGCTTCAGGTCGATCGCCAGGCTCCGCTTCCCCCGGTTCACCGAAAAGAAGTACCCGCTCCACCCGTTCTGGTATGGCCCCGTCGTCCGCGAAATATCCCCGTAGGGCGGCCGCTCCACCTTGATAACGTCCGCCCCAAGGTCGGCCAGGATCATCGACCCGAACGGCCCGGCCAGCACCCAGGTCAGGTCCAGCACCCGGACCCCTTCCAGCGGTCGCGCCATGCCCCCGGTACCCTCCCTCCGCGGCTGCATCGTCCCCCGATTCTCCCCGCGGAGGGGCTCCCCGTCGAATGCCCGCCACCGGCTCAGGCCGCCTTATTCGCTTCCCCGGGCTTCGGCACCGCCTTCACCAGCGTCAGCGCGTACTCCCGCGTTGCCGTCACAGGGTCTTTCGTCCGCCACTGGTGCGCCTCGGTGATCACCGTCAGTGTCCCCGCGAACCGCATCCAGAACACCAGGTACCGGTACGCCGGCATGAACGGCACCACCCACCAGCCCCGCCAAAGCCGCCGCGCGCTCGGGTACACCACCAGCAGCGCGCTCGTCGTCCACGTCGCCGCTTCAATCACAAAGTACGCCCCGTAGAGCGCCACCCCGGCCAGCAGCACCGTGCTCCACGAGTAGCCGAAGAACACCAGCCCCGGCATCAGGAATGTCCAGGCCACCCGCGGGAAGGCCAGCGTGTGGTCCACCACGAGCGTCCGCACCGGCGCAAACCCACGGTAGAACAGGCCCCGCTTCGCAAGCTTCGGATGCGCCGCAATCACCTCGATCTCCCCCCGCTGCCACCGCACCCGCTGCGCATACAGCGCCCGCAGCGAAGGGATCGGGTCCGTGTAGCATACCGCGCTCGTCACCACCCCGACCCGCTTCCCCGGGAACCGCTCCTGCATCTCGAACGTCATGAACGTGTCTTCGCCCACGGTGCTCGTGTCGTACAGGTGCGACGCCAGCAGTGCCTCCCGCCGGAACGCGCTGAAGGCACCCGCCAGCGTGAACAGCCGGTTCGCCATCGTCTCGAACCGCCGCCCAACATTGAACGCGAAGTAGTACTCCTGGAATTCACACTCGTGCACCAGCCGCAGCCAGCCCTTGCTCCCGGATTCCGGCCGGATCTCCACCGCCCCCGTCGCCGCAATCAGGTCCGGGTCGTGCTCGAACGCCGCCACCATGTTCGCAATCGCGTCCTCGTGCAGCGTCACATCCGAATCGAGGTTGATGATGTACTGCCCCCGCGCGTGGTGAATGCCAACGTTCAGCGCCCACGGCTTCCCCTGGTGGAACGTCGAAAGCCAGTGCAGCGCCCCCTCCCACGGCTCCTTTTGCAGCTCCGCGAACACCTCGAACGAGTTGTCTTTGCTCCCGTTATCGATCGCCAGCACCTCCAGGAGCTCCGCCGGGTAGCTCTGCCGCCGGATCGAATCGATGCACGCCCGGAGGCTCCCCGCGCTGTTGTACACCGGCACAATCACCGTCACGAACGGCCACTTCCCCTGCGGCGCCTCCGTCACCGGCCGGATCGGGAGCCGCTTCGCCCGCCCCACGAGCGTCGCCAGCAGGTACCGGAACGCCTGGTACCCGTCGATGACAATCGGGACGAACAGCCACACCCCCCAGAACGCCATCGCCGCCAGCCACCAGTCGGTCACCATCGCTCAGCCCCCTAGCCTTCCCGCAGCCGCGCGTAGACCACCCGCAGCGTCGGGCGCGTAATTGCAAACCAGTAGATGCCGATCGCCAGGAAGAAGAAGACCGCCCGCCCGAACACCACGTGCGCGATGTCCAGTGCATCCTGGCCGCCGTAGGCAACCGCCCCGACGATGACCAGCATCCGCACCACATTCGCTGCGAACGTCAGAGCGAGCGCGACCCCCAGGACTCCAAGCCGCTTCGCCAGCGGCAGCGCCGGGTAGAACAGCCCCAGGCCCATCAGCGCCGCCGTCTCCAGCACCCCCGAGCACTCGATCCCGATCGTCAGCTTCGTCCACTCCTGGTGGTGCGGGACACCGATGACCAGCAGCTCCCCGGCCCGGTCGTCGAACAGCGCCGTCCGCACCCCGAGCAGCCACGCAACCCAGTGCACCGCGTGTGCCGTCGCCACCCGAACCGCCAGCTCGCCCGGCACCAGCTCCCGCATCGCCGTCACCGCCAGCACCGCGAATCCCGCCGCGCCCAGGACGAAGTACAGGATCCACGCCCTGGCCTTCCAGAAGAACGTGACCGCCGCAGCCCAGGCGACGCACGCAGGCACGAACCACGTCAGCGTGTCCATTCGGCCTTCCGGTTCACGTACCACGCGACCCCGACCGCGAAGGTCCCGAACAGCCCGACCAGCAGCCATCCCATCGTCGGCGCTCCCGAGCACGTGTAGGTCACCGTCAGCGACTCTCGCGGACCCGCCGGGTCGGTGCTCCACTCGACCGTATTCTTCACGTCGCACTTGTCGGACGTGCCGTCGAACTTCTGGTAAATCAGGAAATACTGCCCCGGCGCCGTCGCGTAGAACTTGCCGTAGCTCCCGCTGCCGATCCCGCCGCAGGCTGCCCCGTTGTACTCCTCGCACCAGGAGGCCGCCGCGTCCCACACCAGCAGGTCGGCCGCTGCGCTCGGCTCCACCCGCCACACCACGCCGCCGTCCTCCTTCACGAAGCTCTTTTTCACCGTCACCTTCGGCCCAACCGCCGGCTTCTTGTTGTAGGCGCACAGGTGGAACGTCTTCCCGTTCTGCTTCTCGTCCTCCGGGAGCGAAATCTTCGCCGCGAGGTTGCCGCCCTTCGGCTCCTTCGGGCAGGCCGACGCCCCCTTCGGCGATTCCACCAGGTCGAACAGCAGCGGGTTCGGCAGCCCCGTATCCGGGTCCAGCTCCGTCACGAGGTAGTCCCCCGGCGCAATCTCCACCAGTTCGCCGTCCACGAACTTCCGGATCGCCGTGTTGTTCGCATCAGCCAGCAGGAACACCCACTCCCCGGGCGGCGCCGCCGGCTGCCACTTCCCCTTCTCATCCAGCACGAACTTCTTCACCTGGATGAACCCCTTCGCCTTCCCGCCGCCACCGCTGCCCCCGGGAGCGGTCGGCTTCGGCTCAAGCGTTTCGATGGGAAGGGGTGTACCGGGCTTCGCAGGTCCGGTCGTCGCCGACGGCGTCCCCGGCGTCTTCACAGGCGCGACGTCCGTTGTCGTCGCGCTCGGCGCCGGCTTCGTTGCCGCTGCGGTCGGCGTGGCCGTCGGGCTCGGCGCCGGCTTCGTTGCCGCTGCGGTCGGCGTGGCCGTCGGGCTCGGCGCCGGCTTCGGCGATGGCTTCGTCCCGTCCCACACGTAGAGAATGCAGTACGCCTGCGTACCGGCCGGGACCGCCAGCGCCCCCCAGCCCACGCCGTCGCTGTTGTCGTTGTTGACGCCGTCCGCGTAGCACTGCAGGTCGATGAACGGCAGCGGCGCCGCCGTCACAATCGTCGTCGGGAAATCGACCACCGAGAACCGCCGCGTCTGCGCCTTGCCGGCCGGCAGGTACACCGTCTGCCCCGCCGCAATCACCGTCGCGGTCCCGTCGTACCCCGTCCCCGATGTCGACATCGTGACTGGCGTCGTCAGCGCCTGGTCCAGGAACACCGAGTTCGCCGTCGAGCCGCCCAGCAGGAACAGCCCCTTTGCCGTGCCTGGCACACAGCCGTATGCCGCAATATCCGCCGGTACCGCCTGCGCCGTCCCGTTGTCGCTCGCTTTTGGGTCCAGCCCGTTCGCCTTCGCCTGGTAGATCGCGCTGTCGCCCGGGCAGCTCGCCGCCAGGAACGTCAGCGATGCCGTCGCCGGAGCCTGCGCCCGGCCAGTGAACATCCCCAGGCCGCCCGAAACACTGGCAAGAACAACCAGCAGCAGCATGGCCCGCTTCATGCCGCATCACCTCCTGCCTCGACGGTCACCGAAATCGTCGGGTTCTCCCAGAGCGTCACACTCACCAATCGCGGCCCGCCCGGCATCTCCTCCAGCAGCCGCGCCTCCAGGTTGCGGAAGATCACGGCAGCGACGTTCTCCCCGGTCGGCTGCACCACCGTAAATGGGTGGATCTCGTTAAGGAACCGGTTCGCGTACCGCTTCGCCTCCGCCTCCAGCAGGTTTTTTACCTCCCGGAAGCCGGCCACCATCCCCTCGTCATCGACGTTCTCCGTGACGAACACCGCCTGCACGCGGTACGAGTGCGTGTGCTTCTCGCCGTTCGGCCGGATCGCGTGCGATGCCCCGAAAAACGAATCGATCGCCAGCCGATACCGGAGGCCCGCAGCGATGCCTCGCTGCACGAGCCCGGGGTCCGGGGCCGCGCCCCGGTCAATGACGGAAACCTTCGCCGGCGGGTCTCCCGGCCTGTCACCCGTTCCGCGCATGGCTGCAACCTCGGTGGTCTTCACCCATGAGCTTCGGCGGACCCTGCGCGACGATTGAGTGAATGTTCGGGAACCGGCCCCGCAGACCTGCAGGGCTCGTCGCCCTCGCCGATGATCGCGGTATGAATCCCGAGGAGCCGACCATGACCACCCATGACTGGTCCGCCTGGCAGGCCGGCTACGAAGCCGGCATCGATGACGCAATCCGGCTGATCGATGCCCTTCGCGGGCCCGGGGCCGGCAGCCTGAGCACGCCTATCCTCCTCCGCATCCGCGCCGAACTGCTCGCCCTCCGCGAACGGGCACCGCAGCAGCGCGCCGCCTGACGATTCGCACCTTCCCTGCCCGTCCGCTAGCCTTCCCCCATCCGCGCCGGGGAAGCCGCATGCCGTCCTGGTCCAACTGGTCCGGCTCCGTCATCGCCGAAACCGCCCGCCTCGCCGCCCCGGCCGATGAGGAGGAGGTCGCCGCCCTCGTCCGCGAAGCAGCGGCCGCCGGCGCAACGGTCCGTGTGGCCGGCTCGGGTCACTCCTTCGTCCCCGTCGTCCCCGCCGAAGGTGCCATCCTCACTCTCGACCGGCTCGCCGGCCTCCTCCATGCCGACCCGGCGTCCGGCCGCGCAACCCTGCTCGCCGGCACGAAGCTGCACGAGGCCACCCACTTCCTCTGGGAGCAGGGCCTCGCCCTTCCCAACCAGGGCGATGTCGATACCCAGTCCCTCGCCGGCGCTATCGCCACCGGTACCCACGGCACCGGCCCTGGCTACGGCTCCATCTCCACCCGGCTCGTCGGCGCCCGCCTCGTTACCGCCTCCGGCGACCTCCTCGACGTCGATTCCCCCGACCTCCTCCCCGCACTCCGCGTCTCGCTCGGCCTCCTCGGCATCATGACCCGTGTCACCCTCGCCTGCGTGCCCCGCTACGCGCTCCGCGAACGCGTCTGGCAGCACCCCATCGACGAGTGCCTCGAGCAGCTCGAGCACAACATCGCATCCCACGACCACTACGAGTTCTTTTGGTTCCCCCGCTCCGACATCGCTGAGTCGAAGTCCCTCGACCCGGTCGACGCCGAGCCCGATACCGAAGACCCTCCGCCCCTCGAAGGCCCCGGCGAGCGGGTCGGCTGGGCTCACCGCATCTACCCTTCCGTCCGCGAACTCCGCTTCAACGAAATGGAGTACGCCGTTCCCGCCGAGGTCGGTCCCGCCTGCTTCCGCGCCGTGCGCCAGCGGATGAAGGAGCGTCACCCGAAGGTCGGCTGGCCCGTCGAGTACCGCACGCTCGCCGCCGACGACGCCTGGCTCAGCCCCGCCTTCGGCCGCGCGACCGTCACCATCTCCGTCCACCAGGACGCCGCCCGCCCCTACCGCGAATTCTTCACCGACCTCGAGCCCATCTTCCGCAGCTACGGCGGCCGCCCCCACTGGGGCAAATTCCACACCTGCACCCGCGCCGACCTCGCTGCCGCGTACCCCCGCTTCGAAGAGCTCTGCGCCCTCCGCCGCGAGTTCGACCCCGCCGGCCGCTTCCTCTCCCCCTACCTCGCCGCCCTCTTCGCCTGAGTTTCGCCCCGGCGCATTGTCATTTTGCCGCCCGGGACGTACCTTGCCCCCGATGAGCGAGCTCGACGCGGACCTCCGCCGCTGGGTCGAAGCCGGTATCCTCGACCCGCAGGTCGCGGAGCGGATCCGCGCCTTCGAAGCTGCCCGGACCGCGCCCGCGCACCCGGCCGCCGAGCGCCCCGACGTCATCGAAGTCCTGCTCTATCTCGGCATCGCCGTCCTCGCGGTCGGTGTCTTCGCCCTCGCCGCCCAGAACTGGGGCGACCTCGCCTCGCCCGCCCGCGTTGCCGTGACCGCCGTCCCCGCCGCCTTCACCCTCCTCCTCGGTGCGCTCCTCCGCGACCGCCCTGAACCCGGGATGCGCCGCGCCGGCCAGCTCGCCTGGACCGCGGCCGTCGGGCTTACGGCCCTTGCCCTCGGCGTCTACATCTGGGAGTACGAGCCATTCGGCCTCGCCCGCGACGAAGACGCGACCCCCTTCCTCGTCGTCACCGCAGCAGCGACGGGCCTCGCCCTCCTCCTCTGGGCTGTCACCCCTTCGGTCCTCCAGTTACTCACCCTCGGCGTCAGCCTCTTCTTCCTCGCCCAGGCGATCGGCCGGTGGCCCGACGAGTACTCGGCCCCCCTCGCCGGCGGCTCCCTCGCCATCGCTGCGCTCGCCGCCATCGCCCTCACCGAGACCGGCCGCCTCGTCCCCCGCGCCGCCGCCCGCACTATCTTCGGCCTCCTCCTCGCCGTCGGCGCGTACCAGCCCGGGTTCAGCTCCGGCGGTACCCCCTGGGAGATCCCCGCGTTCCTCGCCGCCGCCGGCCTCCTCGCCCTCGGCGTCTGGCGCTCGTCCTTCCAGTACGTCCTCTGGGGCGTCCTCCTCCTCTTCGTCGCCCTCGTCCGGGCCATCTTCCAGAACTTCTCCGACCAGCTCGGCGCCCCCGTCGCGCTCATCATCTCCGGCGTCCTCCTGATCGGCGCCGTCCTCCTCCTCGCCCGCCTCGCGCCCCAGCTCCGCCGCGGGGTCGCGGCATGACCCGCTCCGACCGCTGGTTCGTCGTCGCAGTACTGGGCGGCGTCCTCGCCGTCATCATCACCGCCGTCGTCGCCCTTGGCGTGGGCCGCAAAAACGTCTCCCCGCCCGACCTCCAGGAGCAGCCGAACCCCGCCATCCCCGGCGAAATCCTCTACGTCAACCGCGAAAGCTGCATCATCGTCGCCCGCGCTTCCGGCGAATCCCGCCGCCAGGTCGCCTGCACCGGCATCCCGCCCCGTCTCCTCTTCTTCCTCGACGAGACCCGCATCGCGTACGTCGATGCTGTCCCTTCGGGCCAAAACCTCGTCACCCTCGACCTCGAAACCGGCCGCGAACTCAGCCGCACCGCGTACAAAGACGACCGGACCCTCCTGCTCCAGTCCGCCCCCGACGGCACGCAGGCCTTCCAGCGCGACGACGGCCGCATTCAGCTCATCCGCGACGGCCAGGTGCTCACCGAGATCAAATTCGATGGCCTCGACTGGGGTCCGCAGTTCGCCGGCTGGTCCCCCGATAGCCAGTGGTTCGCCGTCACCTACAACCCGCCCCGCGGCAGGGGTGCGGAGCTCTGGCTCGTCTCCCGTGACGGCGCCGTCCGCGGTACCCTCGCGAAGGACGCCGGCACCCCGGCCATCGCCTGGCGCATCGCCGGTGTCGGCGCCTGGCCGCTGCCCCCTGAATGAATCGCTACCAGCGCTGGCCCGGCGGCGGCGGAACCGCCGGCTCCGCCCGCGTCATGTGCGCCGCCGAGGCACCTGCCCGCCACGGCCAGCTGCCCTCGCCCGGCGCATAGGCGCCCGGCCCCCGCGCCGCAATCGCTTCCGCCATCCCCAGCGCCCGCCGCGCTCCCGCCACGTCGTGCACACGGAAGATCCGCACCCCCTGCGCGAACGCCAGCGCGCTCACCACGTGCGTCTCGAGGTCCCGCTCTGCCGGCGGCAGCCCGCCCACGCTCCCGATGAAGTTCTTCCGCGAGTGCGCAAGCAGCACCGGCAGCCCAAACGTCCCCAGCTCGCCGACCCGCCGCAGCATCTGCAGGTCCTCGTCGTGGCTCTTCCCGAAGGCGATTCCCGGGTCCACCGCCACCTGCGCCCGCTCGAGCCCGCACGCCCACAGCTCCTCCAGCCGCGCCTCCATCCACCCCACCGTCTCGGTCACGACATCCGCGTAGACCGGCGGCGCATCGGGGCGGCGCTTCGGCACCGTGTAGCTGTAGTTCAGCACGTACCCCGCGCCCGCCGCTGCCGCTTCCGCCGCCGCGCCCGTCCCCAGCGTCAGCCCGCTGATGTCGTTCACCAGCTCCGCGCCTGCCGCCAGCGCCGCCCGCGCCACCGCCGGTTTGTACGTGTCGCTCGAAACCACGTGACCCTCGCGCACCAGCGCCTCGACCGCCCTTCCGACCACCTCCGCTTCCGCCTCCGCCTCCAGCACCGGCCGGTCTGCCCGCGCGCTCTCCGCCCCCACGTCGATGATGTCCGCGCCCGCCGCCCGCAGCCGCTCCGCCGCTGCGCACGCCGTCCCGATGTCCCGGCCCACGCCGTCACCCGAAAACGAGTCATCGGTCAGGTTCAGGATCCCCATCACGATCGGCCGGTCGAGCGGCAGCTCCCGCTTCCGCAGCCGCCACGCCGTTACGGGCGAAAGGAAGGCCCGCAGCCGCCCGGCGTGCGGCGAGCCCAGCTCCTCCAGCTTCGCCGCCAGCCCCTCCAGCACCGGACGCGGCCCCCAGACGGCCGCCATGTCCGGCTCGCGCAGGTCGATGCCCAGCCCGAGCGCGCTTGTCGCCAGCTGGAGCCGCTCCCGGTCGCCGGCGAAGTGGACCGCGTACGGCGCCTCAGGCTCCGCGGCCGCCATCCCGAACCCCGGTGGCACGACCCGCAGCGACGGTCTCACCGCGCGCCCCCGGCCAGCGCATCGACCATCCGCCGCACCTGCCAGAGGTGCTCCAGGTCGTGCTGGTACGCCTCGCGGGCAAGCTCGAGGATCGTCACCGGCCCCCGGTACGGGTGCCGGCCCGTCCGCCGCCAGTCCCGGTCCGAAAGGTCCCACAGGAGGTAGGTCGTCCGCCGCCGCAGGTAGTGCAGCTCGTCCAGCAGGTCCTCCAGCTCGCACTCCGCGTAGTCTGCCTCGAACGGGACGTCGTCCAGGTCAACGTGCGGGACGTCCGGCTCGCCGCCGCGGCTCATCGCGATAATCGCCACCTGCTCCTGCAGCCCCCGCTCGACCTGCACAAGGTGAAACGGCACCGCCAGCAGGCACCACCCCTCATCGGGCCACGGCGCCGGCCGCAGCAGGTCGCGCTCCCGCACGCCGGCAAAGGCCCGCGCCAGCTCGCCGCCCGCTTCCCCGAGCGCTTTCAGCAGGAACGAAGGGTCATTCCCGGCGGCCGCCGGCACATAACGCACGAACGCATTCTAGCCCCGCGCGGTCCCCCGCGTCGTAAGCAGCCGGCTCAGGTCACGACCAGCGGCACCCCGTCTTGGCAGAGCCGGCAGGCGCTCGCCTCCCACGACGCCGCCGGCACGTCGAGGCACGCGAAGAACGGCACCCCAAAGTCCACCGTCCCTCCGGTCCGATCGACCAGCACCCCAACCCCTGCCACCTCCGCACCTCGTGCCGCGACTGCCTTCAGCACCTCGCGGATGCTGCCGCCCGTCGTCAGGACGTCGTCGACCACGAGGGCACGGTCGCCGGGCCCCAGTTCGAACCCCCGCCGGAACTCCCGCTCCTCCCCGTGGTCGTCCTTCCGTTCGGCGATGATCGCCCGCAGGCCGAGCTGCCGCGCCGTCTCATATGCCAGGATGACGCCTCCCGTGGTCGGCCCGGCCACCACCGTCGGCAGCCCGCGGAACCGCTCCGCGATCTGCCGGCAGAGCGGCTCCGTCACATCCGGCCACTGCAGAATCCGGAACTTCTCGATGTACAGTTCGCCGTGGCGTCCGCTCGCGTACTGGAAGTGCCCGCGGAGCAGTGCGCCCCGCGACTCCAGCAGCGCCCACGCCTCGTCCCGCGTCAGCTGCTTCTCCGTCATGGCGCCGAGCGTACCCGCTCCCGCCCTTCCGGTCGCGCCCGCGCTACTCCTCGCCGATCCGCTTCGTCGTCAGCACCGGCTTCTGCTCGGTCAGCACGCCCTTCTCGTTCGGCGCAAGCCCGAACCGGTTCAGCGGCAGGTAGGTCAGCGTCGCCTTCCCGATGATCAGGTCCTTCGACACCAGCCCGACCTGTGCGCTCCGGCTGTCCAGGCTGTTGTTCCGGTTGTCCCCCATCACGAAGTACTCGTCCTCCGGGATGAGGATCTTCGGCAGCGTGTCGTTCCACGGCGTCGTGATATACGGCTCCTCGAGCAGCCGGTCATTGATGTACACCTTGCCGTTCACGATCTCGATCGTCTCGCCCGGCAGCCCGATGACCCGCTTAATCAGGTCCGTGTTCGGGTCGCGCGGGTCCCGCAGGACGATGATGTCGCCCCGCTGCGGCCCGTGGAACACATAGCGCGTCGGGTCGCTCCCCGGGTCGATGAACGGCAGGAAGTTCGACAGCTTCTCGAGGTCGACCTCCGAGTACACCAGCTTGTTCACGATGAGGAACTCGCCGTTCTCCAGCGTCGGGTACATCGAGTTCCCGTCGACCTTGAAGTTGCCGAAGCTCGCCCGCACCGAGAGGAACACCAGCGCGGCCAGCATCACGGTCTCGACCACCTCGCGGACCCACGCCTTCAGCTTCCCGTCGCTCCCGGCCCGCTCCGGCCGCTCGTCCTCCCCGGTCTCGGCCTCGCTCAGCCACGGCGGCGTCCCCGCGAGCGGGTCGGCCATGAACCCGAGCGGGTTCGTCCGGGCGTCCAGTTCCTGCCGGACCTCCTCCTCCGGGGCCCACCCGTCGTCGGCCGGCAGGCTCCGCTGCGGTGCCCATGCGCCCAGGCGGATGAACGGCCGCTCCGGCGGCTCCTCGCCGGCCTCCGCCACGATCTCCGTCGCGTTGTCGCCGAACAGCGCCGAGAGCGCTGCTGCCGTCTCGGCCTCGAGGGCCGCGGCCTCCGCCGGATCCTCCTCCAGGTCCGGCGTCGAAGCGTGCGCCTCGAACGCCTTCAGGATCACGTCACCCTCGTCCTCGGTCGAACGGAACGCGTCGTCCTCGTGCGCGGGCGGCGAGGGCGCTGTCCAGGCCGGCTCGTCGAGCGGCGCCCCGAGCTGCGCCTCGAGGCTCGCCGCCAGGTCGAGTTCTCCGGAATCACCGGACCCGGCCGCAGCGAGTTCCGCCGTCTCCGCGATGTCGCCCCACATGTCGTCGCTGCCGCTGTCCCGGTCCTCGCGCTGCGCTGCCGCTGGCTGCGCCTGCGTCCATCCGTCGGACGGTTCGAACCCCGCCGGGCGCTCCCACCACGGCCGCTCCTCCGCCGTCGCTTCCGGCTGAACCGCAACCGGCTCGCTGGCCACGACGTTCTCGGTCGTCTCCTCAGCCTCCGGCGCCTCCCACCACGGGCGCTCCGCTGCCGTCGCCTCGGGCTGGACCGCAACCGGCTCGCTGCCCGCGGCGGCCCCCGCCGTCTCCGCAGCCTTCGGCGTCTCCCACCACGGCCGCTCCTCCGCCGTCGCCTCCGGCTGGACCGCAACCGGCTCGCTGCCCACGACGCTCTCGGTCGTCTCCTCAGCCTCCGGCGTCTCCCACCACGGGCGCTCCGCTGCCGTCGCCTCGGGCTGGACCGCGACGGGCTCGCTGCCCACGACGGTCTCGGTCGTCTCCTCGGCCTCCGGCGCCTCCCACCACGGCCGCTCCGCCGACGTCGTCTCGGGCCGAACCGCAACGGGCTCGCTGCCCGCCACGGCCTCCGCCGTCTCCTCGTCCTCCGGCGCCTCCCACCACGGGCGCTCCGCTGCCGTCGCCTCGGGCCGAACCGCAACGGGCTCGCTGCCCACGACGTTCTCGGTCGTCTCCTCGGCCTCCGGCGCTTCCCACCACGGCCGCTCCTCCGCCGTCGCCTCCGGCTGGACCGCAACCGGCTCGCTGCCCACGACGCTCTCGGTCGTCTCCTCAGCCTCCGGCGTCTCCCACCACGGGCGCTCCGCTGCCGTCGCCTCGGGCTGGACCGCGACGGGCTCGCTGCCCACGACGGTCTCGGTCGTCTCCTCGGCCTCCGGCGTCTCCCACCACGGGCGCTCCGCCGCCGTCGCCTCGGGCTGGACCGCAACGGGCTCGCTGCCCACGACGTCCTCGGTCGTCTCCTCAGCCTCCGGCGTCTCCCACCAAGGCCGCTCCGCCGCCGCCGCAGCATCAACCGCCGGCGCGCTCCAGAACGCCGCCTGGACCGCAGCCCCAAACGCCGAGGGGCTCAGCTCCGCCGATTCCGGCTCCCACGCCGCCCCGTCTTGCGCGGACGATGTCTCCCCGGCCGCCTCCCCTGCCGGTACCTCGCCAGCCGCCGCCTGCGGCGCCGCGAACGGCGGCACCGGCTCCGGCGCCCACTCCTCCTCGTCATCCGCCGCCGCCTGCGGCTCGAACACTGCCGCCGGCCCCGCCCCGGGACCCGGTTCCGGCAGCGCCTGGAACTGCGGCACCGGCTCCGGCGCCCACTCCTCGTCCTCCGCTGGTTCCTCCGCCCGGTCGAAGGAAACGCCTTCGTCGTCCACCGGCATGCGTCCCTCCGCTCGGGTGGACCCGGACATCCCCGCTGTCACCGGCGCATCCTGCGCGCGAACCTCCGCCGCAAACCCTTCCGCGACGGTCCGGTCCTGCGCGAAAGTCGGCCCGGCGCTGGCGCCCCAGGCCTCCTCCGGCGCCCCGTTGTCCGCGTCTGCGCGTATCCATGCGCCCGGGACATCCGCCGCGCGCAGCGGCTCAGCCGGCGCGGCCTCTGCCGGCTCGAACAGCCAGTCCGCCGCCGGCGGCGCCGCAGGCTCGTCTCCGGGGCCGTCCTGGCGCTTCCGGCCGAACAGCCGGCCGAACAGCCCGCGCTTCTCCTTCGGCGTTTCGGAAGCCTCGGTGACATCCCGCGGCGCGAAGATCCCCGCGAGCGGGTCGTCATCACCGGCCGCCCCGGCCTGCCGGTCGGCCGCCGGCCCCGGCTCGCCGCTCACGCGGAAGGCCGCGAACGGGTCATCCTGCCGCGCGTCGCCGCCCGTAGCGGAGTCGAACCACGCCGGCGCCCCGGCCTCCGGGTCGGCCCCCGGCCCCGGTTCGCCGCTCACGCGGAAGGCCGCGAACGGGTCATCCTGCTGCGCGTCGCCGCCCGTAGCGGAGTCGACCCATGCCGGCGCCCCGGCCTGCCGGTCGGCCCCCGGCCCCGGTTCGCCGCTCACGCGGAGGGCCGCGAACGGGTCATCCTGCTGCGCGTCGCCGCCCGTGGCGGAGTCGACCCACGCTGGCGCCCCGGCCTCCCGGTCGGTCCCCGGCCCCGGCTCGCCGCTCACGCGGAAGGCCGCGAACGGGTCATCCTGCTGCGCGTCGCCGCCCGTAGCGGAGTCGACCCATGCCGGCGCCCCGGCCTCCCGGTCGGCCCCCGGCCCCGGTTCGCCGCTCACGCGGAAGGCCGCGAACGGGTCATCCTGCCGCGCGTCGCCGCCCGCCTGGCCCTGCTCCTCGAGCTCCCAGTCGAACGGCTTCAGGAACTCCTCCGGGATCTCCGAGATGTCGTTCCCCAGCGGCTTCTTCTTCGCCCACTCACGCATCGCGGCGAGCCCTTCCGAAAACCCCGGCCCGTCCTCCTCGCCCTCCTCCCGGTTCAGCCCGAAGAACTCGTCCCACCTGCTGCTCTTCCGCTCCTCGCGCTGCGCGTCCGCCGGCTCCCGCCGGAGTCGCAGCGGCGGCAGTTCCGGCCCGTGAGCCGGCTCCCCGGCCTCGCGGTCGTCCAACCCGCCCGCGCCGGCCGCCGCCCCCGGGGCATCATGCTCGTTTGCCAGCGGCGGCTCCGGTGCCGCTGCGTCCGGCCACTGGCTCGCCGCAGATGCCGCCGCGTCGTCGCCGTGGGGTGCGCTGCCCTCCTCCGCCTGGACGTCCTGCGGATGCCCGAGGCCCAGCCGCCGGTGCTGCTCCTCGCGCCCCCGCTCCGCCCACGCCTGCATCCGCGCAAAGATGCTCTCCTCGTCCTCCGGGCTGTCGACCGGGGGCTCTGCACCGCCCTGTGCCGGCGTCTCCGGCCAGGCGCCCGGCCCGAAATCCCAGTTCAGCCGCGAACCCTGCTCCGGCTCCGTCCGCGAACGCAGCCGCAGTGGCGGCGGTTCGACCGGCGCCGGCGTTGGCGGCACCTCCGGCCCGCCGACGGGGCGGTCGACTGGCTCCTCGCCGCGCGCCCGCGGGCGCAGCCGCAGCGCCGGCTCCTCCGCCGACGGGTCGAACGGTACCCGTTCCGTCGACCACTCGTCCGCGTCTCCATCATCGGCCGTCAGCCAGCCCGGCCGCCCGGCCGTCGGCTCCTCCCGCCGCCCCGCCGGGTGCTCGTCCTCATCCCCCCGCTTCTTCTTTCCGAAACCGAACAGGCCCCGCTTCTTCGGCGGCTCCGGCTCCGGGCGCCGCAGCACGAACGGGTCGCGCCGCTCCGGCTCCGCCGGCTCGGCTTCGTTCTTCCGGACCCGCTCCCGGAGGAGGCGGTTCTTCTCCTCCTGCCGTTTCCATGCGTCGCTCGGGAGGTCGAAGTACCACCCCTGCGGGTCTTCGTGTCCTGATTCCAGCTCATCGAGGGGCCGGCCCTCGCCATTGTCCATCGTCATCAGCGTACCATAGCCTCCCCGCTGCTCCGGGCGAAGCTCCAGCTTCCCCCTTTACAGCCGATTGACCTACCCTCGGCGCACATGACCGACACGCTCGAACCCCCCGACGAGCACCTGGTCTCTTTGTCAAAAGACGGCAATCTCGCCGCCTTCAACAGCCTCGTCGACCGCTACCAGTCCCTCGTCTTCACGCTCTGCTACCGCCTCATCGGCGAACGCACCGCCGCCGAAGACGCCGCCCAGGAGGCCTTCCTCTCGGCCTACCGCGCCCTCCACCAGTTCAAAGGCGGCAGCTTCCGCAGCTGGCTCCTCCGCATTGCGGCTAACGCCGCCCGCGACGAACTTCGCCGCCGCATGCGCCGCATCCCTGCCCGGTCGCTCTCGGCCGAAGACTCCGACGACTCCGCCCTCGACCCCCCGGACCCTGCCGCCGACCCGGCCGCCGCCTTCGACGACCGCTCGCTCGGCCCCGCGCTCGAGGCCGCCCTCCGCAGCCTCCCGCCCGACCAGCGCGAGGTCCTCCTCCTCGCCGACGTCCACGGCTTCCAGTACGAGGAGATCGCCGCCGCCACCGGCGTGGCCATGGGCACCGTCAAATCGCGCCTCTTCCGCGCCCGCGAACGCCTCCGCCGCGCTCTCGAACGCCGCCCGGAACTTTTCACGCGCTCAGGACGTCTTCACGACCGAGGGGAACGATGATCGACCGGATCTTCCGCAGGCACCGCCGCTGGCACGACCTCCTGACTGACGTGGTCAGCGGCCGCGCTTCCCCCGGCCGGCGCGAAGCGTTCGAACGTCACCTCGCCGCCTGCGACGCATGCCGTACCCGCTTCGAAGGGCAGCAGGCAATTCACGCCGCCCTCGGCGGGCTCCCCCTCCTCGAGCCCTCGCGGTCGCTGCGCCTCACGCCGGCCATGCTCGAACCATCCCGCCGTCCGGCCCCGTCGCCGTTGCCCGCTGCGCTCGTCCTCGCCGTCCGCGGCATCGCGGCTGCCGCGGTTGCCCTCTTCACCGCCGTCGCCGTGCTCATGCTGGCCGATACCCCGGACCGCGACACTGTCTCCACCGCGCCCGCCGAAGGCCCTGCCGGGGGCGGTCTCATGAGCACCGAAGCGGCCGATGGTGCGCCCGTCGCCCCGTTCGCTGCGCCCTCGCCCGAAGCGACGTCGGCGGCCGGCGTGGCGGCTCCGCCGAATGGGGGCGTCAGCGGTGCTGCAGCGGCCGTCCCCGGCAGTGTCACCCCCGCGCCGCCGCCGTCCGCCGCCGGCGCAGCCTCGCCGCAGGACGCTTCCGCCAGTCCCGCGCCCGGCGAGCGCGCCGCCGGGCCGCCCGCGCCGAAGGCCGTCGGCGATGGCGAAGGCCCCGCCGCTGCAGCCCGTTCCGAAACTGGGGAGGCCCGCTGGCCCCTCTACGCCGCCGGCGCCGTCGCCGCCCTTGCGCTCGCCGCTCTCGCCGGCGTCGAACTCCTCCGCAGGAGGCGCACCCCATGACCCGCTCGCGCCGCTCCGCGGCGCTCATCGCCGTCGCCGCCCTCGTCCTCTTCGCTGCCGCCTGCAGCGGTGACACCACCATCCTGTCAGGAGAATCGCCCACGGACCTCGGCATCACCGTCACCGGCACCGGCGAAGCCGCCGCCCCGCCCGATATGGCGACCCTCGACCTCGGCATCGAAGTCGCCGCATCCTCCGTCGCCGACGCCCGCGAACGCGCCGCCCAGGCTGCGGCCCGCCTCATCGCTTCCGTCAAAGCCAACGGCGTCGCCGACCGCGACATCCAGACCCGCGCCATCGCCGTCCAGCCCCAGTACGACTACTCCCGGCCTGGCGCCCCCGTCATCACCGGGTACGCCGTCCAGAACGTCCTCACCGTCCGCGTGCGCGACCTCGACCGCCTCGGCAGGGTCATCGACGACGCCCTCGCCGCCGCCGGCGATGCCGCCCGGCTCAACAGCCTCCAGCTCGGCTTCAGCAAGCAGGACGACCTCCTCGAAACCGCCCGCAAGAACGCTGTCACTGATGCCCGCCGGCGCGCCGAGACCTTCGCCGCTGCCGCCGGCGTCCGCGTCGGCGACGTCCTCGCCATCACGGAGACCGCCGCCGGCGGCCCTGTTCCCCTTGGTCTGCCCGCCGGCCGCTCGGCCGCCGATACAGCCACCCCGGTCGAAGTCGGCGAGTCCACGGTCACCGTCACCGTCTCCGTCCGCTTCGCCATCGAACAGTAGCCCTCCGCCCGCCCGGAAATCCCCGGTCAAGCCCGCTGCTTTACAGGTCTTCCGGCGAGCCGCCACCCTGTTCCTGTGAAGCCCCTCTTCGCCGCCGTCGTCGCGCCTGTCGCCGCCATCCTCGTCCTCGCCGGCGCAGCCGTCCTCGTCCTGCGCTCCGCCTCCGATGCCGGCACCGATGCTCCCCGCACGCAGCCGGCCTCGCCCGCAGAACCCCGCACCTCGCCGGCCCCCCTCGCTGCCGGCGACGTCTGCCAGGGCGTCGCGAAAATGCCCGACCCCGGCCAGCCGCGCCGCTTCTCGCCCGAGTACACCACCATCACCGAAGCCGCCGGCATCACCATCGTCGCCAACCGTGACGTCTCGCCACGCGCCGTCGAAGCCGCGAAACGCACGGTCGAACGCTTCTTCGCCAGCAACGACCTCGAACACGCCCTCGCCGCCGACGGCGCCTACGTCATCGTCGCCGCCTCAAACCAGGGCGTCCTCGACCTCCCCGAATTCCGCTGCCTCAGCGAGACCGAATCGCGCGACTTCTTCGACCATGTCTGCGGCGTCGCCGACCGCGCCGACTACCCCGTCGTCACCGTCAACGAGGACGACCTCCTCGGCCGCCGCTCCGGACCCTGCGGCGGCCTGAACATCCTTTACCACGAGCTCGGCCACCTCGTGATGGGCTGGGCCATCCCCCCGGCCGACTACTTCGATATCCGCCAGCTCTACGCCGATGCCATGGCCGCCGGGAAGTACCGCGGCGACTACGCCGCCACCAACGCCAACGAGTACTTCGCCGAAGGCACCCAGGCCTACTTCCTCCACGCCGACCTGAACGGCCGCCGCGACCGCGCCTGGCTCCGCAGCTACGACCCCGGCCTCTACGCCCTCCTGGTCCGCATCTACGGCGAATAGCCGTCCTGCGCCTTCCCCTCTTTCCGCAGCACGGCGTACCGCAGCGCCGCCTTCCCGAGGTACTCGTCCAGCTCCGGGTACCGCGACCGCAGCGCCACCATGAACTCGTTCATCGGCAGGCGCCGCCGCTCCCAGCCGCCCGGCGTGTCTCCCACCTCCTTCGCCACCACCAGGTACAGCGGCCGGACCGTCAGCGTCCCCTGCGGGTACTCCCGGTTGTGCCGCGTGGCCTTGCACTCGAAGAACCCCACGAGCTCCACCACGCCCGGCTCGATCCCCATGCGTCCCCGCACCTCGTCCTCCACAAACTGCTGGGCGTGCCGCTCGCCGGTCGCCCCCTCCACCATTCCCCACGCCGGCTCACCCGGCCGCCGCAGCACGTATCCCTTCTCTCCTGCCACGACCATCGCGTAGGCGTAGTTCACCGGTGCATTCGGCGGCAGCACCTGCTCATCCACCCACCGCGCGCGCCACTGGTCCTGCAGGTTCAGCTCGACAACCCCGGGCCACCGGGGCTCGTACGCGGCCAGCGCCGAAAGGTCTACCATCGCGCACTCCCCTCCGTTCGTCGTCGATACAGCGGCTTCGCCGCCACCAGCAGCCGCGCACCGCCCGCCGCGAGCGCCGCTCCCGGGTAGGCTGCCGCCGCGTCAATGATCGCCAGCCCCGCCGTCCCCTTCAATCCCCAGGCCGCCACGCACGACCGCACCTCGCCGACGGTGCGCCCCGCGTCGTCCGTCACCGCGGTCCCCGGCGGAGCCGCCGGCCCCTCCAGCAGGAACGCCGCAAGGATCCGCCCTTCCCGGCCGCCCGGGATTCCGAGCAGCACGTCGAGGTCGGCCTCCGCCGGCGAAAGCCCCGGCTCCAGGTCCGGCGTCCACGCCGGGATGCACGCCTCCACCCGCGCCACCTCCAGCGCCTCCGCGCCCGCCAGCGCCACCCCCGCCGAGCGCAGCGTCCCCAGCAGGTGGCTGGCCACCGCCGGCGCCAGCACCAGCTCGAACCCGTCCTCCCCCGTGTCGCTCGTCCGGACCGCCAGCGCCCGGAAGCCGTGGAACTCGAACGCCGCGCAGTGCAGCGGCCCGAGCCGCCCCGGTAGCGCCTCAGCGACGAACTGCGCCATGCACTGTGCCGCTCCCGGCCCGGCCACCCCGATGGTGCACGTCGTCTCCGTCCGGTCGTCCACCCGCACCTCGAAGCCGTCGCCGATCGCCCCCCGCAGCTTCTCGCCGAGGACGCCCCGCCGTTCCGGCTCGCCGCTCACGAGGTACGCCGCGCCGCCCATCCGCGCCGCCAGCACGAGGTCCGCAATGTTCCCCTCGCCGTCGAGCACCGCGAACCGCCCTGCCCGCCCCTCCTCCAGCTCCTCCACCGCCCCGGCGAGCGCTCCCCGCAGCACATCCAGCGCATCCGGGCCCGTCACGAGGAAGCGGCTCCGCGCGCTCCGGTCGAACGCCGCCGCCGCCGCCCGCAGCGCCCGGTACTCCCCCTCCGGGTCGCCGTACGCCACCGGCACCTCCCAGCCGCGCCGCACCCCCAGCGTCGCCCCAAACGCCGCATGGGTCTCCCGCAGCGCCAGCCGCATCATCCCGCCGCTCATGCCGGCACGAACGTCCGCCGGCCGTCCCGCTCGATCAGCCGCCCCGCTCCGGGGAAGGGGTTGTGCACGCAGATCAGCAGCGCGTTCTCCCGCAGCGCCCGCTCGGCCAGCTTCTTCTTCGATTCGAGCGACATGAGCGGCAGGATATCGAACGCCGCGATCCACGCCGGCCGCTCGATCTGCACCGCGTGGTGCACCAGGTCGCCCGTGTAAATCGCCGTCTCCCCCGCCGAACTGAGCACGATCGAGGCGTGGTCAGCCGTGTGCCCCGGCGTCGGCCAGTACGTCACCCCCGGGATGAGCTCCGTTTCCCCCTCCACCAGCTCCAGCTGCCCCGACTCCGCCAGCGGCGCGAAGTTCTCCTCGAAGTACGTCCCGCGCGTCCGCTCGTTCGGGTGCATCGCCGCGTCGAACTCCCCCGCCTGGATGATGTACCGCGCCCGCGGAAACGTCGGCACCAGCCGTCCGTCCCCGGCCCGACGCGTGTTCCACCCGCAGTGGTCGGCGTGCAGGTGCGTGTTCGCCACCACTGTGACGTCCTCCGGGCCCAGCCCCAGCGCTCGCAGCCCCTCGAGCAGTTTCCCGTACTCCCCCGGGAATCCACGCTCCCGCGGCGTGCCCTGCACCTTGTCGCCCATCCCGGTGTCGACCAGCAGCACCTCGTCCCCGCTCCGCACCACGATGCAGTTCAGCGAGAGCTTCATCCGGTGCTCCCGGTCGATGTTTTCCGGCCCGATGATCGGCTCCCAGAGCACCCGCGGCACCAGCCCCATTACCGCTCCCGCGTCGAGCTTGATGTAGCCGTCGCAGATGACGGCGATATCGAGGTTCCCTACGCGGTACCGGACCGGCTTCTCCATACCTCGAACGATACCCGCCCGGCCCGCGCAGCCGCCACCCTCGTGCACCCCGTGTCTGCCAGCACGTCGCAGCTGCAAACTGTTGCAGCTAAACTACCCGACGTAAGCAGGGAACAAGGGGGAGACCATGCCGCTCTTTTTGCTCCACGCTGCCGACGGATTCTTCTCCGTCCCGGTCAGCCTCGTCTTCTGGGCCATCACCATTGCCGCGCTCGCCATCTCCCTCAAGCGTGCCGGCGAACGCCTCGATGAGCGCGCCATCCCGCTCATGGGCGTCATGGCCGCCTTCATCTTCGCCGGCCAGATGTTCAACTTTCAGATTCCGGGCGGCACTTCCGGCCACCTCCTCGGCGGAGTCCTGGCCGGCATCCTCCTCGGTCCCTACGCCGGCACCGTCGTCATGGCCTGCGTGATCGCCGTCCAGGCGCTCGTCTTCCAGGACGGCGGGCTCGTCGTCCTCGGCGCCAACATCTTCAACATGGGCATCATCGGCACCATGGGCGGCTACTGGGTCTACCGCGCCATCGCCGGCGCCCTCGGCGGCGAAGAGAAGGGGCGCCTCCCCGCTGCCGCCGTCGCAGCCTGGCTCTCCGTCGTCACCGCGGCTGTCGTCGTCTCCATCCAGCTCGCCCTCTCCGACACCACCTCCCTCGGTGCCGCCCTCGTCGCCATGGTCGGCTGGCACGTCATTATTGGCATCGGCGAAGCCATCATCACCGTCGGCGCCCTCGCCTTCATCCGCGTCGCCCGCGCCGACCTCCTCACCCTGCGCGAAGCATCCGCCGCCTGACAGGGAGTAGCCACCATGACCGCCACCGCACCCTCTGAACGCTCGTTCCTCCGCCGCTGGGGCTGGGCTATCGCCGGTCTGATCATCGCCGCCCTCGTGGTCATCTTCCTCGCACCGGCTGCCTCCTCCGACCCCGACGGTCTCGACCGCGTCGCCGAAGACAAGGGATTCGTCGAGAACGCCAAAGACCCGCCCTACGAATGGCTTACTGATTACTCCATCCCGGGCATCGACAATGAAACGGTCAGCGTCGTCCTGGCCGGCCTCATCGGCGTCGGCCTTGTCTTCGCCGTGACCGTCGGCCTCGGCGCAGCAGTCCGCACTGCGAAGAAGAACAGGGGGAGTTCCGCCTGAACCTCGACCGCTACGTCCCGCGCGAGAGCCCGCTCCACCGCGCCGACGCCCGGCTCAAGTTCCTCCTCGTCATCGCCTTCATCCTCTCGGTGAGCCTCCTTCCCGAGGGCGCCTTCCTCGCGCTCGCGGCAGCCTGGCTCCTCCTCTGCGCCGTCTCGCTAGTCGCCCGCATCGGCCCCCTGCCGATGATCCGCGGCGCCTTCATCGCCCTCCCCTTCGCCTTCGCCGCGGTGCCCCTCATCTTCACCCGCCCCGGTAACCCCCTCGGCACCATCGACCTCGGCCTCTTCAGCCTGGTCATCAGCGGCGAAGGCCTCGTCGCCTTCGCCACCATCCTCCTCAAGAGCTGGGTCTCCGTGCAGTCGGCCGCCCTCCTCGTCTTCACCACCCAGTTTCACGACCTCCTCGAAGGCCTCGAGCGGCTCCGCCTTCCCCGTCTCATGGTCGCCATCATCTCCCTCATGTACCGTTACCTCGCTGTGCTCACCGAAGAAGCCTCCCGCATGCTGCGCGCACGCGCCTCCCGCGCCGCAATCCCCCCCGGCGGCCGCTCCCCCGGCTGGCGCTGGCAGGCCCGTGTCGTCGGGAACATGGTCGGCGCCCTCTTCATCCGCGCCTACGAACGCAGCGAGCGCGTCTACGTCGCCATGCAGTCGCGCGGCTACGCCGGCCACCTCCGCCACCTCCACGACCGCCCCTTCCCCCGACCCCAGCTCGCCCTCCTCGCGGCTGCTGTCGCCCTCCTCGTGGCCTTCGAACTGAGCGCCCATACCTGGGTCCCGCGCGCATGACGCTCGAAGCGCCTGCCTCGCCCCAATCGCCGGCCTCGGCCCCCGTCGTCCTCGTCGAAGGGCTCGTCTTCCGCTATCCCAACGGCCACCAGGCCCTCCACGGCATCGACCTCCGCATCGACCCCGGCGAAAAAATCGCCCTCATCGGCCCCAACGGCGCCGGCAAGAGCACCCTCATGCTCCACCTCAACGGCATCCACCTCCCCTCCGAGGGGCGCGTCGTCGTCAACGGCCTCCCCGTCAGCCGGGAAAACCTCGGCCGCATCCGCGCCATGGTCGGCCTCGTCTTCCAGGACCCCGACGACCAGCTCTTCAGCCCTACCGTCTACGACGACGTCGCCTTCGGCCCCATCCACATGGGCCTCTCGAAAGAAGAGGTCGACACCCGCGTCGCACGCGCCCTCGCCGCCGTCGGCCTCGCCGGCTTCGAACGCCGCCAGCCCTTCCACCTCTCCATCGGCCAGCGGAAGCGCGCCGCCCTCGCCACCGTCCTCTCAATGTCCCCCTCCCTCCTCGTCCTCGATGAGCCCTCCGCCGGCCTCGACCCCCGCGGCCGCCGCGAACTGATCACCCTCCTCCGCGGCCTTGAACAGACCCTCCTCGTCAGCACCCACGACATGCGGCTCGTCGCCGAGATCTTCCCACGCACCGTCATCCTCGACGATGGCCGCATCGTCGCCGACGGCCCCACCGGCCGCCTCCTCGCCGATGCCGCCCTCCTCGAAGCCCACGGCCTCGAAATGCCCTGACCCGGCCCCGCTCCAGTGACGGAAATTGCCCGCCCGAACGTATACTGGAATGGAGTGAACACCGCCGACTTCGCCGCCTTCGAAGCCGCCATCCGCGGCGCCGACCACGAGGTCGACCTCTTTTCCGCTGCGATGGTGATCGCCCGCCTCGGCGGCCACGAGGTCGATCCCCACCGCGCAGCCCGCACCCTCGACCTCATCGCTGAGAACGTCCTCGCCGAAGCCGGCGAATCCCCCTCCCTCGACGCCCTCGCGCACGCCATCGACCACCAGCTCTTCACGGTCGAAGGCTTCCACGGCAGCTTCGACGACTACGACAATCCCGAAAACTCTTACCTCGACCGGGTAATCGAGCGCCGCCGCGGCATCCCCATCACCCTCTCCCTCGTCTACCTCGAAGTCGCCCAGCGCGTCGGCCTCCCCGCCGATGGCGTCGGTTTCCCCGGCCACTTCATCGTCCGCTACGGCGAACCCGGCGCCCACACCTACCTCGACCCCTTCCAGCAGGGCGTCCGCCTTGACGAAGAAGAGCTCCTCGCCATGCTCCGCGGCCTCGACCTCGGCGGCGCCCGGCCCGAAACCTTCCTCGCCGCCGTCACCCGCCGCCAGATTCTCCAGCGCATGCTCAACAACCTCCACGTCGCATTCCGTAACCGCCGCGACATCCAGCGCTGGCACGATACGATCGAACTCCAGCTGCGCCTCGCCCCGTGGAACGTCAGCCTCATCGGCGAGCGCGGCATGCTCCGCTACCGCCTCGGCCGCCTCGAGGAAGCCCTTCCCGACCTCGAGACGTACGTCACCGCCAGCGAAACCGGCGCCAGCCCGGGCGCCATCCGGCTCCTCGACCAGCTCCGAATTCGCTACCGCAACATGGGGGAATCGCGATGACCACCGAAACGCCAGCCCGCCACAGCCAGCCCCGCGGCCGCCAGGCCCTCCAGCGCTCCATCGCCTGGTATCTCCGCCAGCTCTCCCGCGTGCTCAACGTCCTCACCGACGAAGAGCTCGAGCGGCTCATCCCCCACCTCACCGAACGCCGCTTCAAGCCGCGCCAGGTCATCTTCGCCACCGGCGACCCCGCCGAGCGCGTCTACCTCATCCTCAAGGGCCGCGTCAAAATCTACCAGGTCGCCGATAACGGCAAGGAGATCATCCTCGATGTCGCCGGCAAGGGCGATGTCGTCGGCGACATGGCCATCGTCGAAGACGGCGAGCGCACCGCAACCGCCCAGGCTATCGACGAGACCATCGCCGTCTCCATCTCCTGGGAAGACTTCTCCCACCTCCTCCAGCAGTCGCCCCGCCTTGGCATGGCCATGATGGAGCTCATGGCCCGCCGCCTCGCCGGCATGCAGCGCACCTTCATGAACATCGTCTCCAAGCCCGTATCGGCCCGCCTCGCCGATACCCTCCTCGCCCGCGCCGAAAACGGCGTCATCCGCCTCGGCCTCACCCACCAGGAGCTCGCCCAGACCATCGGCACCAGCCGCGAAACCGTCACCGCGCTCCTCTCCCGCTTCGCCACCCTCGGCGCCATCGCACCCATCCCCGATGGCTACCGCATCCTCGACGAAGACCTTCTCGATGACATCGCCGCCGGCGAGGTGCCCGTCTCCCCGCGCCATCCCGTGAACGCGCCGGCCAGTACCATGGCCGGGTGAGCCTGGCGCACCCCGACCCGTTCGCCCCGGAGATTCCCCGTCCCGTGCTCATCGCCCACGGCGGCGGCAACAGCCCCTCCGCTGTTGCCGCCGCTCTGGCCGCCGGCGCCGACCTCCTCGAAGTCGACCTCTGGCTCCACCGCGGCCGCTTCGAAGCCCGCCACGAGCGCCGCATCCGCTTCTTCCCCTTCCTCGTCGAAACCTGGTACCTCAAGCGGCTCCCCTCCGCCCATTTCGGCCTCGAGCAGCTCCTCGAACTCGCAGCCACTGCCGGCGCCGGCGTCCTCCTCGACCTCAAAGACGGCGGCCGCGACGCAGCCCCCGCCCTGCGCGACCTCCTCGCTGCTCCCGGGCCGCGCCCGCCCGTCGTCGCCTCCTCGCAGTCCTGGAACATCCTCCGCGCCCTCAGCGAAGCCGTTCCCGCCCTCCCCCTTCTCTACTCCATAGACGTCCGCGCCAAGCTCGACCTCTTCCTCGCCGTCGCCGAACGCGACCCCCTGCCCCGCGGCATCTCCTGCCGCCACACCCTCCTGGCCCGCCCCGTCGTGGAACAGCTCCGCGCCGCCGGCCTCGCCGTCGTCGCATGGACGGTCGACGACCTCGAACGCGCGCGCGAACTCGCCGACTGGGGCGTCGATGGCATCACCACCCACCGCGTCGCCGAATTCCGCGACGCCTTTCGTGCCAGCCCATGAGCCGCCCCATCGCCGTCTACGTCCACATCCCCTTCTGTACCGTGAAGTGCGGCTACTGCGACTTCAACGCCTACGCCGGCATGGATGCCCTCAAGCCCGCCTACCTCCAGGCCCTCCTCGCGGAGATCCGCGCCAGCGCCCCCCTTCTCGAAGGCCGCACGATCGCATCCATCGGCTTCGGCGGCGGCACCCCCGGCGAACTCCCCGCCGCCCACATCGCCGCTGTCATCGATGCCCTCCGGGCCTGCGCCCCGTTCGCGCCTTCCGCCGAAATCACCCTCGAAGTCAACCCTGGCACCTCCACCCCGGCGCACCTCGAAGCCCTCCGCGCCGCCGGGGTCACCCGGCTCTCCATCGGCGCCCAGTCCTTCGACCCTGGCGAGCTCGCCTTCCTCGACCGCATCCACTCCCCCGAAGCCACGGCCGCCACCGTCGCCGCTGCCCGCGCTGCCGGCTTCCCCTCCGTCAGTCTTGACCTTATCTATGCGCTGCCCGGGCAGCCGCTCGAACGCTGGCTCGCGACCGTCCGGGCGGCCCTCGCCCTCCAGCCCGACCACCTCTCCCTCTACGCGCTCACGATCGAGCCCGGCACGCTCCTTGCGCGCCGCGTCGAGCGGGGCGAGGTGACCCCCGCCGACTCCGACCTCGCCGCCGACATGTACGAGGTCGCTTCCGACCTCCTCGAAGCCGCAGGGTTCGAACAGTACGAACTCTCGAACTGGGCCCGCCCGGGTCACCAGTCCCGCCACAACCGCGCCTACTGGACCGATGCCGACTACCTCGCCCTCGGCGCCGGCGCCCACGGCTACCTCGCCGGCGAGCGGTACGCCAACATCGACCACCCCCGTGCCTACATCGATGCCGTCGCCCGGAACGCCTCCCGGGGCCCCCGTCCCGCGCTCGCCGCCGTCACCACGCCGTCCTACCCCGCGCAGGTGGCCGACTGGCTCGCCCTCCGCCTCCGCCTTCTCGAAGGGTTCTCACCTCGGGAGTTCGAAGCCCGCTGGTCGCTCCCGCTCGAAGCAGCCGCAGGCCCCGTCCTCGCCGAGGCCGAAGCAGCCGGCCTGCTCGAACTCGTGCCCCGTGTCCGTCTCACACTCCGCGGCCGCCTGCTCCACGGCGAACTCGCCGCCCGCTTCCTCGCCCACCTCGACCGCACCCTGCCGCACGCAGCCCCGGCGGCCCGCTGAATCCCCGTACGTCCCGGCAGAGGAAGGAGATGCCTCCGGAACTGCTCACGCTGCCTCGGCCGCGAGCTCCTGCTGCCCCCGCATCTTCCGCCACAGCTTCGCAAAGTCCCGGTTCTCCCATGCAACCAGGATCTGCGAGGCCACCCCAATGCTCGAATACGTCCCCGCCACAATGCCGACCAGCAGCACCAGCAGGAAGTTCCGGATTGTCTCCCCGCCGATCAGCAGCATCGCCACAATCGTGAGCACCACCACCAGCGACGTATTGATCGACCGGGCCAGCGTCTCCGTCAGGCTCGCGTTCACCGCCTCCTCGAACGGAATGTACGGGTCGCGCGTCACCATCTCCCGCACCCGGTCGAACACCACGATGGTGTCGTGCACCGAGAAGCCGATGACCGTCAGGATTGCCGTGATGAAGGCCGTGTCCACCTCCACGCCCCGGAACTCGCCCAGCACCGCGAACAGCCCCATCACGATGACCGCATCGTGCACCAGCGCAATAACGGCGCAGGCGCCGTACCGCCACGCCTTCGGCAGCTGCCGGAACGCCAGCCAGATGTAGAACAGGATCGCCACAGCCGCTGCAATCACTGCCAGCGTCGCGTACCGCGCAATCTCCGACGATACGGACCCCGACACCGTCGCGAAGTCCTTCCGCTCGAGCGCCCCGAACCGCTCCTGCAGCCCCCGCTCGATGTCGTCGATTTCGCCCGGCGGAACCGGGCCGGCCCCGCCCGTCAGGCTCGGCGCGTTCTCCAGTTCGTTCGTCCGCACGATGAAGGTGTTCGTGCCCGACTGCTGCACCCGCGCCTCTGGATGGCCCAGGTCGCGCATCGCCTGCCGCAGCTCCGCCTGCGTAACCGTCCGCTCCTTGAACTCAATCGTGAACGTCGACCCCGACGTGAACTCGATGCCCGGCTTCAGCCCCCAGACCGCCAGCGCCGCCAGCGCCGCCAGGAAAAACACCCCCGAGAATCCGAGGTACCACCACCGTTTCCCCGCGAAGTCCAGCATGCGCCTACTCCCCCGCCGCCTCGGCCAGGCGCCGGCGCCGGTCCTGCGCCGGCACTTCCGATGCGTTGAACAGGAACCCGCTCTTGGCCATCGGCGTCCCCAGGATCATCTTCAGGAAGGTCCGCGTCACCGTAATTGCCGAGAACATACTCACCAGCACGCCGATCGCCAGCGTCAGTGCAAAGCCCTTCACCAGCGCCGCCCCGAACTGGTCCCCGAACCAGTAGAGAATCACGCACGTAATCAGCGTCGAAACATTCGAGTCGCGGATCGACGACCACGCCCGCCGGAACCCGATGTCGATCGCCGCGTTCAGCGTCCGGCCACGCCGCAGCTCCTCCTTCAGCCGCTCGAAAATCAGGATGTTCGCGTCGACCGCCATGCCCACCGAGAGCACGAACGCCGCAATGCCCGAGAGGGTCAGCGTCACCGGCACCAGCTTGAAGATCATCAGCGTCACCGACGTGTACACCACCAGCGCGGCCGACGCCAGAAGGCCCGGCAGCCGGTAGTACAGCACCATGAAGATCATCACCGCCGCCATGCCGACGAGGCCCGCCTTCACCGAGGCCAGCACCGAATCCTCGCCCAGCGTTGCGCTCACCTCGCTCGCCTGCACCGTCCGCAGCGGAATCGGCAGCGCGCCTGCGTTCAGCTGCTTCGACAGCGTGTTCGCCTCGCTGAACGTCGGCTGCCCCGTAATCTGCCCACGGTCCCGGATGACAGCCTGCACCTCGGCCTGGCTCAGCACTTCGCCGTCGAGCATCACCACCAGCAGCCGCCGCGGGTCTCCCGGGGGATACTGCAGCGCCCGGGTCGTAATCTGCTCCATCAGCTGGGCGCCCACGCCCGTCGTCTCGAAGTTCACCGCAAACGTCGTCCCCAGCCGCGACGGGAAGGTGTTGTTCTTCAGGTAGGCGCCCGTCATCTGCAGCGTCTGCCCGTTCACCACCCCCGTCGCCGGCACCAGGTTGCCCTGGTCGTCGTACACCATGAACTCCAGCGATGCCGTCTTCCCGATCAGGTTCTGCGCCTCGGTCAGCGAAATCCCCGGCACCTGCACGCTCAGCCGGTTGCCGCTCGCCCGCGTGATCTCCGCCTCGCTCACGCCGAACGCGTTCACGCGCCGTTCGACCACCTGCTTCGCACTCTCGAGCGCCTGGTCGAGGTCGCCCTGGTAGTCCGGCGGCGGGTCGGCCTCGAGTACGAGCCGCACGCCGCCCCGCAGGTCGAGGCCCAGCCGCATCGTCTCCCGCTCGAAGCTCCCAATCTTGATCCCTCGGCCTGACGGCCAGAAGTCGCCCGGCAGGTACCGGTCGGGCGTGCTCGGCCACACCACGATGACGCTGAACGTCGTCAGCGCCACAACGAAGAGGAACAGCAGAACCGTCGTGGTACTACGCACCCGAGTGTGTCACCTCGCCCGTCGTCCCCTCCGCCGCCGTCGCATCGCCCGGCTCCAGCGTGCTCAGCCGCCGCGCAATCGCATCGGTCACCGCCCGGACCCGCACCCCCGGCGCAATCTCCAGGATGATCTCCGTCGGGCCCTCTGCCGGCACCACCACGTCCTTCACCTCGCCGATCAGCCCGCCTGTCGTGATCACCTCGTCTCCGATCTTCAGCTGCTGGACCGCCTTCCGCTGCTCCTTCTTCTCCTTCAGCACCGGCTGCAGCAGGATGAAGTAGAAGGCAGCAACGGCCAGCCCCGTATAGAAAATCACGCTCCACATTGCGGCCATGCTGGAATCTCCTCGCCGGCCCTCTACCCGGCCGGTCTACTCCGCGAACCCGGGGCGTGTCAGCACATCGCGTGCCAGTGCGAGGGCCTCATCCCTCGTCCGAATCTGCCCCTCGAGCTGGGCGTGGCGAACCGATGTTAGGACAGCCCCCAGCAAGCGTCCACCGGAAAGCCCCAGCCCCGCGATGAGGTCGTCGCCCGTCACCAGCGGCTCCGGGCCCTCCCCCTCCGTCGCCCCCCACGCCCGCGCCAGCACATAGTTCACGAACGCGCAGTGCCGCCGGAAGTGCTCCCGCGTGTACCGCGGCCCCTGCGTCGCCCAGCCGTCGGCAAGGTTCACCACCATCAGCGCCAGCACCTCCCCGTCGAGGTCGCGGACGAACCGCCGCACCGCCCGGTCGGTCGCCGGCCAGTTCCGCACCAGCTCCGCTGGCCGCAGGTGGTAGCGGATGAGCCGCCCCACCAGCGCAGCCGCCTCGGACTCCAGCCCGAGGGCCGCCAGCCGCGGCGCCATCAGCTCGGCTCCCGCCGGGCCGTGCCGCGGAAACCGCAGCCGCCCGTCCTCGAAGGTCGCTGTCGCCGGTTTCGCCACGTCGTGCAGCAGCGCCCCCAGCCGTACCAGCGCCGGCAGCGGCACCCCGCCCACCTCCCGCTCCAGCCACCGGTCGAAGTCCACCCACCCGACGGCCTCCCGGAACTCCCTCCCGGCCTGCCCGCCACCGAACACCGCATCCACTGCGTCCACCGCCGCGAAACTGTGCCCGAGCACGTCGTAGGCGTGCAGCTCCGGCTGGGCGAAGCCCCGCGCCGCCTCCAGCTCGGGCACGAGCGCCGTAAGCCCGCCGCCCGCGTCGAGCGCCCGCAGCCGTTCCCCGGCCCGGTCGTCGGTCAGCACGTCCAGCAGCGTCTCCCGGCCCATGCGCGCAGGGTACCCGCAGCCGCCCCGTCGTGCAGTCGGCTCGCCCGCGAACGGCCCCGCCCCTACGATGCTCACGTGAACGGAAACGTCAGCCCGGCGCCCTTCCGCATCCGTTCCCTCACCGTCCCGGTCTACCTTCCAACTTTCCTCTTCGCGGTCGGGCAGGGTGCAGTCATCCCCGTCATGCCGCTCTACGCCATCGAGGTCGGCGCATCCCCCGCCTTCGCCGGCTTCCTCGTCGCACTCCGCGGCATCGGCACCATGGCCTTCGATATCCCCGCCGGCATGATGGTCTCCCGCCTCGGCGAACGCTGGGCCATGCTCGCCGCCACCGCCGTCCTCTTCCTCGTCGCCATCGGCTTCGCCCTCGTCCCCTCCCCGCTCATGCTCGCCCCGCTCGCCTTCCTGATGGGCTGCACCTGGGCCGTCTGGATGCTCGCCCGCCTCTCCTACGCTACCGACGTCGCCCCGCTCGACCAGCGTGGCCGCGTCCTCTCCCTCATCGGCGGCTCCAATCGCATCGGCAACTTCGCCGGCCCCTTCCTCGGCGCCGCCGGCGCCTCCCTGCTCGGCACCGACGCCGCCTTCTACCTGCAGTCCCTGCTCGCCCTCGCTGCCGCCATCCTCATCTTCGCCGTCGTCCGCGAAACACCCGCCGACCACGGCGCCGCCGGCGCGGGCCACCCCGTCCTCGGCGTCCTCCGCGAGCACGCCGCCGTGTTCGCAACCGCCGGCCTCGCATCCCTCGCCATCCAGGTTCTCCGCTCCAGCCGCCAGGCCGTCATCCCCCTCTGGGGCGACCGCATCGGCCTCGATGCCGCCCAGGTCTCCGTCATCTTCGGCCTCTCCTCGGCCCTCGATATGACCCTCTTCTACCCCGTCGGCATCGTCATGGACCGCTGGGGCCGGAAGTTCGCCGGCGTCCCCTGCCTCCTCTTCATGAGCGCCGGCATGCTCCTCGTCCCTCTCAGCGAGTCCTACCTCGCCCTCCTGCTCGCCAGCCTCCTGATCTCGTTCGGCAACGGACTCGGCAGCGGCATCAATATGACCCTCGGCTCCGACTTCTCCCCCGCCGTCGGCCGCGGCGAGTTCCTTGGCGCATGGCGCCTCGTCACCGACCTCGGCACCGCCGGCGGGCCCCTCCTCGTCAGCGCCATCATCGGCGTCAGCTCCCTCGCCGCCGCTGCGGTCGCCACGGGCGGCATCGGGCTGGCCGGCGCAGCCGTCCTCGCCTTCCTCGTCCCCGAACCGCTCCGCCGTCACCGCCCGGCTGCCGGGCCCGCCCCCGGCGCCTGACCTGGCTCAGAGAATCGCGCCCGCATCCTTCAGCGCCGCGATCTGCTCCCAGTCGTACCCCAGCTCCAGCAGCACCTCCTCCGTGTGCTGTCCCAGCTCCGGAGCCCACCCGTGCGGCCGGGCCGGCGTCCCAAAAAAGTCGGCGGGCGTGTTCACCTGCTCCACAACCCCGTCCGGCGACTCCAGCTCCACGAACGCCCCCGCGGCCCGGACCACGGGGTCCCTCACCACCTCGGCCACGCTCAGGATCGGCGCCCACCACACGTCGTGCGCATCGAAGATCGGCCCCCACTCCGCCAGCGGCTTCGTCGCGAAGATCCGGTCGAGGGCCGCCACCAGCGCCGGGGCGTTGTCCCGCCGCCCCGGGATGTCTCCGAACCGCGGGTCCTGGGCCAGCTCCGGCGGATTCCCCAGCGCACGCAGCAGGTCCGGCCAGTGCCGGTCGCCCTGCAGGAGCAAGAGGTAGAACCACCGACCCTCCGCGTCACGGTACGGGTTGATGAGCGGGTTCGGCGCATGCCGCCGGTCGTGCGGCGGTGTCGGCGGCGGCTGCAGCCGGAGCTGCGTGTTCGTGTCCCACCCCATCATGTACACGCCGATCCGCGTCAGCGAGACCGCCACCCGCTGCCCCCGCCCCGTCCGCGTCCGCGCAAACAGCGCCGCTGCCACCGCGCCGGCCGCGTTCGAACCGGTCATGTGGTCGCCCATGCCGCCCCGCTGCAGCGGCGGCTCCGCCCCTTCCGGCGTCAGCCCCGCGGCAACCCCTGCCCGCGACCAGAACGCCCCGACGTCGTACGCCGCCCGGTTCGCCTCCGGCGAATCCGGCCCGTACCCCGTCACCTGGCAGTAGATCAGCCCCGGGTTCCGCGCCGAAAGCTCCTCATAGGTCATCCCCAGCCGCTCCAGCGCCCGCGGCCGCATATTCGTCACGAACACATCCGCCCGGTCAATCAGCGCCCCGGCTATCGCACGGCCCTCCGGCGTCTCCAGGTTCACCGCCACACTCCGCTTGCCCCGGTTGTCCAGCTCGAACGGCGGGTTCATCGCCATGCCGAACGCCGCGCCCAGCCCCCGGAACGGGTCCCCCTCCGGCGGCTCCAGCTTCACCACCTCCGCGCCCCAGTCGGCCAGGATCGCAGCGCACGACGGCCCCGCGACCCACACGCCCATCTCGACCACCCGGATGCCTTCCAGCGGTCCAGCCATCTCCTTCCCTCCGTTCCGAACCGAAAAGCGTCGCCCACGGATTCTACCGGCGCCTCCGCCAGCCGCGACCGGGCCCTACCGCAGCGCGTTCGCTAGCGCCGAGCACGCGCTCGCCGCAAGAACCACGAACACCAGCAGCCGGAACCGCCGCTCGTCCAGCCGGTGAAACAGCCGATTGCCCGCCAGCCGCCCGGCCTGGCTCGCCGGAAGCGCCAGCAGCGCCAGCCCTGCGGTGTGCCACGTCAGCGTCCCCGAAAGCGCCAGCATCGCTGCTGCCCCGCCCGAGGTCGCAAGGAAGTACACCGTTGTCGTCCCCCGGAACGCCAGCGGCGCCAGCCGCCTCCCCTGCAGGTACAGCACAACCGGCGGCCCCGACATGCTCGTTGACGTATTCAGCAGCCCGCTCACGAACCCCGTCCCCAGGTCCCACCCGGCTCCCGTGCCGCGCAGCTGCAGGCCGCGCGCCAGCACCGCCGTGAACACCAGCACGCACACCGCAATGCCGGCCTGCAGCGCCCGCGGCTCCAGGAGCAGCAGCACGGCCAGCCCGAACGGCATCCCGAGATAACACCCGGCGACCATCCGCGCCGTCGTCCGCCGCTCCGCCGCACGCCCCACCGCCCGCAGCTGGGTCAGGTTCACCGCCGTCCCGAGCAGGTTCGCCAGCGCCACCGTCTCCTTCGGACCAATCACCATCGCCAGGAACGGCACGATGAACAGCGAGAACCCGAACCCCGAAAGCGCCTGGATCAGCGAGGCCGCCGCCGCGAGCCCCGTCACCGCCAGCCCGGTCTGCCAGTCCACGCCTCCTTATCGCATGCCTCCGCACTCCGGCCAACGCACACCCCGCCGCCGCGCTACCCTACGCACATGGAAGTTGCCAACGAACTCATGGTCCGCGGCATCGTCGTCGGCGTGTTCCAGGAAAACTGCTGGGTCATTGGGAACCGCCGCACCGGCGAAGCCATCTGCATCGACCCCGGCGACGAGCCCGAGGAGATCCTCGCCCTCGCCCGCGACATGGGCGTCACCATCAAGTACATCGCCAACTCCCACGCCCACGTCGACCACGTCATGGGCGTCGCCGGCGTCCACGCCGCCACCGGCGCGAAGTTCCTCCTCCACCAGGCCGACCTCGACCTCCTCCGCCACGGCTGGAAGGCGATCGCCGCCCGCTTCGGCATCCCCATCGAAAAGGGCCCGCCCGACCCCGACGCCTTCGTCACCCACGGCGATATCGTCGAAGTCGCCGGCCTCCGCCTCCACACCATCGCCACCCCCGGCCACACGCCCGGCTCCGTCTCCTACTACGCCGAAGAAGGCCTCCTCTTCAGCGGCGATACCCTCTTCCGCGGCTCGATCGGCCGCACCGACCTCCCGGGCGGGAATTTCGAGCAGGAGATGCGCTCCATCTGCGAGCGCCTGCTGGTGCTCCCCGAAGAGACGATCGTCCTCCCCGGCCACATGCAGGAAACCACGATCGGCTTTGAAAAGCAGCACAACCCGTTCGTCCTCGAATGGCTCCGCCACGGCCAGGACCCGGCCGCCAGCTGGCTCCGTCAGTAAGCGCGTGGCCGCCAGCCTGGTCTTCCACGGCGGCGTCGGCACCGTCACCGGCTCCCGCTTCCTCGTCTCCACCCGCGACGACGCCGTCCTCGTCGATTGCGGGCTCTTCCAGGGCCTCAAGGAGCTCCGCCTCAGGAACTGGCAGGGGCCCGGCTTCGACCCCCGGGCGCCCCGCGCCATCGTCCTCACCCACGCCCACATCGACCACACCGGCTACCTTCCCCGCCTCGTTCAGCTCGGCTACCGCGGCCCCATCTACGCGACCCCCGCAACCGCCGAGGTCGCCCGCATCCTCCTCCTCGACGCCGCCGAAATCCAGGAGGAAGATGCCGCCTTCGCCAACCGCAAGGGCTTCAGCAAGCACCACCCGGCGCTCCCCCTCTACACGGTCAAAGACGCCCTCCGGGCACTGCAGTACATCCGCACCCGCCCCTACGGCGAGCGGTTCGAAGCCGGCACCTTCCGCGTCACCTTCCGCAACGCCGGCCACATCCTCGGCTCCGCCTTCGTCCAGCTCGAAGTTCCCATGGGGGAAGACCGGGCCCACCGCATCGTCTTCAGCGGCGACCTCGGCCGCTACCATCAGCCCATCCACACCGACCCCGTGCCCCTGCCCCCCTGCGACACCCTCGTCCTCGAATCCACCTACGGCGACCGCTCCCACGGCCACCAGTCCGTCATCACGCAGCTCCGCGACGAACTCCTCCCCACCCTCGAGCGCGGCGGGACCGTCCTCATCCCCGCGTTCGCCGTCGCCCGTGCCCAGCTCGTCACCCACCACCTCCGCGTCGCCATCGAAACCGGCCGCTTCCCCGACGTGCCGATCCACATCGACTCCCCGATGGCCAACGATGTGACCGGCCTCTACAACCGCTACCTCGAAAGCGAGTACCTCGACCGCAGCATCCCCCACACCGCCCCGGGCGCCCTCTTCCCCCGCAACGTCCGCTTCCACCGCACCATCGAAGACTCCAAAAAGCTCAACAACCTTCCCGGCCCGCGCATCGTTATCGCCTCGAGCGGCATGCTCACCGGCGGCCGCGTCCTCCACCACCTCCAGCGCCTCGCCCCCGACCCGCGCAACCTCATCTGCCTCGTCGGCTACCAGGCCGCCGGCACCCGCGGCCGCGCCCTCCTCGAAGGCGCGCCCACCGTCCGCGTCTTCGGAATCGACGTCGACGTCCGCGCCCGCGTCACCTGCATCCACGGCCTCTCCGCCCACGCCGACCGCGACGAACTCATCCGCTGGGTCGAATCCGCCCCCGAGCCGCCGAAGCGGATCTTCCTCGTCCACGGCGAACCGCCCGCCGCCGAATCGCTCGCAGAGGCCCTTCGTCCCCGCGTCCCGTCCGAGGTCGTCATCCCGGCGATGGGCGAGTCCTTCGCCCTAGCCTGAACTCCCCCGTTCCTCCCGCTTCCGGAAGTTCAGGTAGTACCGGCTCGGCGTCGGCCCCTCCTGCCCCTGGTACTTGCTCCCCGCCTCCCGCGACCCGTACGGGTGCTCTGCCGGCTCCGTCAGCCGCAGGAACGAAATCTGCGAAACCTTCATCCCCGGGTACAGCGCGATCGGCAGGTTCGCGACGTTCGAAAGCTCCAGCGTCAGCGCCCCGTTCCAGCCCGGGTCCACGTACCCCGCCGTCGAATGCACCAGCAGCCCCAGCCGCCCGAGCGACGACTTCCCCTCCAGCCGCCCGACGATGAAATCCGGCAGCCGCACCCGCTCCAGCGTCACCGCCAGCGCAAACTCCCCGGGGTGCAGGATGAACGGCTGCTCGTCCGTCGCCGTCACCAGCTCCGTCAGGTCCGGGTACTCCTGCTTCACGTCGATGAACGGCACCCGCGAGTTCCGGAACACCCGAAACTGGTGCCCCAGCCGCAGGTCCACGCTCGCCGGCTGGATCGCATCCTCGCCCAGCGGCTCGATCTCGATATTCCCCGCCGCAAGCTCGCGGCGAATCGTGCGATCGCTCAGGACCATCCCGGCAACCCCCGGCGGATTCTGCCAAAGTCTAGGGCTCCTGCGCCTTCCGGGCTTCTGCGCCTGCTCCCCCGTCGAACTGCGCGATAATCTCCCGCCAGACCGCTCCCGCCAGGTTGCCCAATGGACCCCTTCCCACACCGCCTCCCGCGCCTCCCCTCCCGCGTCGACCCCGCCTCCGACGCCTTCCGCGCCAACGCCGCCCGCAACCGCGAGCTGGTCGACGACCTCCGCGCCCGGCTCGACCACGTCGCCCGCGGCGCTGAGCCCGCCGCGATCGAACGCCACCGGGCGCGCGGCAAGCTCCTCGCCCGCGAGCGCATCCAGCTCCTCATCGACCCCGCGACCGCCTTCCTCGAGCTCAGCCCGCTCGCCGCCGACGGCGTCTATGACGACGACGTTCCCTCCGCCGGCATCGTCACCGGCATCGGCATGGTCGCCGGGCGTCCCTGCGTCATCATCGCCAACGACGCCACCGTCAAGGGCGGCACCTACTATCCCCTCACCGTCAAAAAGCACCTCCGCGCCCAGGAAGTCGCCGAGGAGAACCGCCTCCCCTGCATCTACCTCGTCGATTCCGGCGGCGCCTTCCTCCCCCTCCAGCACGACGTCTTCCCCGATAAGAACCACTTCGGCCGCATCTTCTACAACCAGGCCCGCATGAGCGCCCGCGGCATCCCCCAAATCGCCGCCGTTATGGGCTCCTGCACCGCCGGCGGCGCCTACGTCCCCGCCATGAGCGACGAAACGGTCATCGTCCGCGGCACCGGCACCATCTTCCTCGGCGGCCCGCCCCTCGTCCGCGCCGCCACCGGCGAAGTCACCACCCCCGAGGAGCTCGGCGGCGCCGACGTCCATACCCGCATCTCCGGCGTCGCCGACCACCTCGCCGAGGACGACCATCACGCCCTCCGCATCGTCCGCGATATCGTCAGCACCCTCCCGCCCCCGCCGCCTCCACCGTGGCCCGTCGCGCCCGCGGAGCCGCCGGCCTACCCCGCCGACGACCTCCTCGGCATCGTCCCCGCCGACCTCCGCCACGCCTTCGACGTCCGCGAGGTCATCGCCCGCATCGTCGATGGCTCCCGCTTCCACGAGTTCAAAGCCCGCTACGGCACGACCCTCGTCTGCGGCTTCGCCCGCATCGAAGGCCACCCCGTCGGCATCGTCGCGAATAACGGCATCCTCTTCTCAGAATCCGCCCTCAAAGGCGCCCACTTCATCGAGCTCTGCGCCGGCCGCGGCATCCCCTTGGTCTTCCTCCAGAACATCACCGGCTTCATGGTCGGCCGCCAGTACGAAAACGCCGGCATCGCCAAAGACGGCGCCAAGATGGTCACCGCCGTCGCCTGCGCCGCCGTCCCGAAGTTCACCGTCATCATCGGCGGGAGCTTCGGCGCCGGGAACTACGCCATGTGCGGCCGCGCCTACGGCCCGCGCCAGCTCTGGATGTGGCCCAACGCCCGCATCTCCGTGATGGGCGGCGAACAGGCCGCCTCCGTCCTCCTCCAGGTCCGCCTCGACCGCGGCGAAACCCTCTCCCCCGAGGAGCAGGAGGCCTTCAAAGCCCCGACCATCGCCCGCTACGAAGCCGAAGGTTCGCCCTACTTCTCCACCGCCCGCCTCTGGGACGACGGCGTCATCGACCCTCGCGACACCCGCCGCGTCCTCGCCATCGGGCTCCAGGCGGCTGCCTGCGCGCCGCTCGAACCCACCCGCTTCGGCACCTTCCGCATGTAGACCGCCCTCCCGGCGCCCCCATGGCCGTCGAAAGAAATCAGTAAGACGCCCTCCAACGGCCGGGAACACGCCGTCCCCTGTCCGGCGTTTCCTTCGTGGAAGGGATACCAGCCCCTCTGGAGGAACTATGCCGTCGAATCCCCCGCTGAAACTCTCCGGTCCGCTCGGCTGGGCCATTGCCGGCGTCGCTGCCGTTGCGCTGTTCGGCGCCGGCGTGCTCACCGCCCGCGCCCTTTTCGATGACGACGCCGCCACGCCGCCCGCGTCCGGCGCCCCGGTTGCCACCCGGCCCCCCGCCCAGGGCGCTGGTCCCGGAGTCGCCCGGCCCGGCATCCCCACCTCCGTCGGCCGCGGCGGCGAAGACTCCGCAGCTCCGAAGGGCGGCCCGTACGGCGGCCCTTCCGGCTGCGCGGCACCGCTCCCCGCCGATGCGCTCGGCGCGTCCTCGGTCGACCTCGCCGCCGCCGGTGTCGCGCCCCGTGTCCCGCGCTCCGGGTTCGAGCTGACCAGCCTCTCCCTCTCCGCCATTGCCGACTGCACGCCGGACGGCACGCCGACCGGCAGCCCCCGCCCGTCGCTCTCTACCTCCTGGCGGCACACCGCCACCGGCCTCGAGGTCTACATCAGCCAGACCGCCAGTAGCGAGCCGGCAGCACCCGTCCTCCGCTCCGACGGAGCGACCTTCTCGGCCCTCGGCTACCTCTTCGCCGTCTACGTCAACGCCTACCCCGTGATGCCGGTGGACACCGGCACCACCGCCTACCCAGTCAAGCCCGACCCCCGCGCCGCCGATGTCCTCCGCGAAGTCATCGCGCAAATGATCTCCGGCTTCGACCAGCAGTGCTTCTGGGTCGCCGTCGACGGCGACTGGGCCAGCCTCGCAGTCTCCGGCATCGGCGACCCGCGCCCCGCCATCCCGGACCGCTTCAAGCTCGCGGAGGTCCACATCACCACCTTCCGCAAGCCCGCACCGTCGTGCGATACCTCCATCCGCCCCACCGAAGGCCTCGGCCTGTACGCCCAGTGGAACGCGCCCGGCGGCGAGAGCCTCGGCGTCTCCGTCACCGGCCTCCCCGCCGGCGCCACGGTCGATTACCCCGGCTACCTCGACCAGTACGGCGCCAGCTGGACCGCAAACGGCCTCCAGTTCTCCATCTGGTACGGAAGCAAGGATGGACCCGGCAGCGCTGACCTCGTCCGCGCCGCCGCCCGCGCCCTCGATCCCTCCTTCACCGACGCCTGCTTCATCCAGCAGCGCACCCTCGCCGAAGCCGACCTCGCGAAGCTTGGCCTCCGTCCGCCCACTCCTCCCGCCGGCTATGCCATCACCTCGAAGAACCTCACGGTCAGCGATATCGCCTCCGGCTGCCCGCGCCCGAAAGACTTCTTCGCCAGCTACGCGCTGTTCTGGACGCTCGAAAAAGGCGCCGACGTCATCGACGTCTCCGTCTACGCCGCGCCCGACGCGCCGAAGCCGGGCAGCTTCTCCGGCTGGATCGCCGACTCCAGCATCACCTGGATGACCGCGGACGGAAAGAGCTTCAACGTCAGCGGCTACTCGAAGGGCGTCAGCCCCGTGGTCTCCCGCGACGACATCATCGCCGTCGCGAAGAGCCTCGACCCCTCCCTCGATATCTCGAAGCTCGAAGAGCAGCCCGGCGGCGGCGGTGTCGTCCCGCCCCGGCCGGTCCCGGGCGGCCCCGAACGCGGCAACTGACCGGCTCCGCTCCGCCGAAGTAGCGCGAGGGGCTCCCGGTGGGGAGCCCCTCGCCGTACCCTGCCGCGCGCCTAGGCCCGGACCTCCAGCCGGACGAGCACCTCCCCGGCCGCGACCGTCGCCCCCGGGGCGGTGCACACCTCCGCCACGCGCCCATCCGCATCCGCGCGCACCGGGTGCTCCATCTTCATCGCGTGGATCACCGCCAGCACCTGCCCCGCCGCGACCTCCTGCCCCGGCTGTACCAGCACTGCCGCAATGGTTCCCGCCAGCGGCGCGACCGCCACCGTCCCCGCCGGCCCGCCCTCCCCGTCCGCCCGCCGTGCCGGGGGCGCCGGCCACGCCGGCCAGAACGTCCAGAGCTCCCCGCCCGGCCCTTCCACCACGAGCCGCCCGCCGGCGCACACTGCCCGGAATCCCTCCGCCCCTCCCTCGGCGGCCAGCGCATCCCTGGCCGTCCAGCCGTCCGTCATCCAGAGCGCCGCGCGCCCCGCCCCGATCCACGCCGGCCCGGCGAACGCTCCTGCCCCTGCCGCCAGCCCGGCTGCGGCTCGCGCCGCCGCCCACGCCCCCTCCGGCGCACCGGCACGCGCCAGCAGCTCCTCCAGCCGCGCCTCCAGCCACTCCACGTGCACCTCGCCGCGCACGAACTCCGGGTCGGTCGCCAGCACCTGCACCAGCGGCGCCGTCGTCCGCGGCGTTTCGATCAGTCCCGGCGGCACGCCCCGCGCCAGCCGCAGCGCCTCCTCCCGGTCGTGCCCGTGCACCACCACCTTCGCCGCCAGCGAGTCGTAGTACCCCGGCACCCGGTCCCCGTCCGCGTAGCCTGCGTCGATCCGCCACCCGGCCGTCGCCGCACCCGGCCACCAGCGCACCTCGCCGCCCGTCGGCCGAAACCCCTCCCGCGGGTCCTCCGCGTTGATGCGGAATTCGATGGCGTGGCCCCGCAGATCCACCTCCTCCTGGCCGAACGGCAGCCGCTCCCCCGCGGCAATCCGCACCTGCAGCTCCACGAGGTCCAGCCCGGTGACCGCCTCGGTCACCGGGTGCTCCACCTGCAGCCGCGGGTTCACCTCGAGGAAGTACCACGGCCGCCGTCCGTCCGGCCCCGGGTCGCCCACGAGGAACTCCACCGTCCCCGCGTTCACGTACCCCGCTTCCCGGGCGAGCCGGACGGCCGCCTCCGTCAGCTCCGCCCGGAGCGCTGCATCGACCGCCGGGCTTGGCGCCTCCTCCACCAGCTTCTGCCGCCGCCGCTGCACCGAGCACTCCCGCTCCCAGAGGTGGAGCACCGTCCCGTGCCGGTCCGCCAGCACCTGCACCTCAATGTGCCGCGGCCGCTCGACCAGCCGCTCCAGCAGCAGCCCTCCATCCCCGAAAGCCGCCTCCGCCTCGCGCCGCGCCTCCGCCAGCAGCCCCGCCAGCTCGTCCGGCGTACGCGCCAGCCGCATCCCGCGCCCGCCGCCGCCGGCGCGCGCCTTGATGAGCAGCGGGAACCCCACCCCTTCCGCCGCCGCCCGCAGCGCTGCGTCGTCCCCGTCGCCGTCGAACCCGGGCACCACCGGGATGCCGAGCCGCGCCGCGAACTGCCGCGCCCGCGCCTTGTCCCCCAGCGCCTCCATCGCCTCCGGCGGCGGCCCGATGAACACGATTCCCGCGGCGGCGCACGCCCGCGCGAACGCCGCCGATTCCGCAAGGAAGCCGTACCCGGGGTGAATCGCTGCACAGCCGAATGCCCGCGCCGCTGCGATCAGCTGCTCCCCGTCGAGGTAGCTCTCCGGCGCCGGCGACCCCCGCAGCAGCGCCGCCGCATCCGCCTCCCGCGCCGCCAGGCCGTCGCGGTCCGCCGGCGAGACCGCGACCACCGCCCGCACCCCCATCCGCCGCAGCGTCCGCACAATGCGCACGGCGATTTCGCCCCGGTTCGCAACCAGCACCGCCGCAAACATCGCCGCGCATTCAACCACAGCCCGCGCCGGCTACGCGAGCTTCCCGTCGACCAGCCGCACCACCTCGCCGCGCCGCGCACCGCACCACCGGCACGAACCGTCCATCTCCGGGTCCGGGTGGCGCACCTCCACCTCAATGATGCCCGCGAGGTCGCCCGCTACCGCCGCGGCCCATGCCGGCAGCTCCCAGGCCACGAACTCGTGCGGCGGCCGGCACACGAAGACCAGCCGCCGTACGCCCTCCGGGCCGGTCACGGCCGCAGCGCGATCTTGAGCACCCCGCCCTCCCGCTTCCGGAACAGCTCGTACCCGGCCGGGGTCTCGCTCAGCTTCATCGAATGAGTCAGCAGCGGCCGCAGGTCCACCTTGCCGCCCTGGATGAGCGCCATCAGCCGCTCCATCCGCGCGGTCCCGACCGGGCAGAGCGTCGTCACAATCTTCCGGTGCATGAACGACCCTCCGGTCGGCAGCCGCAGCTCTGTGTAGCCGCCGTACACGCCGACCGAGCTCACCGTGCCCCCGTTCCGCACCACCGCACACGCGTTCTGGAACGTCACCTCGTGCCCCAGCGCTTCCACCGCCACGTCCACGCCCCGGTTGCCGGTCAGCCGCATGATCTCCGCCACCGCGTTCGCCGGGTCCACCACCACGTCCGCGCCGAACCGCTTCGCCATTGCTGCCCGCTCGGGAATCCCCTCGACCGCGATGATCAGCCCCGCGCCGTACGTCCGCGCCCCCGCCGTCGCGCACAGCCCCACCGGGCCCTGCGCGAAAATCGCTACCGTATCCCCCGGCTTCAGTTCCGCCCGCTCAATCGCCGCAAACCCTGTCGACATAATGTCGGTCACGAACAGCACCTGCTCGTCCTCGAGGCTGTCCGGGACCTTCGCCATCGATGTCTGCGCCCCGTTGACCAGGAAGAACTCACCCTGCGCCCCGAACAGCAGGTTCGCCGGCGCGTTGAACGTCTCACACACCTGGTGGTCGCCCTCCATGCACCGCCGGCACGTCCCGCAGCAGAGCAGGCAGCTCACCACCACCCGGTCCCCCGGCCGGAACGCCGTGACCCCCGCGCCCACCGCCTCTACCGTGCCCACCGCCTCGTGCCCCATCGGCACGCCCGCCGGCACCGGCAGGTGGTCCACCACGTGGATGTCGCTCCCGCAGATGGTCGAGAGCCGCGTACGAACCAGCGCCTGCCCCGGCCCTGGAGCGTCCGGGTACGGGATCTGCAGCATCCCGACCTGGCCCTCGCCCGTCTTCACGCACGTGTTCGAAACCGGCATCACTGCTCCTCCTTCATTCCCCGGCGCAGCCGCACCGCGCGCGGCGTCCCCGCCGACGCCTGCCTAGATCCGTTCCGCCACCGCGCTGCCCATCGTCCGCGTGTCCACCACCTTCGCGCCCGGCCCCGCAATGTCCGGGGTCCGCAGCCCCTCGCGGATGACGGCGTCCACGGCGTCCTCCACGGCCTTCGCTTCCTGCTCCAGCCCCAGCGAGAGCCGCAGCATCATCGCCGCGCTCAGGATCATCGCCAGCGGGTTCGCCTTCCCCTGCCCCGCGATGTCCGGCGCGCTCCCGTGAATCGGCTCGTACAGCCCGATGCCTGTGCCGTCCTTCCGCTGCCGCCCGAGGCTCGCCGAGGGCATCATCCCCATCGAACCGGCCAGCATCGCCGCCTCGTCCGTCAGGATGTCCCCGAACATGTTCTCCGTCACGATCACGTCGAAGCTCGCCGGCCGGCGCACCAGGTACATCGCGCACGCATCCACCAGGATGTGCTCCAGCTCCACGTCCGGGTACTGCTTCCCCACCTCTGTCGCAATCTCCCGCCACAGCTGTCCCGTCCGCAGCACGTTCGCCTTGTCGACGCTGGTGACCTTCTTCCGGCGCTGCCGCGCCAGCTGGAACGCCACGTGGCATACCCGCGCGACCTCCCGCTCGCTGTACCGCAGCGTGTCGACCGCCTGCCGCCCTTCCGCGTTCTCCCAGCGACGCTTCGGCTTCCCGAAGTACAGCCCGCCGGTCAGCTCCCGGATGACGACCATGTCGACGCCCTGCAGCACCTCCGGCTTCAGCGTGCTCTCGCCGATCAGCTCCGGCGAAACCCGCACCGGCCGCAGGTTCGCGAACAGCCCCAGCTGCTTCCGCATCCCAAGGATGGCGTCCTCCGGGCGCACGCTCGCCCGCGGGTCATCCCACTTCGGTCCGCCCACCGCCCCGAACAGCACCGCGTGCGATGCCTTCGCCTTCGCAATGGTCTCCGGCCGCAGCGCCACCCCGTACCGGTCGATCGCCGCCCCGCCGATCGTCTCCTCCTCGTAGAGGAACTCATGCCCGAAGCGCTGCTGCACCCGCCCCAGCACCTTCAGCGCCTCTTCCATCACCTCCGGGCCGATACCGTCGCCCGGCGTCACCAGGATGCGAAACGTAGCCATGGCCCCGTATTCTCCCGGCCCCGCCGGTCACCGTCGACCGGGGTTCTCATAGCCGCCTCAGTCTTCCACGTCGGCGGCGCTGCCCCGCGGAAGCTGCCGGTCGGCCGGCTCCGGCGCCGACGTGGCCGGCACCTGGTCGTCCGCACCGAGCGGCGGAATCGAAATGTTCGCTACCACCGCCTCGCCGTCCAGCGGGCTCGCACGGTGCACGCTCCCCGGCCACACCGTCAGCACCTCGTACGGCTTCAGCACCGTCTCCACGCCGTCGACCTCCACTACCACCGTCCCTTCGATCGCCAGGTACATCTGCATCGAACGCCGGTGCACATGGGAACCAACCGCATCGCCTTCGCCCCGCATGCGGAACACCCGCACGCTCGCCGCCGGGCACTCGAAGTCCGTCAGCAGGTGGTACAGACCAACAGGGGTCGGCCGCGTCGAGGTCATCCCTCTCCCTCCGCAGGTTCAGGTTCCCCCTAGTGTGCTCCCAATCGGCGCCGGCGTCGCGGGCCGTTCGGACGTCACCCGCAGCCCGCCAGGCCCTCTGCCGCGCCGGCCCGGTGCCAGGCGACGGTCCGCCGCGCCGCCCGCCCCAGCAGCTCCAGGTACGCATCCCGGGAAATCTCAATGCCGCCCATCCGCGCCGTGTGGTCGTTCAGTACCTGGATATCAATCAGCTCGACCCCCAGCGCCCGGCAGTGCTGCACCATCGCCGCCACCGCCACCTTCGAGGCATCCCGCACCCGCGAAAACATCGACTCCGCCCCGAACATCGCCCCGTACGCCACCCCGTACAGGCCGCCGGCCAGCTCCCCGTCGTGCCACACCTCGAAGCTGTGCGCCCACCCGAGCCGGTGCAGCGCGCAGTACCCCTCGATGAGCGCCGGGATGATCCACGTCCCCTCCGGCCGCTCCGCGCACGAACGGATGACCGCCTCGAACGCCGCATCCACCGTCACCCGGAACCTCCCCTGCCGGATCGTCCGCCCCAGCCGCTGCGGCACCGTGAACGTTGCCACCGGCAGCACTGCCCGCGGATCCGGCGAGCACCAGACCAGCTCCGCCTCCGGGCGCTCCGGCCACGGGAAGAAACCTGCCGCATACGCCGCAACGACCGTCGCCGGCGCGAGGTCGCCGCCCACAACGTACGCACTCCGCCCCGGCCGAAGCACTGCCGCCCCGGGAAAGGCGTACCGTGACACGCTCGTCGGCTCAGGCGGCCCCGCCGTGAACACCTCGACCTCAATTGGGCACGGCCGCCCCCGCGAATCCCTTACCGCGGCCTCCGCAGGTACCGCGCATGGCCGCCCCGGGCCCGGCTCCATCAGCCGCCCTCCCGCCGCCCGCCGATGACGAACGTCACCAGCCCCAGCGCCACCACCCGACCGCTGTCGTCCCGCACCTCGACCTGCGTGAACGCCGCCGTCCGCCCCATCTTCACCACCCTCGCCTCGGCCACCAGCTCCGTCCCCCGCGCCGGCGCAAGGTACGAAACGTGCAGGTCGCTCGTGGCATGCGGCCGCTGCCGGATCTCGCTCTCCTCCCGAAGGGTCCGCACAGCCCCGCCCGCGACCGAATCGATCAGGCTCGAAATCACGCCCCCGTGGACCACATCGTTGTAGTTCAGGTGCGCTTCGCGCAGCCGCACCCGGTTCACGACCCGGCCCGGCTCGGCAGCCACCGTCTCGATGCCCACCAGCTCCCAGTAGCGGCCGCGCGCCCACGCCCGCAGCCGTTCCACAAGGTCGCCCTCCTCCATGGCGCAATCCTGCGCGCGGGCGCGGCCATGGTCTACCGCCAGGGCTACCCCGCGAGCAGCGCCTCCGTCTTCGGCAGCCACTCCGGCCGGCGCTGCTCGTACGCCGCGATCCGGTCCTCCAGCTGCAGCGTCAGCCCAATGTCGTCCAGCCCGTTCAGCAGGCAGTACTTCACGAACGGGTCGATCTCGAACCGCCGCTGCCACGTCCCGTCCGCCGTCGCCACCGTCTGTGACTCGAGGTCGACCACCAGCTCCGCCTCCGGCAGCTCCTCCGCCCGCGCGATCAACCAGTCGCAGTCCTCCTGCGGCAGCGTCACCGTCAGCAGCCCGACCTTCGAGGAGTTGTTCCGGAAGATGTCCGCAAACGACGGCGCGATGATCACCCGCAGCCCCATGTCGTCGAGCGCCCACACCGCGTGCTCCCGCGAGGAACCGCACCCGAAATTCGGCCCTGTCACCATGATCGGCGCGCCCTTGTAAACCGGCCGGTTCAGAACGAAATCCGGGTCCTTCCGCCACTCGTCGAACGCAAACGGCCCGAACCCGGTCCGTTCGATCCGCTTCAGGAACTCCTTCGAAATGATCTGGTCGGTGTCCACATCCGCGCGGTTCAGCGGAATCACCCGCCCGCGCACGGTTTCGAACTTTTTCATGGCTACTTCCACTCCCGGATGTCGACGAAATGCCCGGCGATCGCGGCCGCCGCAGCCATCTGCGGGCTCACCAGGTGCGTCCGCCCGCCGCGGCCCTGCCGCCCCTCGAAGTTCCGGTTCGATGTGCTCGCGCACCGCTCCCCCGGAAGCAGGATGTCCGGGTTCATCCCGAGGCACATCGAGCAGCCCGCATCGCGCCACTCGAACCCGGCCTCCTTGAAAATCCGGTCCAGCCCCTCTTCCTCGGCCTGGTGCTTCACCAGCCCCGACCCCGGGACCACCATCGCCCGCACATGCGGCGCCACCTTCCGCCCCCGGACAATTTCCGCCGCCGCCCGCAGGTCCTCAATCCGGCTGTTCGTGCACGACCCGATGAACACCCGGTCCAGCCGGATCTCCTGGATCGGCGTCCCCGGCTCCAGCCCCATGTAGTGGAGCGCCCGCTCGGCCAGCTCCCGCGCCTGCGGTGTCGGCGCCTCCGATGGGTCCGGCACCCGGCCGGTCACCGGCACGCTCTGTGCGGGCGTCGTGCCCCACGTCACCGTCGGCTCGATTTCGGACGCGTCCAGCGTCACGTACGTGTCGAACTCCGCGCCCTCGTCCGTCGGCAGCGAACGCCAGTAGTCCAGCGCCTTCTCCCAGTCCGCCCCCTTCGGCGCGAACCGGCGGCCCTCCATGTAGGCAAAGGTCGTATCGTCCGGCGCGATCAGCCCGGCACGCGCGCCACCTTCAATCGACATGTTGCAGATGGTCATCCGGCCCTCCATCGAGAGCTTCCGAATCACCTCTCCGCGGTACTCAATCACGTGGCCCACGCCGCCCGAGACGCCGATCTTTGCGATGATCCCAAGAATCACGTCCTTCGCCGTTACCCCCGGGTGCAGCTCGCCGTTCACCTCGACGGACATCGTCTTCGGCTTCGCCTGCGGCAGCGTCTGCGTCGCCAGCACGTGCTCCACTTCGCTCGTCCCGATGCCGAACGCCAGCGCCCCGAACGCGCCGTGCGTCGAGGTGTGGCTGTCGCCGCAGACGATCGTCATCCCCGGCTGCGTCAGCCCCTGCTCCGGCCCGATGACGTGCACAATGCCCTGCCGGATGTCGCCGACCCCGAACAGCGGGATGCCGAACTCCTCGCAGTTCCGCCGCAGCGCCTCTACCTGCTGCACCGAGAGCGGGTCCGTCCACGGCTTGTCCCGGTCGATTGTCGGCACATTGTGGTCCACCGTCGCCAGCGTCAGCTCCGGGTGCCGGACCCGCCGGCCCGCCAGCCGCAGCCCCTCAAACGCCTGCGGTGAGGTCACCTCGTGCACAAGGTGGAGGTCGATGAACAGCAAGTCGGGCTTCCCCGGCTCGCTCGCCACGACGTGCTGGTCCCAGATCTTCTGGATGATCGTCTTCGGAGTGCTCACAGTCTGTCCTGCCGCGCGGATGTCGTTGCGGGATGTACTCCCCAGTGTAACAGGAGCCCGCCTTCCGGCCGCCGCGCCCTACCGCCGGACCGGCCCCTTCGGACCCCTTGTCGGCTCCTCCGGTTTGGCAGCGAGCGCCTCCTGCACCACCGCAACCAGCATCCGCGGCCCTGCGAATGCCCGGGCCACGTACCGGTTGCCCGCCGATTTCGCCGCCTCCATCACCCGGCCCGACGCCGCATGGCTGATGTAGCCCGTGTTCACCACCACGAGGTCCACCGCCCCGCGCGCACTGCCCACCGCCCTGTCGCCCTGTTTCGCCGCATCGGCGTCCAGCCAGTCCACCTTCAGCCCAAGCTCCGCGAGCATCGGCTCGGCCTTCGCCTGCAGGCTGGGATGCCCCCCGACCACCAGCACCGACTTCCCATTCAGTGCGTCCGTCGGCACTTCCGTGACGGCCGGCTTGCCGAGCAGCCGTTCCAGCTTCTCCCCGCCCGCCTCGCGCACCTGGGGCAGGGAGGCCAGGTCCCGGAAGTCCTTCAGCAGCGGTGAGTCCTTCCGGAACGCCGAAATGGCCCGGTCCAGCAGCTCCTCGAACGGCTCCTCCTGCTCGACCGCCCACTCGACCGCGGCCAGCATTGCCCGCTCCCGGAGGTACGGGAACGATTCGAAGCAGGTCTCGCACAGGTTCGGGATTTCGCTCTCGCGCCCCTGCCGGAGGTGCTCCCGCACCAGCCGCTGGAACGCCACGTCCGCGTCATCTTTGTGCGTCTTCTTTTGCGCAGTCCGGAGCGCCAGCTCGAAGATCCGCAGACGCTCCTCGCCGCCCAGCGCGTCCGCACCCAGGATCGTTCCCTCCTCGATCCCGTCCGCAATCCGGTTCAGCGTGTTGTCGCCACGCTGTGTCGCCGCCGCGAACTCCACCGCCTCCATGAGCGCCCGCAGGTCCCGGATGCCCCGCGCCTCCAGCGCGGCTGGCAGCACCTCGTCGATAATCTTGTCGGTCACGTGCCCGCTGTCGTTGGCCAGCACCTCCGAAAGGTGCTCCCAGCTGTCGTCGAGCTGAACCTTCGCCAGGTAGTCGAAGTAGCCCTTGAATTCCCGGTCCAGCCCCCTCCCGTCCCCGTCGGCCGCAAGCCGGAAGGCGGCAAGGAACTCCGCGTACCTGCGCAGCTGATTGTCCGACTCGATCAGCCGCAGCAGCCGCCGCCGCTGGTCCCGCGTCGCCCACTCCCGCGGCCCGCGCGCGATGATCGCGAGCGCCGCAACTGCCGCAGCCGAGGCGACCTCCTGGTGCGCCTGGGCCGCCTGGGGGATGAGCTCCAGCGCTGTCTCCGTCGCCCACGCGAAATCCCCGGCGATTCTCGGGTCCACAGGCCACTGCATCTGCCAGCCGGACATGTCGTCTGCGCGGTAGAGCACGTTGGCGAGCAGGACCAGTCCAAGGGCCCGGATGTCCGCAGCCACCTGCCCATCCCGCACAAATTCGCCGAGCCGCTCCTCGTCCACGTGGTCGCCGATCCGCTGCTTGCCGACGAACTGTGCGAGCCGCGCCAGTCCGTGCAGGTTCGGCTCCCGCCGCGCCGCCTGGGCGTCCTCCGCCAGCTCCGTCAGCGCGCCGAGCCCCTCCCGGAACGCCGCCTCCGGCACGCCGCTCCCCTGGCGCTGCACCTCGCTCAACAGCGCCGCGTAGGCCTCGGCCAATCGATCCCCGTCCTGGCCAAGCGCGCGGTTCAGCACCTGCCAGCCGCACTTCTGGAACACCCGCACCGCCTCCGCGTCGAGGTCGGGGTCCATCCGGCCGTCACGTTCTGCGGCAAACGCCCGGCGCAGCATCCGCAGCGCCTCGTCGTGCTGCTTGTTGTAGAAGTGCCACACCCCCAGCAGCGCCATCAGCGTCGCCCGCTCATCGGCCTCCGCATTCTCGAGCCGGCCCGCCAGCGCGAGCCGCGCGGGGTCGTCATGCTCGCTGCGCAGCCGCTCGAGCTCCGCCCGCCAGTCGAACCCCCCGCCCTGCGGCACGTTCCCCGTCTCCGTCTCCCCGTTCCCGCCGGTCCGGTCTCTGTCTCCGTTCGTCCCGGGCCCCGTGCTGACCTGTCCCGACTCCAGCGCCTCCACCAGCCGCTCCAGCGCCGCCGTCAGTCGTTCCAGCCGCTCGAACAGCGCCGCGCCGTCGATGGGCCCCGCCGCACGCGCAGCCTCCGCCAGCACCGGCGCCGAAGACGCAGCTTCGCCTTCAGCCTCCGGCGCCGGAACCGCTGCCAGGCCGGTGGCCCCGGGCCCACTCCCGGCCGCTGCCGCATCCTCCCGTTCCGCCAGCCGCCGCTCCGCATCAGTTCGCTGCTCCTCTTCCGTGCACCATGCCAGCACCCGCTCCTCGTCCTCGATCTTCAGCTGCTCCCCGAACACCCGCTGCAGCACCCGCACGGTGAGCGGCACCCGCGGCAGCCGCCACCGCCGCTCCGTCGGCACCCACCGGTACCCCGGGACCCGCTTCACCAGCTCCTTGTCGGCGAACGCGCACTGCACCGAGAACTCAGACTCGGCGTCCTCCAGCCTGGCCTCCGCAGTGGGCGAACCCCCCGCCTTCCGCGCCTCCTGCACCTCCTCGCTGAGGTCCGAGGGCGCGCGCCAGTTCTCCGGCCCGAACAGCTCATCGAGCAGCAGGTACACCCCCGTTTGCCGCGGCAGCGAAAACGCCCCCCGCGCCGGTACCCACCGGGCCCCCGGGAAAGACCGCAGCATCACCCGCTCGCTCGCCAGCGACGGCGTTGCGAGCAGGCGGTTCTCCTCCGCTCGAATCTCCAGCATCGCCGCCCAACTCTACCACGCCCCCGGCCGGCCGATGGCGACGGTTCGCCGCCACGTCCGGTGGCCGGCAGGGTGCCGTCCGGTGGACCCCGGGTGCACTTCTAACGCCCCTCTTATGGCTGCCCCTTGACACCCTGCGGTATCTTCACGGTGCGTTCACTGAAGTGGTCGAGCGGTGGACAGCACGGTTCGTACGGGTGGCCGCACGGAGCACCCGGGTTCGCTGGGGAGAGAGCCCGGACCGCGCAGCCGGCCCGCAGGGAAGGTTCAGATGATGCCCCGCCGCATCGCTGCGCTCCTCGCCGCCGCCGTGGCTGCGTTCACCCTCCTCGCTGCCGTCCCCGCAGCCGCACAGGTCCCCTATACCGTCACCGCCGTCGCGCCCCCGCCCGTCCAGCCCGGCGCCCAGGCCGCCGTCACCATCCGCGTCGAGGGCCAGGTCGCCGCACTCCCGAGCTTCGGCTACGACGTCGAGGGCGGAACCCTCGTCGGCGTCCTCGCCCCGACCCCGGTCGCCGCAGGCATCGCCGAAGGCACCGTCTTCGTCCGCCGCGAAACCGCCGGCGCCGCCCGCCTCACCGTGACCTTCGCCGGGCAGACCCTCGCCGTCGCCGATGTCCGCTTCGCGGCCCCGGACAGCACCCTCCGCGTCCAGACCACGCTCAATGCCGGGCCCGATGCCGCAGCCCGCACCTGGCGCTACCAGGTCCTCGACGCCGCCGGCGCCGTCGTCGCCGAACTCCAGACGTCCACCAGCGGCGATGCCCCCACCGGCGCCGCCGAAGCCGCCCTCCCGGCAGGCGCCTACGCGGTCCGCCAGGTGCTCGGCAGCGACACCGCCCTCGCCTGTGCGCCCGGCGTCTTCTACGCCGTCGCCAACCCCGCCGGCGCCGTCGCGACCGTCACGCTCGGCGCGGCTCCCGCGGTCGTCAGCTTTACCATCATCCCCTGTCCCGACCTCCCGGAGGGGCTCGAAGTCGTCATCCCGGTGGATACCATCGTCCCTGGCGCAGGCACAGGCATCGTCGGCGAACCGGTCGAAGCCCCCGCCGAGCCCCCCTTCAGCGAAGTCGCCGGCGTCCGTCAGCCCGGCCCGGGCGTCCTTCCCCCGGCCGCCGGCAACAGCCCCGCACCCCGGCCCGCGGGCCCTGCCCCGCTCCTCATCGCCGGTGTCCTGCTCCTCCTCTCCGGCGGCGGCGTGCTCCTCCTCGGCCGCCTCCGGTCCCGTCCCCTGGTGTGAGCCTTCGGTCAGGAGGCACCCCGGGTGCGCCAGTTGGCCGGCGCACCCGGGGTAACTATTTCCACGACCAGGCGTTCAGATTTTACGAACGAAGGCTTGACGCAATCGCGTACCTTCGGCCATAACTGCAACAGCATTCCGGGCAGCCGCCGGTGGGTCGAGACGCCGGCGGACGCGCCCGCCAAATCCCACGGCGCCGGCGGGGTGCGCCCACGAGTCCCAGGGGGACTTCATGGTGCGTTCCTCACGGCGGATGCTGCTGGTTACCGCCCTCGCGATCCTCGCTGCTGTCGTCTCCGTCGGCCAGCTCCGATTCGGCGAAACACCCGCCCGCGCCGCCTACGACCCCTCCGGCCCCGCCTGGGACCCGCTCTCCTCCTTCGATACCTCCAGCAACCCCGGTCCCGTCTTCCAGCCGCCGAAGCTCCTTGCAGGCACCAATTCCCACGCCCTCCCCGCGAACGCTGCCACGCGCAATGGCTACTGCCTCGATGTGAACGTCCCCGGTGTGACCGCCGCCGGCATCGGCACGCTCGGCTTCGTCATTACCGCCAAAGACCCCATCGACACGTCCAGCCCGCCCACCGTCAATGTGCCCGTGCCCGCCTCCGGCACCTACGCCTACGGCCCCGTCGGCCCCGCAGCCGGGGCTGACTACTTCGACGGCGGCACGCCGTCCAACACCGCCGACGACGTCTATTGCGTCGTCGCCTACGCCCCGCCGGGCTACCGCACCCTCTCCATCGCCTGGCACTGGGAGGGCACCGCGTCGGTTCCGAATCCCATCGTCCTCCCTGATATCTCCATCGTCACCGTCACCCTCGACAAAGTCGGCGACGGCATCGTCGGTGGCCCCGCCGAGGTCTGCACCACCGGCTGGGACAGCACCTTCCTCACCGGCGCAGCCTCCAACCCGGTCCTAGGCGTCAATAGCCCGGTCATCCCCAACGGCTCGGCCGACCCGCCCGACCCCGTCAACGTGGTCGCACCCGCCGACTTCACCATCGTGAGCTTCACCGGAGCCAATCCCGCCGTCGCCTACGTCCGCCAGGTCGGCCCCGAGTGGTGCGCCGGCATCGACGCCCCCGGCAACTCCTCGAACATCCAGGTCCAGTTCAACTTCCACGCCATCTACAACCGCGTCGATATCGGCAGCCCAACCGTCGCGATCGACAAGGACGGCGACGACCAGCCCGCCTCCCTCCAGCTCCCGGCCAACCGCCTCGTCAACATCACGCAGGTCGTCGAGCTCCGCCACGTCACCATTGACGGCCGTACGCCGCCCCGGCCCCTTTCCGGGCCGCTCGCCCTCGGCTTCACCCACTATGTCTGCCTCATCGGCACCGTCGCCGCCGACTCGCTCCTCGCGAGCAACATCGTCTTCAGCCCCATCGGCGGCCCCGATGTCCCCGGCGCAACCGGCGTGACCGTCTTCCACAAATCCCCCGCCAACGAGCCCCGGATCGGCTCCCAGGTGCCGGACGGCACGCTCTGCTTCTCCTACACCTCGAACGCGCCCGGCCAGCACACCATCGCCGCCTACTTCAACAACTCAGCAGCCGGCGGCGCCCTCACCGCCGCCTTCTTCGATACCGACGGCGACGGCAACGGCATCGTCAGCCCTGGCCCGGCGAGCCCCCTCATCGCCCGCTGGGTCCGGATCGACCGCACCGAAATCACTACCGGCGGCTCCCCAACCGCGGGCCGCGTCACCTTCGGCACCATCGAAATCCCCCTCCGCTTCAACGTCGCCGACGGCACCTTCCTCGCGAGCGCCAACCTGACCGAGTGGGTCATCGGCTCCTTCAACTCCGGCAGCCCCCAGACCACGAACCTCCTCGTCGATGGCGCCCGCCTCGAAATGCGCATCATCGGCTGCGGCTACTTCCAGGTCCCCAATACCGCGCTCAAGCCCGCAACCGTCACCGGCATCTCCGTCGGCGGCCGCTTCGAACTGAACGACGGCTCCCAGGACGCCTTCGCTCCTGCGTTCGGCGACACCGACGCCAACCCCGACGACATCCGCATCTCGACCACCAACGCGACGAACTGCGGCCCCTCCGCAGTGACCCGCCTCGAAATCGACGTCTTCTACCCCAACCAGGCGGCCCCTGCCGCACCCACCGAGAACGTCACCATCCGCTACGTCTTCTTCCCCGGGCAGAAGGACATCCGCGTCGCCTGGGCCGGCCAGGTCGTCACCCTCACCTACGCCTTCGCCTCCACCACTTCCTGTGCCGGCCAGACCGTCCGCTTCACCCGCCCCTCGGGCCAGCCCGGCGCTTTCCTGCCCGCGCCCGGCGTCACCATCGACGGCCCCGGCTCCGCCTCCGCTGACTTCGGCGCGAACTGCTCCGTCACCGTCCGCTACGAAAGCGAATCCCCCGGCGAAGTCGATATCGAAGTCTTCATCGACGGCCGCCCCTGGACCAAGATCGCCTTCGTCATCTACTACCTCGTCTTCGAAGACATCCGCATCGACGCCACCCCCGACCAGTTCGTCTCCACCCTCGGCGGCGTCACCGCGAACGTCCGCGGCTACTTTGTCGGTTCCAACCCCTCCGGCCGGCCGGCCGAAACCAAGCCCGACGGCCGTACCGTCCCCGCTGACCGGTGGGTCCTCCCCGATGACTGGGCAAAACTCCGCGGCGACCCCAACTTCCGCTCCGACCCGCCCGAAATGCCCGCCGCCATCGTCACCTTCATGATGCAGAACGAGCCGGTCCGTAACAGCTACAAACCGCTCGTCACCGGCGGCTCCTCCGGCTTCTTCGTCCCGGACGACTCGACCGACTTCTCCCCCAACGTCAATCCGCACACGAAGGCGCCGACGGTCCTCGGCTCCGCCGCCAAACCGCGCATGTACTCCCAGCCCTCCGATGGTCAGGGCCAGGCCACCATCGCTACCTACGGCGACTTCAACCTCACCTTCGAGGAGTGCCCGGCCAACCGCATCACCGGCAACCCCCACTGCGAGCCGGAGCACATCGTCGGCCGCGGGCGGTATTTTGCCGTCGCCGAGTACCCCGAGCCGACCACCCGTGGCAAGAACCCCGCCGTCGCTTCCAACGTGGCCGAGACCGTCTGGCGCTGGGCCGGCTACAAGCGCGTCACCGTCGTCAACGGCGAATCGCCCCAGTTCAAGTACGTCGTCGCCCACCTCAAAGACCGCGACGGATTCTGCGACGCCGCCAACTACAACAACGTCCTCGGCATCCCCATCCGCTTCGAAATTGATGCCGGCTCCGGCGTCATCCTCAATGCCGCCGACCAGCCCGCGGACATCAACGGCACCCGCCGCTTCGCAACCGCAACCACCTTCGACACCGTCGACCCGCTCGGCAACCCGATCAACGTTGCCATCGCAAAGCCCGTCATCCAGGACGACGAGTGCCAGGCCTGGATCCGGGTCAGCAACAGCCTCATGAAGCCGGCCAACGTCATGGTCACCTTCCCGGCGCTCCCGGCCCCCATCCCCGGCAACGTCACCATCTCCGCCTTCAGCTGCACCGGCCAGGAATCGATTACGGTCACCAACCGCGGCTCCGCACCCGTCAACCTCGCCGGCTTCGGCCTCCAGAGCCCCGGCGGACAGGTCGGCATCGCCGAGCACCTCGACCTGTCCGGCCTCCTCCAGCCCGGCCAGAGCGCGACCTTCTACGGCGGCCCCGGCGCCAGCGCCCGCGGCTGGATCGGCAACACGGGCGACCGCATCCTCGGCGCCGGCGACTACGTCGCCCTCACCTGGAACGACATCGTCCTTGCCACCGCCTTCTGCAGCACCGGCCAGGTCGTCGAACCGTTCATCCCGCCGGTCCTCACGCTCGACCCCGAAGGCGAACTCGTCCTCGACGTCATCGTCCCCTTCGGCGACGAGGTCGAGGTCCCCCTGGCCGCCGGCTGGAACCTCGTCCCCACCGGACAGGGGAAGGTCGCGGTCGGCAGCGCCCTCGGCGACAACGCCGCAAAGGTCGCCGTCATCTACGCCTGGGACGCCGAGAAGCAGGAATGGCTCCGCTACATCCCTGGCGCGCCCGATGCCGTCAACACGCTCACCGAACTCGGCGGCGGCCGCGCCGTCTGGGTCTACGTGAACGAGCCGTTTACCCTCGTGCTCCCGCGCTGATGACCCTGTCCCGCACCTGCCGTACCTTGGGGATGGCCGTCAAGTCCCGAACCCAGGATGAGACCATGACCCACCTCCGTGGCGCGTTCGTCGCTGCCGCCGCAGCCGTCGCAGGCGCCGTTGCCCTCCTCGCCGCCGCTCCCGCGAGCGCACAGTTCGATCCCCCGTCCACCGTGTTCGGCTCGGTCGCCGATTCCGCCGGACCCGTGCCCGAAGGGCTCCCCGTCGAGGCCTACATCGGCGACACTCTCTGCGGCAAAGACGGCAAGACCGAGTACACCGGCGAGGGCAGCGCCCGCGTCACGGTCTACGCCATCGACGTCGTCGCCGATTCGCAGATCAAAGGCTGCGGCCGCTCCGGCGCCGAGGTCCGCATCAAGATCGGCGACCGATTCGCCCCGCAGACCGCCCGCTGGCAGCCCGGGCCTGTCCAGCTCGATGTCACCTTCGGCAGCGCCACGCCGGCTCCCATCCCCACCTTTACCCCCACCCCGACCCGGACGCCCGCGCCCGGCGCAACCGGCACCCCCGCGCCCGGCCAGTCGACCCCCGGCAGCGGCCAGGGCGGCTCCGTCGCAACCATTCCGCCGGGCTCGCCCGGGGCCGGGTCCCCCGTCACCGGCGGCGGCGTCACCAGCGCTACCCCCGGCCAGCAGAACGCCGCCGGCGATGACGGCGGCGGCTTCCCCGTCTGGGGCGTCATCGTCCTCGTCCTCGGCGCCATCGCCGCTGTCGGAGGCGGCGCAGGCTGGGTGCTCGCCCGCAACCGCCAGTCCGCATCCGACAGCGACGACCTCGACCCGCCCGGCGGCCTCGGCTGAGCGCCGCCGGGCCGGACGGGCTGTCCGGCCCCTATCCGAGGAAGATCATCGTGAAGTAGTGGCGCCCCTGCGCGTCCGTGATCTCGCCGATGCCGACCCGGCTGAAGTCCCCTGCTAGGAGATTCGCACGGTGGGTCGGGCTGTTCATCAGCCCCTCCAGCGCCACCGCTGCCGCCTGCCCGGCCGGGTAGTTGTTCATCGCCAGGTTCTCGCCCGCCCACGCGTAGCTCGTGTAGCCGAAGTACGCCAGCAGCTCCACGTACATCGAATACCCGTACGGGTCGACGTGCCCGAAGTACCCCTGGTCGATGAGCTGCTGCGAGCGCGTCCGCGCAATCCGCGTGAGCCCGGCATCGAGCACGTACGGCGCCAGCCCGGCCTTCGCCCGCTCCGCATTGATGAGCTCGAACAGTTGCAGCTCGAGCGCCGTCGCCGGGCCCCCCGAAACCTGCGGCACATAGAAATTCGGCTTCGCAGGCGGCGCAACCGGCGCGGCCGCCGGCGCAGCAGGCGGGTTCGCTGCTGCCGGCTGCGGCGCAGGTGGAGCAGCCGCGGGCCGGACCGGCGCGGCGGGGGCGGCCGGCTGAGGCGCTGACGCCTCCGTCGCCGGCGCCGCCTCGCTCCATGGGCCGAACGCCCCCAGCGCCCGCGCGAGCTCCATCGGCAGCGCCCCGGGTCCCGGGTCGAACGCCATGCCGTCCTCGGCCGCCGGCTCCGGGGGCTGCGCCGGCTCGATTCCCGCCGCAGGCTGGGCCGGCGCAGCTGCCGCCGGCGCCTCGACGATCCCCCGCGGCGCCACCCGCTCCGCATCTGCCGCAAACACCGAAAAGCCGATGCCCAGTCCCGCGCCAGCGAGCAGCGCCGCCGCATACAGCGGAAGGAACGGTCCCGGCCGCCAGTCGCGCAGCCAGCCGCCGAACGCCCCGGGACGCGCAAGCTCGAATCCTGCCATCTGAACCCCGCCGCCGACCCGTGTCTCTGGCGGTTGCCCGCCGGGTCTCAGTTGGGGGTTCGACGGCGCCGCTCCCGGCCGGTATGGACACGGAGAGGTCACCACGGTAACGGCTTGGGGGCGCCGTCACCGGGTGTCCCCTAAGGGTTTCTCCCTAGGGCCTCAGGGTTGCTCCGGGGTTGCCGAACGCTACCGCCCGTTCACTGGCAGCCCCGCTGCCCGGCTTTGATCAGCGGCCCGACGCTCACCGTGTACTCCACGTACACCTCGCGCCACCCCGGCTGCAGCGGATAGGTCCCGCTCACGTCCACGAACCAGTTCGAGTTCGAGCCAATACCGAGGTCCGCCGGGAACGGCGGGAAGCAGATCACCCGCGCCGGCGACGGACCGCACTTCCCCAGCTCGAGGTTCAGGTTGCACGCGCTCAGGGCGCTCGGCCGCGGCGGCAGCGGCGTGGGCGTCGGTGTCGGCACGAACGGCGTCGGTGTGGCCGTCGGCACGACGGTCGGCGTCGGCGTCTGCGTCGGTGTCGGCGTTGCAGTCGTACCCGGCGTCGTTCCCGCCGCCACGGTCGGCGTACCCGTCCCCGGCGTGCCCGTCACGGTCGCCGTTGCGGTCCCCGCCGGCGTGCCCGTGCCCGTCGGCGATGCCGCCGCCGTCCCCGTCGCCCGGGGCGTCGCCGACCCAACCGGGACCACCGCCGCCGGCGTCACGGCCCGCGTCGGCTCGCCCGGCGCCCCTGCCGGCGTGCCGTCCCCGTCGCCGCCGCCCCGCAGCACCACAACAACTGCCAGCGCGACCACCGCCGCAACGGCCCCCGCGAGCGCCAGCATGACGCCGCGCGGCACGCCCCCCTGTCCCGGGAGCTCCGGCCGCTCCAGCAGCACGCCGCCCGCTGCCCGCCGGTAGGGCCCAGGCCCCCGCTCGTACCCGTAGGGGTCAGGGTTCAGTTCTTCCTGGTACGACGGCGGCGCAATCGGCGCCGGTCCGGCGCTCCGGTCCCCCTGTGCCGGCAGCTCCGGCGCCCAGTCATCCCCCGCGGCGCCGGGCCCCGCCGCCGGCGGAGGTCCGGCCGCCCGCCGGAAGGGGTCGGTCCGCTCGCGCGGCGGGCTCGTCCGGCCCGGTTGCCGGGGCCCGCCCACATAGCCGGCCGGCCCGACCGGGAAGCCGATATCGCCGCCCACCAGCTGGTCCAGCAGCGGCTGCGGGTCGATCCGCAGGTAGTTTGCGTACGAACGCAGGAACCCCCGCACATACACCGGCGCGGGCAGCGCGTCGAACTCCTCCGCCTCGAGAGCCTCCAGGAACCGCGGCGAAATCCGCGTCTCCTGCGCAGCCTGCTCGATCGTCAGTCCGCGGCGCTCCCGCGCCTCCCGCAGCGTGTCCCCGATACTCGCCATGCGACTGCCTCCCCTGGGGGAAACATAAAGTACGCGACAACTGTCAATCGATCGAATCCCCGCAGTTGGGCTCCTCTGCTGCCCGCGCTACCATCCTCCCGTGCGCATCCTCCTCCCGCTCGCCGCCGCGCTTCTCGCGGCCGGCACAGCAGCGGCCGCTGCCCAGCCCCAGATTCCCGCCACCGTCTACGGCTCCGTCACAATCGACGGCCAGCCGGCTCCGAACGGCACCGAAGTCCGCGCCTTCATCGGCTCCACCGATTGCACCCAGGCCGCCCCCGGCGAGCGGCTCGCCTTCCGCGAGGGCCAGGCGACCGCCTACGTCGTCACCGTCCTCCACGAATCCCAGCGCCCCGGCTGCGGCCGTACCGGGGCCGTCATCACCTTCACGGTCGACGGCCGCCCGGCGCTCCAGTCCGTCGCCTGGGAGCCCGGTCCGATCCGCCTCGACCTCAGCCTCGGCTCGCCCACGGTCATCCCCCTCCCGACGGCCACCCCCACCCTCCCCGGCGCCGCATCCCCCACCGCCCGCCCCGCCCCCACCGGCCCGCCGCCCACCGACGACGTCGCCCTCCCCGGCACCCTCGTCCCGTCCCCGCCCGATGTCCGCGCTGCCGGCGACCCCCGCTCCGGCGGCTCTGGCGCACCCCTCTGGCCGTGGCTTGCCGGCGCCCTCCTGGTCCTCGCCGCCGGGGCTGCAGCTGCCGTCGTTGCCCTCCGCCGCCGCAGGGACTAACCCGCGCTTTGGTTCCGGTCGTATACCATCGTGATAGGGGCATTCCGCGGCCCCCGGGACGTCCATGCGCATCCTGCCGTACGCCGCCGTGTTCACCTTTGTCGCCGGCATCAGTCTCCTTGCCGTCGGCTGGCACTACGCGCCGGCCGATGCGCCCGGGACACCGGTGCCCGTCGTCGGCTTCGACCTCCGCCCCACCCTGACCGCCACTCCCACGGCCAGTCCCACAGCCCTCCCGAGCCCGACGCCCACCCCGACCCCCTTCGACGGCAGGGTCGCCCGCATGGTCGCACCGTCCCTCGGCATCGACCACGCCATCGAAGAGATCGGCCTCCTCCCGAACAACCAGCTCGATACCCCCCACGACGGCGTCAACAAGGTCGGCTGGTACTACATCTACGACAAGCCCGGCTTCGGCCGAAACGCCGTCTTCGCCGCCCACGTCAACTACAACTTCAAACCGGGCCCCTTCGCCAACCTCTACAGGGCCAAACCCGGCGACCGCATCACCATCCAGATGGAAAACGGCCCTGCCTACGTCTACGAGGTCTTCTTCTTCCAGCGGTACGACGTGAACACCATCCCGATGGGCGACCTCATCGCCGGCGTCGTCAACGGCACCCCGAGGCCCGAAGGCGAAGAGTGGATCACCCTCATCACCTGCGGCGGCCGCTTTGTCGCCACCCAGCCCAACGGCCTCGGCGAATACCTCGACCGCGACGTCGTCGTCGCCCGCCGCATCCAGTAACCTCCGCGCCTTACCGCACGTTTTCGAAGCCGAGCCCGTTGCGCTGCCCTGCGCTACGGTAAATCCACAACCCGAACGCCCCGGAGCCGCCTCCGTGAAGCTTGCCCGCAACCTCGCCGTTGCCGTCTTCGTTCTTGGCCTCGCCCTCCTCGTCGTCGGCGTCGCCTGCAGCACCAGCAACGCCAGCGATGAGCCTGCCCCCACCCCAACCCCCGAGCCCACCGCAACCGCGACCGCAACCCCGACACCGCGGCCCAGCCCCACGCCGACCCCAACCCCCTTCGCCGGTAAGGTCGCCCGCCTCAAAATCCCCCGCTTCGGCGTCGATGCCCCCATCGAAGAGCTCGGCGTCGACTCCACCAACACCCTCGAAACCCCGAAGGCCGAAAACACCGCCGTCGGCTGGTACTACATCTACGATCGGCCCGGCTGGGGCGGAAACGCCGTCTTCAGCGCCCACGTCTACTACCACTCCAAACCGGCCCCCTTCGTCAACCTCGCCAAAGCCCAGCCCGGCGACCTCGTCATCGTCGTCATGGAGAACGGCACCGAGTACCGCTACGAGGTCATTTCCAACACCCGCTACCACCGCGACACCATCCCCATGGGCGAAATTATCGACCCGCCCCAGAAGCCCGACTACGACGAGTGGGTGACCCTCATCACCTGCGGCGGCGAACTCGATTCCACCGGCCTCGAATACCTCCACCGCGACGTCGTCGTCGCGAAGCGCATCTGGCAGTAGCCGCCCGCACAGCCCGTCACACACCGCTCAGGGCGTCCTGTGCCCCCTCCCCGTGGCGCCGCCCCTGCAGATCAGGGTTTCCCCCGCCCCGAACGCGGTGATCCCCCTTCCGCCCTTCGGGGCTTCGCCCATTAAGGCCCAACCCGCGCCCTCCCTACCCTGACCTTCGACTCGAGCAGCCGCTCCCGGAGGTCACCCATGCGAACCCGGCTCCTCACCGCCCTCGCCCTCCCCGCGCTCTCCGCCGTCGCCGTCGCTGTGGCCGTCCTCGCCGGCGGAACCGGCGCCAGCGCCGCCCAGCTCCTCCGCGGCTGGAACAACATCGCCTACTTCGGCGCATCTGCCCCGCCCGCGCAGGCCCTCGCGCCCCTCACCGGCGAGTACACCGCCGTCTACCGCTGGGACCCCGCCACCCAGTCCTACCAGCTCTATGCCCCCGGCGTTCCCGGCTTCGTCAATACCCTCTCAACCATCAACCCCGGCGATGCCATCTGGGTCCACTACACCGGCAGCGGCCGCGAATTCAACACCGGCGCACCCCCGGCCGGTTCCGCGCCCGGCGGCGCCGGCAAGATCAGCATCGCCGCCAGCACCTTCGTTCCCGCCAGCGACCTCGCCGTCTACGAAAAGGGCTTCAACCAGCTCTACCCCCTCAACACCGACCCCGCCTCCCAGCGGTACTTCGCCCCCGTCACTCTTCCCCACGGCGCAACCATCACCTCCATGACCGCCGCCTTCGAAGGCACCGGCGACACCGTCAAGATCCGCCTCGACTACACCCCGATCGCCAACGGCGATACCCCCGGGCAGGTCTACAAGCTCGCCGAGGTCCTCTCCAGCGCCGGGCCCTCGCCGCAGACCGCCTCCGCCTATGCCCACCAGGTCGATAACGGCGCCAACGTCTACTTCCTCGTCGTCGACCTCACCGGCGGCACCGCCTCGAAGCTCCGCGGCATCACCATCAGCTACACCTACTAGGAGGCCCCCAGTGCTCACCTCCAGCGGCCTCCCCGCGCGCCTTTTCCCGGCCGCCCTCGCCGCGCTCGTCCTGCTCCTGCTCCTGGGCGGCTCGAGGCCGGCCCACGCCCTCGCCGAAGGTGACGTCAGCTTCACGGTCACCCAGTCGCCCGCGGCCCCCGCAACCGTCCAGGTCGGCTCCGAGGTCACCTTCACCGTGACCGCTACGGTCGCCGTCAGCCCCGGCGTCCCGCCGCTCCTCTTCGAATTTACCTACCCTACCGGCCTGCACTTTGTAGAGGGGTTCTCCACGCCCGCGTCCGTGACCTGCACCGACAACACTCCCTCACCCGGGACCGTTCGCTGCAGCTATGGCCAGGTCCCTGTGGGCAACCTCGTCGACCTCACCCTCCGCTTCACCATCACTGCCAACTCCACCACGTCGGCCGCGAATGCCGTCATGCGCGCCGGCCCATCCGACGGCGCTCCCGACTCCGCCGCCAACGGCGGCGACAGCTTCGTCGGCGCCGGCACGCTCACCGTCTTCTCCGCTGCCGTGTTCACAATTGGGGGCTCCGCCGCGCCGTCCGCGACCTTCGAACGTGCTCCCGTCACCTACACCGCCACGATCCAGAACGACTCCGGCGCCGCCACCGGCCCCTTCACCGCGACCGTCGACCTCCCCAACGCCATCGTCGAGGCCGTGACCTGCTCCTCCGGCACCGGCAGCGTTACGGGAAGCCAGGCCTTCTGCACCAATGCCTCCCTCGCCGACGGCGCGACGCTCACCATCACGATCACCCTCCGGCCCGACAACACTGCCGCCGGCGACGACATCGCCCCGGTCCTCTCCGCTCCCGCCCTCGGCATCTCCGGCATAACGCTGCCCGCCGTCACGGTCCACGAAGTCGGTCTCCAGCGCACCTCCGGCGCCCCCGCCGTCGGCTCGCCGATCACCGTCTGCACCGCCGCAGTTCCCGCCGACGTCCCGAACAGTGCCGCCGCCGGTGCAGCCCAGCCCGCCGATGCGACCCTGCTCATCGGCAAGGAATCCGCCAGCCCTCTCCTCCAGCTCAGCGACTTCTCCGTGACGGGCCCCGGAGTCGGCACCGTGGCCGCCGCTTCGGGCTGCGGTTCCAGCCAGTCCGGCGTCACCTTCACTCCCTCGGCCTCCGGCACCTACACCATCACCGCCAGCTACAACGTCGGCGGCACCAACGTCCTCGTTATCGAGGTCCCCGGCGCGTCCAACCCCCTGCCCGTGCTGACCTCCATCAGCCCAAACAGCGCAGTCGCCGGTTCCGGCCCCGTCACCCTGGCGCTCACCGGCTCCGGCTTCGTCGCCGCCAGCGAAGTCCGCTGGAACGGCGTCCCGCTCGCGTCCGTCACCTTCAACTCCTCGACCAGCCTGACCGCCGTCATCCCCGCCGCAAACCTCGCCGCGCCCGGCACCGCCTCCGTCACCGTGTTCAACCCGGCGCCCGGCGGCGGCACCTCCGCCCCGCAGACCTTCACCGTCACCGCAGCCGCCAGCAAGCTCGCCTTCACCACCCAGCCCGGCAACGGCGTCGCCGGCCAGCCCCTCGCGGTCCAGCCTGTCGTCGCCGTCCAGACCGCCGCCGGCGCCACCGTCACGTCCGACAGCACCACCATTGTCACCCTCGCCATCTCCGGCGGCGCCACGCTGACCTGCACCGGCGGCCTTTCGAAGACCGTCACGGCCGGGGTTGCCGCCTTCACAGGCTGCACCGTCACCCCCGCCGGCACCGGCTACACCCTGGCCGCAACCGCCTCGCCGGCGCTCACGCCGGCCACCAGCGCTCCCTTCGATGTCACGGCTGCGCCGCCCACCGTCACCTCCCAGCTCACCTTCCCGGCCGTCTCCGGCCCCGTGCCGCGCAGCCGTCTCGCCTTCCGCGTCGAATCCGGCACCCTCGCGCCGACGCAGGTCCGCCTCGTCATTCGCCGCGCCTCCGACGGCAAGTACTGGAACGCAGCAGCAGCCGCCTGGCAGAACGACCCCGTCCAGAACGTGATGACCGCCGCCGGCTCCGCCCGCTGGGAGCTCCCGGTCGTCGGAGTCGACCGCCGCGCCTTCCGCGGCACCTCCGTCACCATCGAAGCCTTCGCCACCGCCGGCGGCACCGAGTACCGCAGCGCCGCCACCGCCACCATCGCCGTGAGGTAGCCGCCATGCAGCCATCGCTCCGCACCGGCCGGGTCTTCCCCTACGGCATCCGCCGCCGGCGAATCGGTGCCCTGCCGATGCCGCCCGCGGCCGCCCGCCGCTACCCTCGAACCATGCCCCGCACCCTCCCGCGCCTCGCCGCCGCTGCTGCCCTCCTGCCGCTGGCCGGGCTCCTCGCCGCCGGCTGCCTCGCCTACGCGCCGGATGGCTCGGTCGCCACGCCCGCGCCCCAGGGCCAGTCGGGCGGGTCCCGCCTCCCCCAGCTCCTCTCCCAGCTCCAGGGCGCCGGTGCCGGCATGGAAGTCTTCTCCGAAACCCCACAAAACGAAGTCCTCGCCGCCCAGGACCAGGAGCCCGGCAAGGCCGCGCCCTCAACCACCCCCGGCGCCAGCCCGACCGCCACCGTAGCCGGCGACCGCACCACCCCCACGCCCACCCCGCGCCCCGGCACCCCAACCCCCACGCCCCGCCCGGCCTCGCCCACGCCCACCCCCGCCGGCAGCGAAGGCGCCACCCCGACGCCCACCCCAACTGCCACCCCGACCCGGACCCCCACCCCGACGCCGACCCCCACCCCGACGCCGACCCCCACCCGGACCCCGACCCCGACGCCCACCCCGCGTCCGCCCACCGAAGGCGGTTCGAACGGTACCCCCACACCGCCGCCGACCGAGGGCTGACGATGCCAGCCGCCGCCAACCGCACCCGCTGCGCCTCCTGCGGCCGCGCCCTCACCTTCGCCGATTGGACCCGCGGCCGCCCCCTCTGCGACGCCTGTGCCCGCCCGCTCGCCGCGCTCCGCCGCGAACTCGAGGCGCCCGGGCCGGCCCCGGCCGACGACCCCGCCGCCTTCGAGCGCATCCTCGACTCAGTCCCGGATGCCCTCATCGACGAGCTGGTCGCCGCCCTCGAAGCCGAGGCCGCCAGGCTCGACCAGGCCAACCCCGTCGTCGGCGTCCTCGCCGAGCTCGACCTCGGCCGCACCCCCCGCGAACGCCAGTGGGCCGCCTGGGGCTTCGCCGCCGGATTCGCCCTCAACGTCGGCATCGCCAAGTGGGCCCAGGTCGCCTCGGGCGCCCCCGTCACCGACTTCATCGTCCCCATCCTCGTCGGCGGCGTCATCGCCGGGGCCGCCTGCGCCGCCATCGGCTGGGGCCTCGCCCGCCTCCGCCAGCCCGCCTGACCGGTTGCCCGTTGGCCCCCGTCGCGCACACTGGGACTCGATGCGCATCCTCGTGACCGGCGGCGCCGGCTTCATCGGCTCCCACATCGTCGATGCCTTCGTCGAAGCCGGCCATGACGTCGCCGTTGTCGACAACCTCGCCACCGGCCGCCGCTCCAACGTCAACCGCGACGCCCGCCTCTACGAGGTCGATATCCACGCCCGCGAGTTCGAGCGGATCGTCGCCGACTTCCGCCCCGAGGTCATCAGCCACCACGCCGCCCAGGCCAGCGTCAAAGTCGGCCAGGCCGACCCCGTCCACGACCTCGAAGTCAACGGCGGCGGCACCGCCCGCGTCTGCGCCCTCGCCATCCAGTACGGCGTCCGCAAGATCATCTACGCCTCCTCCGGCGGCACCGTCTACGGCGAGCCGCAGACCCTTCCCGTCCCCGAAGACCACCCCATCGCCCCCCGCTCCAACTACGGCGCCTCCAAGTACGTCGGCGAGCTTTACGTCGAACTCGCCGCCCGCACCGCCGGCATCGAATTCACCACCTTCCGCTACGGCAACGCCTTCGGCCCCCGGCAGGACCCCCACGGCGAGGCCGGCGTGGTCGCCATTTTCACCGGCCTCATGCTCGCCGGTCAGCCCTGCACCATCGACGGCGATGGCGAACAGCGCAAGGACTACCTCTACGTCGCCGATATCGCCCGCGCCAACCTCCTCGCTCTCGAAGCCGGCAACGGCCTCGTCGCGAACATCGGCACCGGCGTCGGCACCACCGTCAACGAAATCTACCGCGTCCTCTCCGAGGCAACCGGCAACACCGTGCCGCCCCGCCACGGCCCGCCCCGCCCCGGCGACGTCCGCAACTTCTGGCTCGATTGCACCCGCGCCCGCGAGGTGCTCGGCTGGCAGCCCGAGGTCAGCTTCGAAGAAGGCATCCGCCGCACCGTCGAAGCCTTCCGCTCCGCGGCCGGCGCCCGCTGAACCCGCCGCCCGCTACCGCACTACCCCCGCCGCACGGAGCGCCGCAATCTCCTCTGCGCCCAGGCCGGCCTCAGCCAGCACCTCGTCCGTGTGCTCCCCCAGCATCGGGCTCGGCCCCTGCGCCGCCAGCCGCGCCTCCGACATCTGGAACGGCGGGCCCACCATCTTGTACGGCCCCAGCAGGGGATGGTCCAGCTCCACCTGCAGACCGTTCGCCAGCGTCTGCGGGTGGTCGAACAGCTCCTCGATAAAGTACAGCGGCCCGGCCGGCACCCCGTGCCGCTCCATGGTCTCCGCCCACTCCTCGGTCGTCTTCGTCCGGAACAGCGCCTCCGCCTCCTGCACCAGCTTCGGCCCCTCGACCTCCCATCCCGGCGGATTCATCTCGAAACTCCCGTCCTCCCGGAACCGCGGGTCCCTGAGCCCCGTCGCGGCCAGCACCTTCAGCCGCAGCGAGTGGCTGAGCGCGCCGACCGCGATGAACCCGTCCTTCGTCTGGTACACCCGGTAGTAGATGTTCCCCGCGGCCGCCGGCCGGTACTTGTTGTGGACCGCCACCTGCTCCGCGAAGCTCTTCATCTCCGCCCGCGCCTGCTGCAGCTCCGCAAGCATCGGCGGGATAACCTCCTCGTCGAACGCCCGAATCCACGTGAACTGGCTCGTCTGCATCGCAATCGCCGTCCCCATCAGCGTGCAGTCGATGCGCTGCCCCTTCCCGGTCCGCTCGCGGTAGAAGAGCGCCGCGCAGATGGCGTTCGCCATCTGAATGCCCGTCGCGTAGTCCGCAACCGCCGGGTAGATGTAGGTCGGCACGTCGCCCTGCATCTTCGCTTCGCCCGCCATCAGGCCCGTCATCGCCTGCACCACGAGGTCGTAGCCGCCCCGGTGCGCCAGCGGCCCGTACCGCCCGTACGCCGTGTTCTCGCAGTAGATCAGCCGCGGATTGATCGCCCTGAGCGTCTCGTAGTCGATCCGCAGCTGCTCGGCCACGCCCGGGCGGTAGTTGATCACCACCACATCCGCGTCGCGCACCAGCCGGTGGATCACTTCCTGCGCCTCCGGCCGCGTCATGTCCATCGCCACGCCCCGCTTCCCGCGGTTCAGGCTCGCGAACGTCCGCGACTCCTTCGGCACCAGCTCCACGAACACCCGCCACGGCTCGCCTTCCAGCGGCTCGAACTTCGTGACCTGCGCCCCCATGTCGGCCAGGTGCATGCCGCAAAACGGCCCCGCGATGATCTGCGAAAACTCGAGTACCTTGACGCCCTGCAGCGGTCCGGTTGCCATCTCTGTCCCTCCGGCCGCCTATTCTAACGTTCGCGTGAACGTAGGCTAGCCCCCCGCCTGCTCGCCCCCGTCCGTCCCCTCCGTGCGCTTGTCCTGCGGCAGCGCAACCACCGCCGGCCGCACCTTCGGCTCCATGCCCGCCCGGCGCGCCGCCTCGTAGTTCAGCCGCCAGAATGCCCGCGCCAGCCGCGACAGCTCCGCCCGTTCCTCCTCGCTGAACCCCTCAAAGAACTGGCGCACCAGCTCGACATAGGCCGTCCGCCCGCGCTCCGCCGCCTCCCTGCCGGCGGCCGTCGCCTCCACCACCACCAGCCGCCGGTCGTTCGCCGCCCGCTGCCGGGTGATGTACCCCAGCTCCTCCAGCCGGTTCAGCGAAGCCGTCACCGCCGGCCGGCTCAGCCAGAGCGTGTGCGCGAGCCGCCGCGGCTCGCTCGTCGGCACCAGCTCCAGCAGCCACAGGATGCGCCACGCCTCGTACGTCAGCCCCAGCGCCTTCTGCATCGCCTGGTTCAGCGCGCTCAGCAGCAGCTGCCCCGCCGAGTTCAGGTCGTAGGCCGCGAAAAACGTCTCCGCCTCGAGCCCGCCCTCGGCGACCCACGCCGCGGCCCGCTCCTCCAGCCGCGACCGCGGAAACTCCCGCTTCGTCCGGTCCGGGCCGCCGTCCGCTCCGCCCATCGCCGTGCGTCGGCTCGCCGCCGCTCAGTCGTGATGCGTGGGCACCACCAGCACGGGCCGGTGCGTACGGTGCACCACCCGGTCGGTCGTGCTCCCCAGCGCGAGCCGCTTCAGCAGGCCTTTGCCCGTCGATGTCATCACAATCAGGCTCGCCTTCTCCTGCTCTGCAACCTCCAGGATCGCCGTCGCGGCGTCGCCCTGCACCAGCACGGTCCGCTCGCCCGGCTTCGCCGTGGCCTGGAGGTACTCCCGTGCCGCCGCTTCCAGCGTCGCCGAAAGATCCGCCGGGTAGTACGAGAACTCGATCCCCGCGGGCGGCGGCACGCTGTACGCCCGCAGGAGCACCAGCGGCAGCTCCGCCTTCGCCGCCAGCTCCCGCGCGAGGGCCAGCCCCTTCTCCGCGTCCTCGGAACCGTCGAGCGCCACGAGGATCGGCCGGCCGTTCCCGGGCGGCTCTGGCGCCTCCGTCCCCGGCTCCGCCAGCACCGGCACCTTCGAACCCCGGATCACCTTGTCCGCCACGCTCCCGAGGACCATCGCCTTGAAGCCGCCCCGCCCGTGCGTCGCAATGACCACGTACGAGGCCGTCTCCGCCGCCTGCAGAATCTCCTTCGCAGGCGGCCCTACGACCACGTCGCACGTCACCTCGCCCAGGCCGTGCTTCTCAGCCTGCGCCGTCGCGTACTCCCGGAACTTCTCCGCCGCATGCTGCCGCTCCTCGGGCGTCCCGTCGTGCTCCATCACGTGGATGAGCCGCACCGGCAGCCCTGTGACCTGCTTCAGCCACGCGGCGTCGACGAGCGCATACTCCGCAAGGCTCGAACCGTCGAGCGGGATCAGAATCGGTCCGTTCTCTGCCATGGTTCAGTCCACCTCTACGCTGGTTGCCCAAGCATGAACGATCGCGCCGGACTGCGCGAGGGTCCACTCGGTCCCGTGTTCTCCGCCGAACGCCCCCTTGCGAAAACCTTCACGAACGAACGACCGGCCCGCCGTTTCAGGCCCTCCGGCCGTCTCCATTTCGCGCCCGCGGGTCGACCATACTCCCGCGATACGTCGCAAGGAGGCCACAGTCCCATGTCGGAACCCCTCGCCAGCGACACCGAACTCACCCAGGTGTCTACCCGCCTCGACCGGCGCCGCTTCCTCCGCAAGGCCGGCATTGTTGGCGCTGCCCTGCCGGTCGCAGCCGGCGCCATCGCCAGCGCCTGCTACGAAGACCCGACCGGCCAGAAGGCCGAGCCGACCGGCGTCCAGCCCGGCAACGTCAAACCAGGCCCCACCCCGGCCTCCGGCGGCGCGCCTGCAGCCCAGGAGAAATGGCGCAAAATCGACGCCGACCACAAGCAGGGCGTCGTCGACTTCCTCCGCAACCAGAAGAGCCCCATTACCAGGGGTCGCGGCAACATCCCGCTCGAGCCCCGCATCGAAAACGGCGTCAAGGTCTGGGACATCACCGTCGACGAGGTCGATTGGGAGGTCGCTCCCGGCCAGGTCGAAAAAGCCCGCGGCTACAACGGCATGATCCCCGGCCCGATCCTCCGCGGCAGAGTCGGCGACCGCGTCCGCATCAACGTCAAGAACAACCTCACCGAAAGCACCGCCGTCCACTGGCACGGCATCCACGTGCCCTACACCATGGATGGCGTCCCCTTCGTCACCCAGGACCCGATCGAGCCCGGCCAAACATTCACCTACGAATTCACGCTCAAGAACGCCGGCTCCCACATGTACCACTCCCACCACGACTCCGCCGACCAGGTCAACCGCGGCCTCCTCGGCGCCTTCATCGTCGACCCCGCCGACCCCAACGACTACCCGAAGTACGACCGCGAATACATCCTCATCCTTAACGACTCCCTCCTCGGCTACACCCTCAACGGCAAGAGCTTCCCGGCGACCGATGCCCTCGTCGCAAAGAAAGGCGAACGGATCCTCGTCCGCTGGATGAACGAGGGCATGATGTATCACCCGATGCACCTCCATGGCCTCGCCATGGAAGTCTTCGCCATCGACGGCTACAAGCTCCCCAACCCGTATAAGTGCGACACCATCGACGTGCCGCCCGGCAACCGCTACGACACCATCATCGACTGCTTCGAACCTGGCCTCTGGGCCTTCCACTGCCACGTCCTCAGCCACGCTGAAAGCGCCGCCGGCTTCTTCGGCCTCGTCACGGTCCTCGTCGTCGAAGACGAGAACTTCAAAGTCGCCGATATCCTCAAGACCGTCGCCCTGCCGGTTACCGAACCCTCGCCCGACCTTCGCGTCAGCCTCTCCACGAACCGGCAGAACATCCCCGATACCGAAAAGGGCGTCTTCACCCTCTGGTGTGAACAGAACGCCTGACCCGCTCCCTGGCCGTCCTCCCTCCCCGGCGGAAGGGGCGCCCCCGGCGCCCCTTCCGCGCTTCTCCGGCACCCCGCCCCTACAATAGGGTCACACCCACCACCTCCTGGAGTCGCCGTGGCCATCGCCATCCGCCTCACCAGGGCGCAGCTCGACCAGATGATCGCTCACGCCCTCGAAGATGCCCCCATCGAAGCCTGCGGCCTCATCGCCGCCCGCGACGGCGTCGTGACCGAAATCCGCCGCGCCCGCAACGCCGAAAACAGCCCCTACCGCTTCTCCATCGACCCTCTCGAAACCCGCCGCCACGAAGAAGCGATCGATGCCGCCGGCGCAGAGCTCGCCGGCTTCTACCACTCCCACACCGGTTCGCCCCCCATCCCCAGCCCCACCGACATCCGCATGATGGGCCCCTTCTTCGGCCCGCCCTTCGTCCACTTCGTCATCGGCGTCGCCGACCGCGCCAACCCGGAGGTCCGCGCCTGGTATATCCAGGACGGCCAGCCGGTCGAGCAGGAGTTCGAAATCCTCCCCGGATGACCAGCACCCGGCCCGTCTCCTGGCCCCTCGCACGCGCCTACCGCGCACCCTCCACCGTCATCCGCGGCCGCGAATTCCGCTGGGGCGCCCGCACGTACGTCATGGGTATCATCAACGTCACCCCCGACTCCTTCAGCGGCGATGGCGTCAATGCCGACCCCGGGGCTGCCGCCGCGCTCGCCTGCCGCTTCGAGGCCGAGGGCGCCGACATCCTCGATATCGGCGCCGAATCCTCCCGCCCCGGCGCGCAGGAACTCGACCCCGCCGAAGAGCTCCGCCGCCTCCTCCCCTGCCTCCGCGCCGTGCGCGCCGCCACCGGGCTCCCTATCTCCGTCGATACCTACCACGCCTCCGTCGCCGAAGCCGCCCTCGAGGCCGGCGCCGACGCCGTCAACGACATCTGGGGCCTCCGCCGCGACCCCGACATGGCCGCCGTTGCCGCCCGCGCCGGCTGCCCCGTCATCGCCATGCATAATCAGCGCGGGCGCACCTTCCACGACGTCGTCGGCGACATCGCCGCCGGCTTCGAGGCCACCCTGGCCATCGCATCCGGCGCGGGCATCCCCCCGGAGCGCATCATCCTCGACCCCGGCTTCGGCTTCGGCTGGACCCCCGAGCAGAACCTCGAAATGCTCCGCCGCCTGCCCGAACTCTGGCGCTTCGACCTCCCCCTCCTCGTCGGCACCTCCCGCAAGTCCACCATCGGCCTCGTCCTCGATGCGCCCGTCGACCAGCGGCTCGAAGGCACCGCCGCCACCGTCGCCTTCAGCATCGCCGCCGGCGCCGATATCGTCCGCGTCCACGACGTCGCCGCCATGGTACGCGTCGCCCGCATGACCGACGCCATCGCCCGCGCCGGCTGGCGCCAGCCGCCCGCCCTATGACCCGCGTCGCCATCGCCCTCGGGTCCAACCTCGGCGACCGCCTCGGTAACCTCCGCGCCGCCATCGCCGCCCTCGAAGCCGCCGGCATCGCCGTGGTCCGCCGCTCCTTCGCCTGGGAAACGCCTCCGGTCCCTGCCGACCAGCCCCCCTTCCTCAACGCCGCCGTCCTCGCCGAGACCGACCTCCCGCCCGCCGCTCTCCTCGCCGAACTGAAGGCGATCGAACACGCGCTCGGCCGCCGCCCTGCCCGCCGATGGGGCCCGCGCCCCATCGACCTCGACATCCTCTTCTACGGCGAACTCCGGCTCGAGGCCCCCGAACTCACCATCCCCCATCCCCGCATCGCCGAGCGCGCCTTCGTCCTCGCGCCCCTTGCCGAAATCCTCGAAGGCCCGCTGCCCGTCCTTGGCGCCTCCGCGCTCGACCTGCTCGAGCGGACCGGGCTCCAGGGAGCGCGCCGCCTCTGTGCCCTCTAACGAACCCGGGGCTCAGCCCTCGAGCTCGCCCGGCTCCCACGGCGCGATGACCAGCCGTTCGAACCCGCGCACCTCCAGCGTCCCGCCCCGTGCAGCCTCGACCACCCGCGGCACGCCGAACCGCCGGACCAGCTCCTCGAGCGCAATCGCCAGCTCCGCGCGCGCCAGCGGCGCACCCAGGCAGTAGTGCATCCCGACGCCGAAGCTCAGGTGCCGCGGCCCCGTCCGCCGCGGGTCGAACCGGTCCGGGTCCGCGAACCGCTCGGGGTCCCGGTTCGCTGCACCGATCATCACCAGCAGCCGCTGCCCGGCGCGGACACGCCGGCCGCCCACCACCGCGTCCCTCCGCGCGAACCGCGGCACCGAGTGTGTCGGGCTGTCCCACCGGAGCGTCTCCTCGATTACAGCTGCCGCGCCAAGGCTGCCGGCGGCCAGCGCCGCCGCGACATCCGGGTGCATCGCCAGCGCCGCGACCGCGTGCCCGAGCGCCATCGCGGTCGGCCCGTTCCCGGCCAACCCAATGTGCACCAGCAGCATCACCGCCTCCGCCGCCGAGAGCTCCCCCGCATCCAGCGCCCGCGCCAGCTCGCCCGCAAGGGTCGAACCGCCGCCCGCCCCGGGCGGTGCCGCCTCGTCCAGCGTTTCCAGGATGTATCCAGCCGCAGCCTCCGCCGCGCGGGGGGCCGCCGGGTCTGACAGCCCATCCACCCGCGCCCGCATCACCGCCAGCGCCGCCGCGTGAAACCCCTCCCGGCGCGCGGGCGGCAGCCCGAAATGCTGGAGCACAGTCATCGTCGCCAGCGGGCGCGCCAGCCCGTCCATCAGCTCGAACGGCCTGCCTCGCTCCGCCCGCTCCAGGAGCTCCCCCACGAGCTCGCGGATTCCGTGCTCCCGCGCCGCGATCGCCCGCGCCCCGAACGCCCGGTTCACCACAGCGCGAAGCCGGGCATGGTCTGGGCCGTCGGTATGCCCGAGGATCGGCGCATCTCCGAGCGGCATCGCCGCCCGGTGCGCCGCCACCCGCTCGCCGGCCTGCCCCGCCCCGTCGGCCGGGTCCGCCGAAAACGTCTCCGCATCGAGGAGCACCTGCTCGCACTCCGCGTACCGCGTCAGCACCCACGCCCCGAGATTCGCGCTCCAGTGCACCGGCTCCGTTCGCCGCAGCCGCTCGAGCTCCGGGTACGGGTTCTCGCCATAGCCCGGCCGGTCCGGTCGGAAGAACACCACCCGGCCAGTGTAGTCAGCCGCAATAATTGATCAAGCATGAACAGTGGACCAGTACGGCCCGCGGCGGGCGGCCCGAGTCGCTTCCCCGAAGCCGCCCGCCCGGCCGGCAGGCGGTCCACGGCCCGCGCCGAGGCCCGCGCGAGCCCGTCCCGCCGCCACCCCTGGAGTGACGTTCCCTCCAAATCCATGTACGCCGCCGCCCGAATCAGGGATTCCCGTATCCCCCCGCCGCGAGGAACCGCCTACCGTGACATCGGTGGAAACGCGGAGTCGCCCGCCCGGCACCCTCGAACCCAACGCCGCCCTCGGCCGCTTCCTGCGCCCGGCCTACCTTCTGCCTGCGGCGGTCGTCATCGCTGCCCTCCTCCTCGCCGTCGCCGTGCAGCCCTCCCCGCAGCATTCGAACGCCACCGGCAGCGTCCGGGTCGAGTCCATCGCGGCCAGCCCGACCCCGCGGGCCGCAGCAACCCGTACACCAGCCTCGCCCACCCGCGAAGAGCCCTCCCCGTCGCCGTCGCCCCCGGCCTCGCCAGAAGAAGCCGTCGCTGGCGCGCGCTCTACCCCCTCAGCCACCCCCACAATCGACCCCTCGCTGCTCCAGCAGCCCACCCAGTGCGGCACCCTCCGCGAAACCGCCGTCGCCCTCTCGGTCGAACAGGCCATCAGCGGCATCTCTGTCAGGGCAACCCGCGCCGCCGTCTACCCGATCGAGTACTTCTCCTGCATCCTCGTCGCTGCCGGCGGCAGTGAATCGCTCCAGCTCGCCAGCGCCATCCGCAAGCAGGAGACCGCCGGCATGACCCACGTCGTCCTCGTCGACCTCTGGGTCGCCAACGGTTCCAAACTCTTCGGCCAGCTCAACCTCCGCACCGCGACCCTTGCCGCCGCCGGCCAGTCCTTCGGGGCTGTCGCCACCCTCGGCGCCCGCTCCGAACTCGTGATCGCCTCAGGACAGGGCCGGAATGTCACCATCGTCGCCGCCGTCCGCAACACCGTCGGCGAGTCCGTCGGCCCCATAACCCTCGTCATCGATGCGCCCCTCGCCGCCGGCACCCCCGTCGCCGGCAAGTACCAGCTCTTCCTCCCCACCCCCTGAGCCGCCGCTTTCCCGCAACCGGCGGCGGCCCCATCCTTCCCACCATGGCTACCTACGACGACATCTCCATCGGCGATTCCGCGTCCTTCTCGAAAACGATCTCCGAATCCGACGTCTACCTCTTCGCAGGCATTACCGGCGACCTCAACCCGGCGCACGTCGACGCCGTCAGCGCCGCCCGCGGCATGTTCAGGCAGCGCATCGCACACGGCATGCTCACCGGCTCCTTCATCTCGACCGTCCTCGCCATGCAGCTCCCGGGCCCGGGCTCCATCTACGTCAGCCAGACCCTCAACTTCCGGGCGCCCGTCTTCTTCGGCGATACCCTCACGGCCCGCGTCGAAGCCATCGAAAAGCTCGAACAGCGCCGCTGGGTAAAGTTCAAGACAACCGTCACCAACCAGGACGGCAAGACGGTCGTCGAGGGCGAAGCCGTCGTTATCCCGCCCTCGGCCTGAACTCCTCTGCCTCGGCCGCTCCCGGCGCTGCCTGCGCCGCCGCCGGCCGCACAGCCCCCTCCCGCCCGCGCTCCCGGAACCGGCCCGCGAACCACCGGTGCGCCTCCTCCTCGGTCATCACCACCGCCGCCCGGTTGCGCAGTCCTGCGTACCGCAGGATCCGCCGCACCACCGGCTCCTGCGCCGGGCCCGCCACCACCGCCAGCCGCATCGGGCCGTCCATCCGGCTGGCAACCACGGCTCCCAGCACGAGCCACTGCCCCGGGCCCCGCTCCACGCCCCGCACATCGACGAGCAGGTCCGTAATCGCCCCGGCATCCGCCAGCGCGAACCCCTGCGAGGCCAGGCGCAGCGCCTCCGCCGTCGAGAGCCGCCCGCTCGCCTCAGCGTGCAGCCGGCCCTCCGGCGTCACCCGGATCGTGTACATGCGCGCAGCATGCCATAAACCGTCCGGCCCTGCGCTCAGGAGATTCCCGCATGCGCCGCAGCGCTATCCCGCAGCCTCGAACCGCCGCGCCGGCGGCTCCCCGCTGCGGCGCACCTCGATGGCCGCCGCGCCGCCGACCGCCTCCTGCAGCCGTTCACGCACCCGCCCGATACACGCCGGCGGCACCACGGGCACGACCGCGATGCCACCCTCCGCCGCCCCCACTGTGTCGTAGCCCCGGCAGAACCGCCGGACCAGCCACGCCAGCTCCCACCCGTCGCCGCCCGGCACCGGCATCCACAGCCACGGCCGGTCGCCCCCTGTCGGGTCTGCCGCCGGGAGGAGGGTGGCAGGGTCCCACGCGCCGCCCGCCTGGCCCCGCGCCAGCCGCGCCAGCGCCGCGGTCAGCTGCTGCGGCGTTGCCGGGACCGTCACCCAGCCCGCCGCGCCAAGCTCCAGCGCCCCCGCGACGTCCGCGCGGCAGCCGTGTGCCGCCAGCACCACCATCCTCCGCACCGCCGGCCCGAGCGACGCTGCCAGTGCCCGCGCCTGCCCCGAGGGGGTCGCTTCCACCAGCACCGCATCGGCCTCGCCCGGCGCCTCGCACGGCTCCAGCCCCATCGTCTCCGTCGCCGCAGCGAGCACCGCCGTCGCCCCGGCGTCGCGCACCCGCGCCCAGGTCCGCATCCCCCGCAGCCGCGGGTGCGGCCACGCGCCGTACGCCCCATCGAGGTACCGCTCGCCCATCCCCCGCACGGTCCGCCCCGAGCGGGCCAGCCCCAGCAGCCACCGCGCACAGGCGGTGCACAGGAACAGCTCCCCACGCACAGCCGGTCCGCTCGCCCACCGCACCGCGTACGCCCGCTCTGCCGGTGACTCGCAGCAGGCCGCACACTGGTCATCGAAGACCAGGTGGCGGCCGTTCGCCCCCGGCTGGCCGAACAGGCGGCTCTCGCCTCCGCCGCGCGCATCCACCACGAGGCCCGCCAGCCACCGGGCACACCCCTCGCACACCTCCACCCGCTCCCCCCGGTCCGGCCCGGCCGCCAGCCACCGCCGGTAGCGCCGCAGCGGACGCCAGGCCAGCTCCCAGCCGGCGCTCCCCTGCTCGCAGCAGCGGCACCAGTCCATCTCCACCATCATCGGCCGGCGCCGGGAGCGGGCTCAGCCCACCGAGATCTCGGCCGCGACCGCGAAATGGTCGCTCGGGTAGAGCGTCGGGTCCCAGGGCGCCGGCGTCGTTCCGTGGAGCCATGCCCGGGTCGCGGCCGCCCGCCCGCGCAGCCAGATGTAGTCGAGGCAGGCCGGGTCCCCGTCCATGTCCATCCCCTCCGCCACGATCCCCGAAGGCCACGTCACCGCCGGCTCCGCCCCGTGCACCTCCCGGTACGCTGAACGGAAGCCGCCCGCCTCCATCGCCCGGTAGGCCGGCTCCCCCGGCGGCGCATTGAAATCGCCGACGAAAACCTCCGCATCGGCCTGCGGCGCCGCGCCCAGCCACGCAAGCAGCCGCTCCGCCTGGGCTTCGCGCTCAGCCCGCGCATCCGGCGGGTGGTGCAGGTGGGTGTTCCCGAACCACAGCGCCAGACCGCCCGGCAGCGCCACCAGCACCCGCTGCGCCGTCCGCCCGAAGCCGAGGTCCGCGACCTCGTGGACCAGCACCTCGCCGCAGGCTGCGAGGATTGCGTTCCCGAACCCGGGAAACCGCGGGCTCTCCGCGGCAAACTGCCGCGGGTGCCCGCCCAGTTCGGCCGCCAGCGCGTCGTCCTGGCGCTCGGTCCCGAACGCCACCTCCTGCAGACCGCACAGCTCCGGCGCAAGCTCGCGGAACGCCGCCAGCAGCAGCGGCTTCCGCTCCGTCCACCGGTCCGCGATGTTCCGAAGGTTCCACGTCGCCACCCGCAGACGAACCACCATCACCGCGCCCCGGCCGCTTCCAGCGCCGCCACGATCCGCTCGCCCATCTCCGGCGGCGGGTCCATCTCAAACGTCATGATCGCCACGCCCTGCACCGCCGGCGAGTCGACCAGCCGCGCAACCGTCTCCCGGAAGTACGCCCACGCCCCCGGCGTGTCGCCGGCCGCCAGGATGTCCCGCAGCCGGCCCGGCAGCTCCAGTCCCAGCCGCTGCGCGATCCGCTCCCCGGCCTCGGCCGTCAGCAGCGGCATCGCCATCGCCACCGCAGCGATGCCGTCCGCCTCCGCCCGGACCGCCGCCAGCTCCGCCTCGAGTGCCGCGACATCGAAGGTCGGCTGGGTCTGCACGTAGCTCGCGCCCGCCGCCAGCTTCGGCAGCAGGTTCCGCCGCGCCCGCTCGGGGTCACGGGCGTACTGGTTCAGCGTCGCACCGACGGTCACGCCCGGCATCGCCGCCCGCACCAGCCGGACCGCCTCGCGCACCGTCACCCACGCCCCGCCCTCCCCGGGGGCCTGGTCGCCCGCCACGCACAGCACCTGCTCGATGCCCCCGGCCCGGGCAGCCTCCGCCGCCCGGGTCACGTCGGCCGCCGTCATCCCCCGCGCCGCGAGGTGCCACACCGGGTCAATCCCGGCAGCCCGAAGCTCGAGCGATGCCGCGAGGCTCGATTGCCGGTCCGGCCGCTGGATGACGTTCACCGCGTCCGCCGCATCGCCGAGCAGCCGCGCCCGCCGCAGGAGCACCTTCGGCAGGTGCCGCTGCGGCGGCGTAATCTCCAGCGCCACGGCGAACCGGCCCGCCGCCAGCCGTTCCAGGAACCGCATGCCCAGAGGTTCCGATCCTCCGCCCGGAGCGTCCAGCCCGGCTCAGCCGAAGCTGCCGCGCGCGCCCCGGAGCCGCGGGTCCAGCAGGTCGCGCAGCGCATCGCCCAGCATGTTGAAGCTGAACACCGCCAGCGCAATGAACAGCCCCGGCCACACCAGCTGGTCCGGCCGGATGCTCGCGATCTGCTGCGAAATCTGCAGCATCTGCCCCCACGTCGGCTGGTCCGGGTCCACCACCCCGAAGCCGAGAAAGCTCAGCGCCGCCTCCGCCAGGATGATCGACCCAATCCCGATCGTCGCCTGCACCATCAGCGGCCCGAAGATGTTCGGGATCACGTGGCGGACCATGATCCGCGCATCCGTCGCCCCCAGCACCCGCGCCGCCCCCAGGAACTGCGCCGACCGCACCGAAATCACCGCCGAGCGGATCACCCGCGACCCCGAGAACCCGCCCAGCAGCCCCAAAAGCACAATCAGCTTCCCGAACGTGGCCCCGCCCAGCATCGTCGTTGCCGCCAGCAGCACGACCAGCACCGGCAGCGCCATCACCGCATCGACCAGCCGCTGCAGCACCGCATCGTACCGCCCGCCGAAGTACCCCGAGGTCACCCCGATCAGCAGCGCCAGCGCCGTCGAAATGACCACGGCCCCGACGCCCACATAGAAGGCGTTCCGCGCCCCGTACACAATCCGGCTGTAGTTGTCCCGGCCGAGCTGGTCGGTCCCGAACGGGTTCGAAAGCTTACCCGGTACGTTCCGGTCGCCGAATGTCGCCGATTTCTCCACCACCGTCGGGCACAGGAACGTGTCCCGCGGTCCGAGGCAGTACTTCTGCAGCCGGACTCCCGCGCGCGTGTCGGCAGGCTGGTGCGTTGCGAACGCCCCCGGGAACGCCGCCAGCACCGCCAGCAGCAGGATGATGATGAGCGAGATGAACCCGAGCGGCTTCGTCCGCATCAGCGTGCGGAAAAAGCCGACCGTCCTCCCGAATGTCCCGGGAGCAGGCCGGCTCAGCGGCTCCGCAATAACCACCTGGGCAGCAGCATCAGCCATGCGTCACCTCACCCCCGCGCCCGCGGGTCGAGCAGCGAATACGAAATGTCGACAATCAGGTTGATCAGCACCACCGCAATGGCGAAGAGCAGCGTAATCCCCTGCACCAGCGGGTAGTCCCGCTCGTACACCCCCCGGATGAGCAGCCGGCCGACCCCGTTCATCGTGAACAGCGTCTCGAAGATCACCGTGCCGCCCACCAGCGTCGCCATCGTCAGGCCGATCACGGTGATGACGGGCAGCAGGACGTTCTTCAGCGCATGCCGTGTAATCACCACCCGCTCGCGCAGCCCCTTCGCCCACGCCGTACGGATATAGTCCTGCCGCAGGACGTCGAGCATCATCGTCCGCGTGTACCGCATCACCGATGCCGCTGTCGCCAGCGACAGGATCAGCCCCGCCAGCGCGAACTGCTGGAAGTTCTTCACCGGGTCCTCCCACGGCGCTGCGTACTGCGTCGGCGGGATCCACCTGAACTGGATCGCGAGGAACGCGAGCACGAACGTCGCAACCACGAAGCCCGGCACCGAGAGCCCGAGAATCGAGAATCCCCGCAGCAGGTAGTCGAGCCACGAGTCCTGCCGGATCGCAGAAACCACCCCGATCGGTACCCCGATCACCACGGCGAAAAACACCGCTACGAGCGCCAGCTCGAGCGTGACGCCGACCTTCGGCATCACTTCCGAAAGCACCGGCCGATAGCTGTACATCGAGGTGCCCCAGTCGCCCCGGAGCAGGTTCCCCAGCCACTTCACGTACTCCGTGGCAATGTTGTTGTTCAGCCCGAGCTCCTCTTTCAGCTGCTCCGCTGCCTCCGGCGTGTACCCCTCGCCCAACCGCGCCGCCACTGCCGCGTCCGGGTCCAGCCGCAGAATCCCGAAGATGAGGAACGACACAATCAGCAGCGTCGGGATCGAAAGAACCAGCCGCCGCACGATGATCTTCTGCATCCCGAATCCCCCAAAGAGGGCCCCGGGGAGTCATACCCCGGGGCCCCGGACTCTACCGGACCGTACCCCCGGCGGTTACGCCTTGATCCACACGTCCTCGGCGTCGTCGTACCCGGCAAGGAATGGCGTCGCCACAGCGTTCCTCACCTTCTTGTTGTAGACCGTGAACAGCACGCGTGAGCCGATCCACACCGGCCCCGGCGCCGTCGCCAGCTTCCGCTGGATCTCGAACACGATCTGCTTCCGCTTCTCGTAGTCGAACTCGGCGGACTGCTGGTCCAGCAGCTTGTCGATCTCCGGGTCCGCAAACTTCCCGTAATTGCGCGACCCCTTCGCCGGGTCGCTGTGGTGGTAGATCAGCAGCTGCGCATCCGGGTACGGCCCCGAGAGGAAGAGCGTCCCCGCGAGGTTGTACTCGCCTGCGACCTGCCGGCGCAGCATCGTCGCGAAGTCCGTCCCGACGTTGTCGATCGTCAGCCGGATGCCCACCTCCCGCAGGTTCGAGACGATCACGTCCGTCACCTGGTTCGCATTGAACGCCGTCGCCGTCATGATCGTCTCCTCAAACCCGTCCGGGTAGCCGGCCGCGGCCAGCAGCGCCTTCGCCTCCTTGATCTCGTCGGCGCGCTTGCCGAAGCCGGGCAGCTTCGCCAGCTCCGCGTCCGGGAGCACCCACCCCGCGGCAGCCGGCGTCATCGCGCCACCCGCGATCCCGCCGCCCGCGTAGACGTTGTCGTACACCTGCTTCCGGTCCACCGCACGCCAGAGCGCCTGGCGCACCCGCAGGTCCTTGTACCGCTCCTTCGTGTGGTTGATCAGCAGGCACTCCCGTGTCGGGTTCGGCGCCCGCGTGATGTAGAAGTTCGGGTCGTTCTCGAACTGCCGGGCAAGGTCCGCCGGCAGACCCACCGAGTCCGCCTGGTTCGCCCGGATCGCGTTCACCAGCGCCTGGTTGTCCGTCTGGTTGACGACCTCCGCGCCGTCCAGCCAGGCCGTGTTCGGCTTCCAGTAGCCGTCTGCCCGCTTCTTGACCGCAATCCGCTGGCCCGCCTCGAACGCCGCAATCTCGTACGGCCCCGAACCGACCACATCCTCCGGCTTTGTGATCGCATCATCCCCGCGGGCCGCGATCTCCTTCGGGATCACCAGATCGTACTGGTCCGCCATCGCGTTCAGGAGGTCGGCCTTCGGCGCCTTCAGCTTGAACCGCACCGTCGTCGCGTCGATCGCCTCGATCGAATCCACGACCGCGTAGTTGCCCGACCGCGGCGACTTCGCCCCGAGCGCCTTAATCCGCTCGAACGACGCCTTCACGTCCTCGGCCGTCACCTGCCGGCCGTTCACGGGCGGCTTGTTCTGCCATTTCGCCTCCGGCCGCAGCTTGAAAATCAGGGTCGTGCCGCCGTCCGCGATCTCTGGCTGCGCCGCCGCCAGGTCCGGCTCCGGCAGGAACGGCGCCACCTTCTGGAAGCGCATCAGGAAGTTCCCGCACCAGTGCCAGAGGAACGACGACTCCCATGGCGTGTTCGTCCGGTGGATGTCGATGACCGACCCGATCGGCCCGCCCAGCAGCTTCAGCGTCCCCCCCGCAACCGGCTTCTCCGATGTGTCCTGCGTCGGCGCCACCGGGGTCAGCTGCGTGCCACCCCCGTTCCCGCCCTTCTCCCCATCGTCGTCGCCGCCGCAGCCGGCGATCGCCATCGTCGCCAACCCGAGCGTCGCCGCCGAACCGCCCGCGATGACGCTGCGCCGGTTCACACGCCGCCGGCGCCAGTAGTTGTCCCAGTAGGAGCTCATGGACCTTGTCCCCTCGTACAGATTTTTGGGGCCCGCGCTGGTAATTCAGGGGCTCGCCTATACTGCCGATAGGCGCTCCCCCGGTCAACCGGGCACGGGCCTTCACCCGTTCAGTACGCCGCAGCCCCTACCCGCGGATGACACTCTCCCCCAGGATCGCCTCACGCGCCTCCGCCACCACGTACAGCGAGCCCGTGATGCACACCAGGTCGTCCGGGTTCGCGTGTGCCAGCGCCGTATCCAGCCCCGCCGCCACCGTCTCCTCTGCCACCGCCGCGGGCCCGAGGAAGCCGATCTGCTGAATCATCTCATACGGGTCCATCGCCCGCGGGTTCCGGAACCCGACGCAGACAATCAGCTCCGCCAGCCGCGCCAGCTCGAACCCCATCGCCCGCAGGTCCTTATCCCGCGTCACCCCGATGACCAGGAAGCACCGCTTCCACGTGAAGTACTCGCGCAGCGCCCGGGCCAGCGCGCCTGCGCTCTCGCCGTTATGCGCCCCGTCGGCCACAATGAGCGGCTTCTGCCCCATCACCTCCAGCCGCCCCGGCACCCGAACCCGTGCAATCCCCTCCGCGATCGCCCGGTCGTCGAGTTCGAACCCGCGCGCCCGGATCGCGTCTGCAACCGCCACGGCCGTCATCGCATTCTCCGCCTGGTGCCGCCCGAGCATCGGCGTCCGCAGCTCCAGCATCTCCCCGCCTGGCCGCCGCACCGCCAGCCGCTGCCCCCACGGGTGGATCTCCGTCACCTCGACGTCGTACAGCGACCCCGCGTCCACCAGCTCCGCGCCCACCTCCGCGCACCGCTGGCGGATGACATCGAGCACCGCCGGGTCCCGCTGCCTGGCCACCACCGCCGTCGTCCCCCGCTTGATAATCCCCGACTTATCCCGCGCAATTTCGACCGTCGTGCTCCCCAGGATCTGCGTGTGCTCCAGTGAAATCGGCGTGATCACCGCCACGTCCGTCGCCTCGAACACGTTCGTTGCGTCGAACGTCCCGCCCAGCCCGACCTCCACCACCTGCCAGTCCACGGGGGGCAGCTGCGCCCGCACCAGCCAGAAGAACAGCGCCGTCAGGACCCCAAACGTCGAAACGTCCCCGTGGACGCTCTCCCGCTCCGCCTCCACCGCCGGCTGGATCGCCGAAAGTCCCGCCGCGAATTCCTCCGGGCTCACCGGCTCCCCGCCGATCGCGATCCGCTCGGTGAACGAATGCAGGTGCGGGCTCGTGTACAGCGCGGTCGAATATCCCGCCTCCCGCAGGACCCCGGCAATCATGGCTGAGGTCGTGCCCTTTCCTTTCGAGCCGGTGATGTGCACTGTCGGCCGCCCGAGGTGCGGGTCGTTCAGCCGTGAGAGGAGCGACCGCATCGACGCCACGCTCATCGTCGGGTTCGCCGACGCCTGGTATCCCCGCTCCATGTCGCTCAGCGAGAGCAGGTACGCGATCGCCTCCGGGTACTCCATCCCCCGATTCTAGCTCGCGGCCGTCACTCCGCCTCGTCGGACCCAAAGTCGACGATGTGGCGCGCCGCCTCGAATCCCCGCATCAAGATCAGCCGCCGCGGCCGGATGCGGAACAGGATGCCCCGGTCCGTGAACACCGCCGCCATCTTGTTCTTCGCCTCCAGCTCCTGCAGCAGCGGCGTGTACGCCTTCGACTCCCGCGCCACCTCTTCCGCCCGCCCCTCGATGACCACCCGGTTGAACGCCGTCCAGTCCGAGCGGATCACCTCCCGGTTGTCGATAAGGAACGACACCTCCGGCGTCGCCCGGATGTTCCGCGTGTGCTGCGGCCGCGTGCCGCTCCCGAACAGCACCTCCCCGTTCGGCCGCAGGTGAAACAGCACGAACGTGACGTACGGCGTCCCGTCCTCAGCATGCGTGGTCGCAAGTGTCCCGCCCAACTGGTCCAGCCCCAGCCGGTACGCCTGCTCCAGGATCTCCTCGCGGCTCAGCTGCTCACTCACGGGCCCCGATTCTACGGCCGCCCCGCCGTCGCCGCACCGTCGTTGAACCGAACCGCCAGCCCGCCGTACGGTTGTCTCCAGTGAACCCTTCGCAACCCGGGCGCCGGGTCGTCCTCCAAACCCCCTCTCCCGATCGCCAGGGGCGGACCGGCTGCATCGCCGCCGGCGCCGTCATCGGCGTCCTCGTCGGCCTGATGGTCGGCCTCTACGCGCTCCCGCCCATCCTCAAGAGCATCTACGGCGAAAAGAAGGTCGCAGCCGGCGAGCTCTTCGAAGGCGACGGCCGCATCATCGCCGTCGAGGCCGTCGGCATCGCCTCCGAGCCGCTTGGCGAACCCTCCCCCGGCATGCAGCGCGCCGATGTCGCCCTCCGCCTCCGCATCACGAACAACAAAACCTGGGACGCCACCCTCGCCGACTGGACCCTCGAAGTCGCCGGCATCGAGAACTGGATCCCCGCGGCCTCCGCGACCACCGATGGCCAGCCCGGCTTCGCTCCTCCGCTGGGCCAAACCTCCACCGTCGAGCTCCGCTTCGTCGTCGAACGCCCCGCCGGCGAAACCGCACCGCTCCGCCTCGAGGCGCTCCACCTCGCCAATCCCCGCGTCCGCTTCGCCCTCGAATGACCGAACTCCCCTGCAGCTATCCCGGCTCCCTCCCCCATCTCCTCCGTCCCGGCCTGCGCCTCGTCTTCATCGGCTACAACCCGGCCATCTACTCCGCCCGGGCAGGCCACTACTACGCCCGCCCCGGCAACCGCTTCTGGGTCCACCTTTCCGAGTCCGGCATCGCCGGCCGCCCGGTTCGCCCCGAAGACGACCGCCTCCTCCCCGACGAGGCCGGCATCGGCTTCACCGACCTCTGCTGCCGCCCGACCGTCCGCGCCGAGCACCTCACCGCCGAGGAGGTCCGCGCCGGGGCCCTCCGCCTGCATGGCGAACTCCTCCAGTTCCAGCCCGCCATCGCCTGCTTCAGCGGCCGCGGCATCTACCAGCACTTCGCCCGCCACGCCCTTGGCATCTCGGCCGCCGAGCTCGCCCGCCGGCCGTACGGCGAGCAGCCCGAGCGCATCGGCCGCACCATCCCCTGGGTCATCCCGAGTTCGAGCGGCCTCGCCTCCCGCTGGCACGCCCTCCGCCTCGAGTGGCTCCACCGGCTGCGCGACGCCCTCCCGCCGCTCGACCCGCCCTCCCGCCCCACTTCCCCCTTGGAAGCGCCCGCTTCACCCTAAAACCCATGCAGCTCGGCATCATCGGCCTCGCCCGCTCCGGCAAGACCACCGTCTTCAACGCCGTCACCCGCGGCTCCGCCCAGGTCGGCGCCTACTCCTCCTCCAGCCAGCCCAACATCGGCGTCGTCAACGTCCCCGACGAGCGCGTCGACGCCCTCGCCCGGCTCTATAAGCCGAAGAAGGTCACCTATGCGACTATCCAGTACGTCGACTTCCCGGCCGCCGGCGAGTCCTTCGGCAAAGGCGAGGGTCCGGCGGGGAAGTTCATCAACGACCTCGCCCGCATGGACGCCTTCATCCATGTCGTCCGCGCCTTCCGCGACGACTCGGTCCCCCATCCCGAGGGCTCGGTCGACCCCGACCGCGACATCCAAACCATGGACCTCGAACTCGCCTTCGCCGACCTCGCCATCATCGAGCGCCGCCTCCAGCGCCTCGAAACGGAAATCCGCTCCATGAAGGCCGGCGAACGCGAACGCCCGCTCCGCCTCAAGGCCCTCCTCGAACGGCTCAAAGCCGGCCTCGAAAACGACATCCCCATCCGCGCCCAGGAGCTCTCCGACGACGACCGCCAGCTCCTCGAAGGCACCCAGTTCCTCACCGCAAAGCCGCTCCTCCTGCTCATCAACATCGGGGAGGAGGACCTCCCGCGCCGCGCTGAACTCGAAGCCGCCTACCGCGCGAAGTACGCCGGCCCCGGCCGCGATGTCGCCGTCATGGCGGGCAAGTTCGAAATGGACCTCAACGAACTCTCCGAGGAGGAAGCCGCCGAGTTCCGCGCCGCCGCCGGCGTCACTGAAAGCGGCATGGCCAGCGCCATCCGCGCCAGCTACCGCCTCCTCGGCCTTATCTCCTTCCTCACCGCCGGCCCCGATGAGTGCCGCGCCTGGACCATCCCTGCCGGCGCTACCGCCCCCGAGGCTGCCGGCAAAATCCACAGCGACCTCCAGCGCGGTTTCATCCGCGCCGAAGTCGTCCGCTGCGAAGACCTCCTCGCCGCCGGCAGCGAGGCCGAGGCGAAAAAACGCGGCCTCCTCCGCACCGAAGGCAAGCAGTACGTCGTCCAGGACGGCGACGTCCTGCACATCCTCTTCAACGTCTGAAGCCGCCCCCCAGCCGGCCGGCCTGCGCTACATCCCCGCCGCCTTCGGCGACATCTCCCGCATCGCCTGCAGCACCCGCTCCCGCCGCACCGCCGGGTCCGGCTCGAACGAAATGAACTGCAGGAACGCCGTGTCGACCCCGGCCTCCAGGTAGCGCTGCACGTGCGCATTCCGCTCCTCGGCCGTGCCCGCAACGAACAGGTCCTGCACCACCACGTCCGGCACCGCCGCCAGCGCGGCCTTCCGGTCGCCGCTGTCCCACGCCGTCCACATCGCCGAGAGGAGCGGCTCCCGCCCCAGCCAGCGGTGGAACTCCTTGTACACCGGCACGTTCAGGTAGGCGTTCAGGTGCCGCCGCTGCAGCATCGCTACCTCCGGCGTCAGCGGGTCGATGCACACCATCAGCCGCGCCGTGATCTCCACGTCGTCCGGGTTCCGCCCCGCCGCCTTCGCCGCCTCGCGAACCACCGCGACGCTCTTCTTCACGTCCTCCGCCGAAAGCCAGTTGATGATCGCACCATCGCCCACTTCCCCCGCCACCCGAAGCATCCCCTCGCGCAGCGCCGCGATGTGGATCGGAATCGGTTCGCTCGGCGGCTTCGCCATCCGGAACCCGTCGACCCGGAACGTCTCCCCCTCGAACACCACCCGCTCGCCCGCAAAGGCCTTCCGCAGGAAGAGCGCCATCTCCCGCACCCGCGTCGCCGGCTTCCGGAACTTCCCGCCGTTCCACAGCTCCACAATCGGCTGCGACCCCGAGCCGATGCCCAGGTTGAACCGCCCCGGCGCCACCTCCGCCACCCCGGCCGCGGTCTCCGCCAGCGTCGCCGGCCCCCGCGTGTAGACGTTCGCAATCGCCGTCCCCAGCCGGAGGTTCGTGTGCAGCCCGATGACCGCCAGCGGCGTGAATGCATCGATCGCGTCCACTTCGTACGACCATGCGTCGGTGTACCCCAGGCGTTCCGCCTCCTGGCACACCTCCGGGTGCTCCCGGAGCGACACCCCGTCCAGCGGGACCGAGAGTGAAAGGCGCTTCCTTGCCATCTAGTTCGACTCCCCCATCAGTCGATGCATCCGGTCGATCAGGACCGGCACATACCACTCGAAATCAGCAGCTCCCGGGTTCGAGGCGGTCCGCTCGAGGTAGTGCATGTACAGCCCCTCGAGGATGATCGCCATCTTGTATACCGCCAGGACGCTGTAGAAGCCGAAGTGCTTCATCGAGCGCCCGCTCTTCGCCTCGTACCGCGCAGCCATCTCCTCCCGGCCCGGGAAGCCTTCCAGCTCCGTCAGCGTCGACCGGTTGTTCAGCTGCCGCGTCCCCGGCGGGTCGCCCTGGTCGCCCCACGTCGAAAGGAGCCAGCCGAGGTCCGCCAGCGGGTCGCCGATCGTCGCCATCTCCCAGTCGAGGATCCCCAGCAGCCGCGGCTCATCCGCCGCAAAGATCACGTTGTCCAGCTTGTAGTCGCCGTGCACCACCGAGACATCGGCCTCGGCCGGGATCCGCGCCCGCAGCCACGCCGTCGCCTCGTCCAGCCCGGGCAGCTCCCTCGTCCGCGGCCGGGTCAGCTCCCACTGCTTCGCCCACCGCTCCACCTGCCGCGGCAGGTACGTCTCGCCCTTTCCCGTGAGCCCCGCGGCCTGCCAGTCCACCGCATGCAGCTCCACCAGCGCGTCCACCAGCTCCTCCGCCACCTTCCGCCGCCCCTCCGGCGTGTCGTACGCCGCCGGCACCTCCGACCGGATCACCACCCCCTCCAGCCGCTCCATGAGGTAGAACGGCGCCCCGACGACCGATGGGTCCTCGCACACCGCCACCGGCCGCGGCACCCGCGCCCGCCCGTACAGCGCCGCGATGTACCGGTACTCCCGGATGACGTCGTGCGCCGTCGGCAGTAGTGGCCCCCGCGGCGGCCGCCGCATCACCCACTGCTGCTCGCCCCGGGTGACATAAAAGGTCTCGTTCGAAAACCCCGCCACATGCTTCTCGACGGTGATCGGCCCCGGCTCGCCCGGCACATGCTCGTTCACGAACCGTTCCAGCGCTGCGAGGTCGACCAGTTCGCCCGGGGGCGTCTCGGCCATCGCGTTCCCTCCGCATCCTCGGAATGCCCCCGGCACACCCGCGCCGGCAGTGAGGGGCTCGCTGAGTCTTGCCGGGCCCGCCTTCGCCGTCAACCATCCGCCCCGCCCCCTCCCGTACAATCCGGCTCATGGACCTCTACCGCGGCACCATCTCCAAGCGCGACCGGCGCGCCTTCCTCCCGCAGCCCATCCCCGAAGAATCCCTCCGGCGCATCCTCCAGGCCGGCCGCATGACCCCCTCCTCCAAGAACGCCGAGCCGAACCGCTTCATCGTCGTCCGCTCGCCCGAAGGCAAACCGGCCCTTGCCGACCTCAGCCCCATGGCCCGCTGGCTCGCCGATGCAGCGGTCGTCATCGTCATCGCCCAGGTCAACGAACACCCCTTCGATGCCGGCCGCTGCGCCCAGAACATGATGCTCGCCGCCTGGAACGACGGCATCGGCTCCTGCCCGGCCCACCTGCCCGAAGAGCGCGTCCGCGAACTCCTCGGCATCCCGCCCGGGGTCTTCATCAATCGCGTTATCGGCTTCGGCTACCTCGACCCCGAGCGCGCTGGCCCGCCGCCGGCCGTCGCCCGCAAGCGCAAGCCCCTCGAAGAGCTCGTCCACGAAGAACGCTGGTAGGCCGCCCGCCTCGCGCAAATGAAAACTGGCGCCCTCGGCAGGACTCGAACCCACAACCTGCTGATCCGAAGTCAGCTGCTCTATCCGATTGAGCTACGAGGGCGCACCGCACACGCCGGACACCCGGCCACCCTCATCTTACCCGCTCGCCCACCCTCGCGCCCCGCCGCCCGGCTATCATCGATCCCGTGAACCCCGCCGAATCCGCCGCTCCCACCCCCTACCACCAGCTCGGCGGCGCCCCGACCGTCTGGCGCATCGTCGAAGCCTTCTACCGCCGCGTCGAGACCGACGACATCCTCCGCCCCCTCTACCCCGAAGACCTCGAACCCGGCAGGCAAAAGCTCGCCTGGTTCTTCGAGCAGTGGCTCGGCGGCCCCACCTCGTACAGCGACCGCTACGGCCACCCGCGCCTCCGCCGCCGGCACTTCCCCTTCGTCATCGACGAGCGCGCCGCCGGCCGCTGGCTCCGCCTCATGCGCGAAGCCTGGACCGAGGCCGGCGTCCCCCGCGAACTCCAGGACCCCATCTTCGAGCGCCTCGCCGTCCTCGCCCGCCACATGATCAACGCCCACGACGACGTCCCCCGCGAGCCGCTCGGCGACGTCTACCTCGACTGACGCGCCGCGCTGCCGGCGGTAGAATCCGCCGGCGATGGAAGCATCCCCCTCCCTTCCCCTCGATGGCGTCCGCGTCCTCGAAATCGGCGGCGGCATCTCCGCAGCCTTCGCCGCCCGCTGGCTCGCCGGCTTCGGCGCCGATGTCGTCCGTGTCGAGCCCGACGTCGAATCCCTCTCGCCCGACGAAGCCGTCTACCTCCTCCCCGGCAAGCGCCGCGTCCGCGCCGACGCCGCCGAACTTGCCGCCCTCGCCCGTGCCGCCGACATCATCATCGAGGACGGCCCGCCCGGCGCCCTCGCTGCCCGCGGGCTCGACCCCGCCGCCCTCCGCGCCGAGCGCCCCGCCCTCGTCGTCGTCTCCATCACCCCCTTCGGCCAGGACGGCCCATACGCGGCCTGCCCCGCCACCAACATCACCGCGTTCGCCATGGGCGGCATCATGTCCCTCACCGGGATGCACCAGCGCGAGCCCCTCGTCACCGGCGGCAGCCAGGCCCTCTACCTCGGCGGGCTCGATGCCGCCGGCGCCGCCGTCACGGCGTACTTCGGCGCCCTCGTCCACGGCGAAGGCGACTGGGTCGATATCTCGCTCCAGGAATGCATGGCCGGCATGCTCGAGCTCTACGGCCCCCGCGGCGCCTACGAAGGCGCCGTCTCCATCCGCTCCGGCAACCACGTCCGCGCCCTCTGGGGCCTCTACCCCTGCGCTGACGGCTACGCCGGCGTCTGCGCCCTCGAGCGCCAGGTGCCCGCCCTCTTCTCCCTCCTCGGCGACCCCGAACTCGACGAACCCCGCTTCCGCGACCCGCTCGAACGCCCCAACCACGACGACGAACTCCAGGCAAAGCTCTACGCCTGGTTCGGCGAACGCACGAAAGCCGAACTCCTCGAACTCGGCGTCCGCCACCGCGTTCCCATCGGCGCCGTCGTCACCCCGCTCGAACTCCTCGACAACCCCGCGCTTCTGGAACGCGGCTTCTTCGATACCGTCGATACCCCCGCCGGCCAGGCGCGCATCCCCGGCAGGCCCTTCCTCGGCCTTGGCTGGCGTCCCGGCGCCCTCGCCGACCCCGTTCCGGCCGCCCAGATCCTCCCCCGGTGGAGCCCCCGTCCATGAAGCGCCTCCCGCTCGAAGGCATCCGCGTCGCCGACCTCACCATGATGTGGGCCGGCCCCTACGCCACCCGCATCCTCGCCGAAATGGGCGCCGAGGTCATCAAGATCGAATCACCCCGGGCCTGGGACAACATCCGCACCCTCATCCCCCTGCCCGGTGTCGACGAGCCCTGGAACGCGTCCTACTACTTCAACGACTACAACCGCGACAAGAAGTCCCTTACCCTCGACCTCGCTCACCCGCTCGGCCGGGAAACCTTCCTCCGCCTCGTCCCCCACTGCGACGTCGTCATCGAGAACTACCGCGCCGACGTCCTCGATAACCTCCGGCTCGGCTACGATGTCCTCCGCCAGGCCCGGCCCGACATCATCCTCGTCTCGATGGCCGGCTACGGGAAGACCGGCGCCGAGCGCAGCCACGTCGGCTTCGGCCCGATTATCGAGCAGATGAGCGGCCTCGCCTCGATGACCGGCTACGGCGACGACGGCGTCCCCTTCAAAACCGGCATCTCCTACGGCGACCCCGTTGCCGGCAAGGCCGCCGCCGCAGCCGTCGCCCTCGCCCTCATCGCCCGCCGCCGCACCGGCCGCGGCGCCTGCATCGACCTCGCCCAGCGCGAGGTCCTCTCCTCGCTCATCGGCGAGGCGTTCGTCGCCGCCTCGCTCCGCGGCGAACGGCCCGTCCACCGCGGCAACCGCGACCCGCGCTGGTTCGCCCAGGGCGTCTACCGCTGCGCTGGCGAAGAGCAGTGGCTCGCCGTGACCTTCCGCACCCGCGGCGAATGGGAGCGCGCCGCCGCCCTCCTCGGCATCGACCCCGCCCTCCCCGGCGGCCCCGCCGACCACGACCTCATCGACGCCCGCCTGAGCGCCGCCCTCGCCGACCGCGACCCCCAGGACGTGTTCGAACTGCTCGCCGGCGCCGGCATCCCCGCAGGCCGCGTCCTCGACACCGTCACCATCCACGAGGACCCCCACCTGGCTGCCCGCCGCTACTGGGTCGAACTCCCCCACCCCCGGATGCACCCGTGGAAGCAGCCGCGCACCGCCTGGCGCCTGCGCGAAGCCGACCCCTGGCCGCGCCGCCACGCCCCGCTCTTCGGCGAACACAACGACGAAATCCTGCGAGGCCTCCTCGGCCTCTCCGCCGAACAGGTCGAAGAACTGCGCCGCGAGGGCGTCATCGGCAACGCCCCCGTCAACCCCGGCGTCGGCTGACTACACCTCGACCCACAGCTCCTCGAGCCCGCGGAAGCCCGGCACCCGCTTCCACTTCAGCTCCTGCTGCGCCAGCCGCATCTTCGGGAACCGTTCGAGCAGCACCCGCACCCCGATCTGCGCCTCCAGCCGGGCCAGCGGCGCGCCGAGGCAGTACCGCCGCCCGCCGCCGAAGGCCACATGGTCGATGTCCTCGCGGGTCACGTCGAACTTGTGCGGGTCCCTGTGCAGCCGGGGGTCGTAGTTCGCACCGCCCAGCGCCACCGTGATTGAGTCGCCCTTCTGCATCGGGCACCCCGCAATCACCCGGTCGTCCGGCACGATCCGCCCGCTGAACGTCACCGGCCCTTCGTACCGCAGCATCTCCTCCACCGCGTTCTCGATGAGCTCCGGCCGCTCCCGCAGCAGCTGCGCCTGGTCCGGGTGCTGCAGCAGGTTCTTCATCCCGTTCCCGAGCAGGTCCGTGGTCGTCACATTCCCGGCCGCCAGCAGCAGCCCGATCATCGAGAGCACCTCCTCGTCGTTGAGGAAATCCCCGTTATCCTCGGCCCGTAGCATCGCCGTGATCAGGTCGTCCCGCGGCTCGGCCCGCCGCTCCGCGATCACCCGCCGCAGGTACGCCTGCAGCTCCTCCCCTGCCCGCATCGCGCGCTGCCGCACCTCTTCGCTCGCGAATGGATCGAACCCGGCCGCCACGCTGTCGTCGGTCCACCGCTTGAAGTTCGCCTGGTCCTTCGGGTCCACCCCCAGCATCTCGGCGATCACGATCGTCGGGTACGGCTGGCAGAACGCGGCCATCAGGTCGAACCGCTCCTGCCCCTCCACCCGGTCGCACAGCTCGTGCGCAATCTCCTCGATCCGCGGCCGCATCCGCTCGATCGCCCGCGGCGTAAACGCCTTCGATACCAGCCCCCGCAGCCGCGTGTGCGCCGGCGGGTCCTGGAACAGCATGCTCGGCTCCCGGTCCTCCCCCAGCAGCCGCTGACGGAACATCGCGTTGAACGACTTCTCGTTCGCCTTCCGCGGGTCCACCAGGAGGTCGCGGTCGTTCAAAATCGCGTGCACATCCTCGAACCGGGCCACCAGCCACCGGCCGAACTGTTCGTCCCAGATCACCCGGCCCGCTTCACGCACCCGGTCCAGCAGGCTGAACGGGTCTCGCTGGTACTCCGGGTTGAGCGGCGTCAGCTGGATGCCCAGCGGAACCTCGTTCGTTGCGGTCTCGGTCATGGCGCTGTCCCTCCATCCACTGCTTCGCCGCATGCTAACAAAACCGAACCCGGTTCGAAAGTGCCCGCTCGTCGGCCGCGGCCCGCTTCCTGTCCGGGCCCCTTACCGCCCGCCCGCCCGCCGCGCCCTACACTCCAGCCGTGCCCCCGCTCCTCCTCTTCGATATCGACCTCACCCTCATCGCCACCAGCGGCGCCGGCCGGACCGCCCTCGACCGCGCCTTCGAACAGGTCATCGCCGTCCCTGCCGCCACCGAAGGCGTCCGTTTCGACGGCCGAACCGACCGCGCCATCATCACCGAGGTGCTCGAACGCCACGGGCACCCCGCTGCCCGCTTCGCCGAGGTCCGCGACGCCTATCTCGCCCACCTCCCTGCCGCGCTCGCCGAAAAGGGCGGGCAGGTCCTGCCCGGCGTCAAACCCCTGCTCGATGCCCTCCAGCGGGAACTCCCCGGCATCGGCCTCGCCACCGGCAACCTCCGCGAAGGCGCCCGCCGGAAGCTCGGCCACTTCGGCCTCTGGGACTGCTTCGCCGCCGGCGGCTTCGGCGACGACCACGCCGACCGCAGCCGCATCGTCGCCGCCGCCATCGACGCGCTCGCCGCAGCCGTCGGCGTCCCCGCCGACCCGGCCAGCGCAGTCGTCATCGGCGATACCCCGCTCGACGTCGCCGCTGCCCTTGCCGCCGGCGCCCGCGCCGTCGGCGTCGCCACCGGCCGCTACACCGAGGCCGAGCTCCGCGCCGCCGGCGCCGGGCACGTCCTCCCCGGCTTCACCGACCTCGACCGCGCCCTCGCCGTCCTCCTCGGCGGCTGACCCCGCCCTCGACACCCCGCTCCCGGCCCGCCCACAATCCCCCCATGGCCCTCCGCCTCGGCCTGGTCGGCGCCGGCTTCATCGCCGGCGTCTACGCCCACGCAGCGGCCCGCGTCCCCGCCGTCCAGCTCACCGCCGTCGCCTCGCCTCGCTCCGCCGCTGAGTTCGCCCGCCGCTGGGGCATCCCCCATGCCTTCGACGACTGGCGCCGCCTGCTGGCCGAGGCGCCGATCGACGCCGTCGCTATCGCCGCCCCCAACGACCTCCACGCACCCGTCGCCATCGCCGCCGCAGCTGCCGGGAAGCACGTCCTCTGCGAGAAACCGCTCGCCCACGGTCTGCCCGCCGCGCGCGACATGGTCGACGCCTGCGATCGCGCCGGCGTCCTCCTCGCCTGCGCCGAAAACCTCCTCTTCGCCCCCATGTACGAACGCGCCGCC